>JAHDYM010000024.1 GCA_023383705.1 Gammaproteobacteria bacterium | reverse complement strand
CGCGAAGGCGGCCGTACCGTCGGCGCCGGCGTGGTCGCGAAAATTCTCAAGTAAGCAAGCAAGAGCAAAGGTAGTAAGGAAAATGGCCAAGAGTCAGAACATCAGGATCCGGTTGAAGGCGTTTGATCATCGCCTGCTCGACACGTCGGCACGCGAGATCGTTGAAACCGCCAAGCGCACTGGTGCCCAGGTTCATGGCCCTGTACCGCTGCCCAGCCGGATCGAGCGGTTCACGGTGTTGACCTCGCCGCACGTTGACAAGGACGCCCGGGACCAGTACGAGATCCGGACCCACAAGCGGCTGATGGACATCGTCGAGCCCACCGACAAGACCGTGGATGCCCTTATGAAGCTGGAATTGCCAGCCGGGGTCGACGTGCAGATCAAGCTTAACTAGCGAAAATTGAACTGCGCCGGAAGACTGTTATACTAACCGGCTACGCGGGAGGTGCCGACAGGTTCCCTGCGGTGCAAAACGTCGGTGGTATCTGGCCCGGAAGCGGGCTTGGCCACCCGGAATCAAGGTTTAAACAGGCTGCGGTGGCCCAGACGGGGCCGCATAACAAATAGTTGAATCCGCCCGCGCGGCGCGGTTCGGGGTCTCCGATGGAAGGTCAGCATTCGCCAGACGATGGCGGGGTGCGGCTTCCGCTCCGGGTTTCCGGTCCGACGTCAGCCAGGGTGGCCAGGGTATAGCGAGATGACGATCGGTCTGGTAGGGCGAAAACGCGGAATGACGCGAATCTTCACTGAGGATGGCGCGTCCGTTCCTGTAACCGTCATCGAGGCATTGCCGAACCGTGTCATGCGGGTCAAGTCGGCAGACTCCGACGGTTATTCGGCAGTCAAGGTCACCACGGGTGCGGTGAAGCTGAGCCGGGTCAACAAGCCCCTGGCCGGCGAGTATGCCAAGGCCGGCGCAGAGCCCGGCGAGGGCATGTGGGAGTTCAGGGTCAGTGAGGCGGAAGCCGCTGCGCATCCCCAGGGTTCGCAGATTACTGTCGAAGCTTTCAGTGCTGGCCAGCTGGTCGACGTTCGCGGTACCACAATCGGCAAGGGTTATGCCGGTACCATCAAGCGGCACCATTTCGCCGGCCAGGATGCAACCCACGGTAACTCGGTTTCGCATCGCGTTCCGGGTTCCATCGGTCAGCGCCAGACTCCGGGCCGCGTATTCAAGGGCAAGCGGATGTCCGGGCATCTGGGCAACAGCGGGCGCAGCATCCTGAACCTGGCCGTGGTGCGGGTTGACGCCGAGCGCAACCTGTTGCTGGTCAAGGGCGCTGTGCCGGGACATGCGGGTTCGCACGTGGTGGTCAAGCCCGCCGCGAAGATTGACCGCAAGAAGAAGGGCTGAGGCAGAGATGAAGCTCGCAATGCATGGTGGCGGCAGCCTTGAGGTATCCGGTGATGCCTTTGGTGCCAAGTTCAACGAGGCCCTGATACATCAGGTGATTACTGCCTATATGGCAGGTGGCCGTGCCGGTACCAAGGCGCAGAAAACCCGCGCCGAGGTCAGCGGTGGCGGACGCAAGCCCTTCAAGCAGAAGGGCAGCGGTCGCGCGCGCGCAGGTACGACCCGCGGTCCGATCTGGGTAGGTGGTGGCCGCGCATTTGCAGCGAAACCACGCGACTACAGCCAGAAGGTCAACAGGAAGATGTACCAGGCCGCCATGCGGTCGGTGTTTTCGGAGCTGGTCCGGCAGGACCGTCTGGTTGTCGTCGATGAGATCGGGCTGGCGCGACCCAAAACCCGTGACCTCGTCGCCTATCTGCAGGGGCTGGGCCTGGACCGGGTGCTGATCCTCGTCGATCAGTGTACGGACAACCTGCGCCTGTCAGCCAGGAACCTGCATCAGGTTGAGGTCATTGATGTTGCCGGCCTGAACCCGCTTGTGCTGGTTCGTTTCGAGAAAGTGCTGGCCACGGCTGCAGCCCTCAAGGCTGTCGGAGAGCGTCTGTCATGAGCGTCAATCTCGCCAATGAAAAGCTGATGACCGTACTGGTGGGCCCGCATCTTTCCGAAAAAAGCAGCCGGATTGCCGAGCGTGCCAAGCAGTTTGTGTTCAAGGTGCGTCGCGATGCCGACAAGGCGCAGGTCAAGCGTGCCGTCGAGCTGATGTTCGGCGTCAAGGTCACTGCGGTGCAGGTCGTGAATGTGGCGGGCAAGGTGCGGCGTCTCGGGCGCAGCATCGGCCGGCGTCAGGACTGGAAGAAGGCCTACGTAACCCTGGCTGAAGGCCAGGATATCGATTTTCACGGGAACGACTGACAGGTTCCGGGCGAGCGACGTTCGAGCAAGAGATCCTAAGGCTTAAACCATGGCACTCCAGCAAACAAAACCAACTTCCCCTGGGCGTCGTTTCGTCGTCAAGGTGACGACTCCGGACCTGCACAAGGGCAAGCCGCACGCGCCGCTGGTCACGCAGGTCGGACGGGCAACGGGTCGCAACAGCGTCGGCCGTATTACCACGCGGCACAAGGGTGGCGGCCACAAGCGTCTTTACCGGATCATCGACTTTCAGCGCGACAAGGACGGTATTCCGGCCCGGGTCGAGCACATTGAATACGATCCGAACCGCAGTGCGCATATTGCGCTGCTGCTGTATGCCGATGGCGAGCGTCGCTACATCATTGCGCCGAAGGGCCTGGTTGCCGGTGACAGTGTTGTTTCGGGGCGTGATGCGCCGATCAAGTCCGGTAACGCGATGCCGCTGCGGAATATCCCGGTGGGTACGCTGGTGCATGCCGTGGAACTGAAGCCCGGCAAGGGTGCGCAGCTTGCCAGGGCGGCCGGTACCGGCATCCAGATCGTGGCCCGCGAAGGCATTTACGCGACGGTTCGCCTGCGTTCCGGCGAGATGCGCAAGGTCCATGTCGAATGCCGTGCGACGATCGGTGAGGTCGGACGCGAGGAGCACAATCTCCGCAAGTTCGGCAAGGCCGGCGCAAAGCGCTGGCGCGGCATCCGCCCGACGGTCCGTGGTGTTGTCATGAACCCGGTGGACCACCCGCACGGTGGTGGTGAGGGCAAGACCTCCGGTGGCCGTCACCCCGTCACGCCGTGGGGCGTAAAGACCAAGGGCTACAAGACCCGGCACAACAAGCGTACTGCCGGAATGATCGTGCGTCGGCGCGACAAGAAGTAACGACAGGTACCGTCAAAGGATTTGAATCGTGGCACGTTCCGTAAAAAAGGGGCCGTTTATCGATCTGCACCTGGCCAACAAGGTCAGGGCCGCCGTTGGCGCCAACAATCGCCGGCCAATCAAGACCTGGTCGAGGCGTTCGACGATCCTGCCGGAAATGGTCGGGCTCACCATCGCCATCCACAACGGGCGTGACCACATCCCGGTGCTGATCACCGAGAACATGGTCGGCCACAAGCTCGGCGAGTTCGCCGTAACCCGGACCTTCAAGGGTCACTCGGGTGACAAGAAGACCAAGGCTGCAGGTTGAGGATCCGGATATGCAGGTTTCAGCGACATTGAAGTACGCGCGTATCTCGCCGCAGAAATGCCGGCTGGTGGCCGATGCCATTCGCGGCAAGTCGGTTGCCGGTGCCCGGCAGATCCTGGAGTTGATGCCCAAGAAGGGTGCCCTCCTGCTGAAGAAGGTGCTGGATTCGGCCATCGCCAACGCAGAACACAACAATGCGGCGGATATCGACGAGTTGAAGGTATCCACCGTCTTCGTGAACGAAGCGCCGCGACTGCGTCGGTTTCGCGCTTCCGCGAAGGGTCGGGCTTCGCCTCGCCAGAAGCGCAGCAGTCATATCACCATACAAGTCGCGGACGAATAGCAGCATGGGACAGAAGGTCAATCCGATCGGCATCCGGCTCGGTATCACGCGGGACTGGGCGTCCAAGTGGTACGCCGACCAGCGTACGTTTCCGAACTACATTTCGATGGATTTCAAAATCCGCGAGTTTCTGAAGAAGAAGCTCAAGGAAGCCTCGGTCAGCAAGATCCTGATCGAGCGTCCGGCCCGCAAGGCGTACATCACCATTCACACGGCACGGCCGGGTGTGGTCATCGGCAAGAAGGGCGAGGACATCGAGGGATTGCGCGCGCAGGTCGCGAAGCTCCTCAAGATGCCGGTCAACGACGTGCGGATAAACATCGCCGAGATCCGCAAGCCGGAACTCGATGCGAAGCTGGTTGCCGAGGGTATCGCGCAGCAGCTCGAGCGGCGTGTGATGTTCCGCCGGGCAATGAAGCGCTCCGTGCAGAACACCATGCGTCTCGGTGCGCTGGGCATCAAGGTCCAGGTTGCCGGGCGCCTGAATGGCGGCGAGATCGCGCGTACCGAATGGACGCGGGAAGGTCGGGTGCCATTGCATACCTTTCGCGCCGATATCGATTACGCACTGGCAGAAGCGATGACCACCTACGGGGTCATCGGTGTGAAGGTCTGGATTTTCCGCGGCGAAGTGTTTGACCGCCAGGAAATCGCAGCAGAAGAAGCGGCGGCGTCCGCTGCGGCGGCGCGTTGAGGAATTGACCAGATGTTGCAGCCAAAACGCACCAAGTTCAGGAAGCAGTTCAAGGGCCGTAACCGGGGTCTTGCCCAGCGTGGCAATACCGTGGCGTTCGGTGAGTTCGGATTGAAGGCCACCGACCGGTGTCGCCTGACCGCCCGTCAGATCGAGGCTGCCCGTCGCGCCCTGACCCGCTATGTGAAGCGCGGTGGCAAGGTCTGGATCCGGGTGTTCCCGGACAAGCCGATTACCGCCAAGCCGCTCGAAGTCCGGCAGGGCAGCGGTAAGGGTAACGTCGAGTTCTGGGTGGCGCAGGTGCAGCCTGGCGCGGTGCTCTACGAGATTGAAGGCGTGACCGAGGCGCTTGCCCGGGAAGCTTTCCGTCTGGCGGCGTCAAAGCTGCCTGTGACGACCATGTTTGTCAGCCGGCACGTTGTCTAGACGGCCGGTATTTGGGGATTTAGGCGATGAAGCTTTCCGACCTGCGCAAGAAAACTGGGGCCCAGCTGGGCGAGGAGCTGCTTGGCCTGCGCAAGGAGCAGTTCAACCTGCGCATGCAGCGTGCAACCGGTCAGCTGAGCAAGCCTGATCAGTTTGCCAAGGTGCGGAAGAACATAGCGCGGATCAAGACACTGATGAGTGAGCAGAGCAACAAGGACAAGACTGGCGGTGCTGCATGAGCAATAACGTGAACAGCCAGGCCGCTGAATCGGCCGCGCCGATCCGGACGTTGACCGGTACGGTTGTCAGCAACAGCATGGAGAAGACCATCGCTGTTGTCGTCGAGCGGCTCGTGAAGCACCCGCAGTACAGCAAGTATGTGCGCCGCACGACCAAGCTGCTTGCACACGACGAGAACAACACTTCCCAGAAGGGGGATGTGGTTTCTATTACCGAGTGCCGGCCTTACTCGAAGCGGAAGGCCTGGCGGCTCGTGGAGGTTATCAAGCGGGCCGAGGCGGAATAGGCGGTCCCTTGCGGGATGGCCGTTCTCACAACGGAAGCTTTAGCAGCGCTGGTTTTATTGGGAATCGATCATGATCCAAATGCAGACATACCTCGCGGCCGCCGACAACAGCGGTGCTCGCCAGATGATGTGCATCAAGGTGCTTGGTGGCAGCCGCCGTCGTTATGCCTACATCGGCGACGTCATCAAGGTCAGCATCAAGGATGCGATCCCGCGGGGTCGTGTCAAGAAAGGCGAGGTTTACAACGCGGTCGTGGTGCGCACCCGCAAGGGCGTACGCCGTCCCGACGGGTCGGTGATCCGCTTCGACGGCAATGCTGCAGTGCTGTTGAACAACAAGCTGGAGCCGATCGGTACGCGTATTTTCGGGCCGGTAACCCGCGAACTGCGTAACGAGAACTTCATGAAGATCATTTCTCTGGCACCGGAGGTGCTCTGAGCATTGCCCGCGTGTGGCGAGTTCAGTGGAAGGTAGAGTCGTGAACAGGATCAGGAAAAACGACCAGGTCATCGTCAGCACCGGCCGCGACAAGGGCCGGCGTGGAACGGTTACGAAGGTGGAAGGCGACCGGGTCTGGGTTGAAGGTGCCAATGTCGTCAAGCGGCACCAGCGCCCTAATCCGAACAAGGGCCTGCAGGGCGGTATCGTCGAGAAAGAGATGTCCCTGCATATCTCCAACGTGATGCTGTTCAACCCGGTGACGAACAAGGGTGACCGCGTGGGGTTCCGTACCCTGGAAGACGGGCGGAAAGTCAGGTACTTCAAGTCGAACAAAGAGGTCGTGGATGCCTGATTCGTCACCTGCCTGAAGCAGGACGGGCGAATCAACAGGATCCCAACAGGAATATGACCAGACTACAGCAAGAGTACGCCACCCGGATCGTGCCGAAGTTGCGCGAGCGGCTTGGCATCGAGAACGCGATGGAAGTGCCGCGGATCGTCAAGATCACGCTGAACATGGGCGTGGGCGAGACGATCACGGACAAGAAAGTCATCGAGAAGGCCGTGCAGGACATGACCAGCATTGCCGGGCAGAAGCCGCAGGTCACCCTGGCGCGGAAGTCCGTCGCAACCTTCAAGGTTCGCGAGGGCTATCCCGTCGGTTGCAAGGTCACGCTGCGCCGGGCCCGCATGTACGAATTCCTTGATCGCCTGGTCAACATCGCCATCCCGCGTGTTCGCGACTTCCGTGGCCTGAACGGCCGGTCGTTCGATGGCCGCGGCAACTACAGCATGGGTATCCAGGAACAGATCATCTTCCCGGAAATCGATTACGACAAGATCGATACGATCCGGGGCATGGATATCACCATCACGACCACAGCCGGCACTGATGAGCGGGCCCGTGCCCTGCTTGAAGAATTCAATTTTCCTTTCCGCAAGTGACGGGATAGAACCGAACATGGCCAAGAAATCAATGGTGCTCCGTGACGAGAAACGGGCAAAGCTTGTACGGCGCTACGCTAAAAAGCGCCAGGAGCTGAAGGCAATCATCGCCAGCCCGAAGTCGCGTGCTGAAGACAAGCAGGTGGCACAGGACAAGCTCCAGTCGCTGCCGCGTGATTCGAGCCCGAGCCGGATGCGCAGCCGTTGCTCTATTACCGGCAGGTCGCGGGGTTACTACCAGAAGTTTGGCCTGTCGCGGACCAAGCTGCGCGAGCTCATGCTGGAAGGCAATATCCCGGGCATGCGCAAGGCCAGCTGGTAAACGATCAGCGGACTTCCCGGCCGGTCCGGTCAGTTCGCAAACCTGAAAGCAGACAGAAGCGAGTAAACGAATCCATGAGCATCTCCGATCCGATCGCCGATATGCTGACCCGCATTCGGAATGGCCAGAGGGTTTCCCTGCCTTCTGTGTCCATGCCTTCTTCGACCAAGAAGGAATCCATTGCGAAGGTGTTGCTCGATGAAGGCTACATCGCTTCGTACCGTGTCGAGGCGGGCGAGAACAACAAGCCGGTCCTGCATGTCGAGCTGAAGTATTTCGAGGGGCGTCCGGTGATCGAGGAAATACGGCGTGTAAGCCGCTCGGGTCTCCGCATCTACCGCGGCAAGGGTAGCCTGCCCAAGGTCCAGGGTGGCCTTGGTATCGCGATTGTCTCGACGTCGGCCGGTGTGATGAGCGACCGTGTGGCCCGCGCTGGTGGGCATGGTGGAGAAGTGCTCTGCATCGTTTCGTGATGCGGGCCGATTAACTGTCCAGGATGAACTAGATGTCCAGAGTCGCAAGAAAACCGGTGCTGTTGCCAAAGGGTGTCGAGATGACCCAGGCAGCCGGCAAGGTCAAGGTAAAGGGTCCGAAGGGCGAGCTGCACCTTGCGCTCAGCACCGAGGTCGAAGTGAATATCGCGGGCGATCAGGCCAGTGTCAGCAGCCGCAAGCCGGAACAGCGTGCGCGCGCCATTGCCGGGACGACCCGTGCACTGCTGGCCAACATGGTCGAGGGCGTATCAAAGGGCTTCGAGCGCAAGCTCGAGCTGGTCGGCGTCGGTTATCGCGCCCAGGCCCAGGGCAAGAAACTCAACCTGACGCTGGGTTTTTCACATCCCGTGGCCTACGCCGTTCCCGATGGCATCACGATCGACACCCCGAGCCAGACGGAAATCCTCATCAAGGGTGCGGACAAGCACCGCGTTGGCCAGGTCGCTGCGGACATCCGCAGTTATCGGCCGCCCGAGCCCTACAAGGGCAAGGGTGTCCGTTATTCCACCGAACGAGTTGTGCTGAAGGAGGCGAAGAAGAAATAGGTGCAGGTCCGGGTTTTGAACCGGCACCCCTTGCTTCAGAGATGCTATGACCAAGAACGACAACAGACTGAGACGTGCCCGGCGCTCCCGGGCAAAGATCCGCGAGCTGGGCGTTGCCCGGCTCACGATTCACAGGACCCCGCGTCACATGTATGCGCAAATCATCGGTCCCGATGGCGGTACCGTGGTGGTTTCAGCATCAACCTTGCAGAAGGAAGTGCGCGAGGCTCTCGACAGCACCGGAAACATCGCCGCTGCGGCGGTGGTCGGCCGCTCCATCGCCGAGAAGGCGAAGGCGGCTGGCGTCACGCGGGTGGCGTTCGACCGTTCCGGTTTTCAGTATCACGGGCGCGTCAAGGCACTGGCTGAAGCGGCTCGCGAAAACGGCTTGGAGTTCTGACAGTGGCGCGTAGACAGGAAGGTTTGGGTCAGGCCCGTTCGGGTGAAGGCGACGACTATCTCGAGAAGCTCGTTGCAGTCAATCGCGTGGCCAAGGTCGTCAAGGGCGGACGTCAGTTCGGCTTTACTGCCCTGACGGTGGTCGGTGATGGCAAGGGCAAGGTCGGCTTCGGCTACGGCAAGGCCCGCGAGGTGCCGGCTGCCATCCAGAAGTCCATGCAGGCAGCGCGTCGCAACCTGCGCACGGTGGCCCTCAAGAAGGACACGCTGTATTACGCACGGACCGGCAATCACGGTTCGACACGCGTCTACATGCAGCCGGCTTCGGATGGTACCGGGATCATCGCCGGTGGCGCGATGCGCGCGGTATTCGAATGTGCCGGCGTGCGCAACGTGCTGGCCAAGAGCTATGGCTCGCGTAATCCGATCAACGTAGTGCGCGCCACGATGAACGCACTCAGTGACATGTACTCGCCCGAGACGATTGCTGCCAAGCGTGGCAAGTCGCTGGCGGAAATCACCGGCGCCTGAGTCAGGCGGACCAGGCAAGCCGGTATCAAGGAAGCGGTGCGGTAATGGCAAAGCAACTGAAAGTTACGCTCATCAAGAGCAAGTTTGGTCGTCTCCCGGCTCACAAGGCCTGTGTTACGGGCCTCGGTCTCCGTCGGATGCACCACTCGGTCGTGGTTGCAGACACGCCGGAGAATCGCGGCATGGTCAATCGCATTGCCTATATGTTGCGCGTAGAGCAGGCCTGAGGGACGAGGACGCAGAAATGAAGCTGAACACGCTTAAGCCAGGCTCGAGAAAGGCACCGAAACGCGTTGGCCGCGGCAGTTCCGCCGGCCAGGGCAAGACCTGCGGTCGTGGCCACAAGGGCCAGTCGGCGCGCGCCGGCGGTTACCACAAGGTCGGTTTCGAGGGCGGCCAGATGCCGCTGCAGCGCCGTCTGCCGAAGATCGGCTTTGTTTCGCAGAAGATTGGCGAGACTGCGGAAGTCCGTTTGCATGAGCTCGAGCGCGTAAAGGCTGCGGTAATCGACCTGGCCAGCCTGAAGGCAGCCGGCATCGTCGCCCGCGAGGCTGAACGGGCCAAGGTCATTGCCTCCGGCAAGATCGCCCGGGCCGTGAAGCTGTCCGGCGTCAAGGTCACGCCGGGTGCCCGCAAGGCCATCGAGGCTGCCGGCGGCAGCATCGAAGAGTAATCAGGCAGGGTTGACAGGACACGTCAGTGGCGAAAGGCGGAACAGCAAATCCGGCGGCAAACCTCGGCGAAGCCCCGCGCTTCACCGAGTTGCGCAAGCGCCTGTTCTTTTTGCTGGGCGCGCTGGTGGTCTACCGCATCGGAACCTTTATCCCGGTGCCCGGTATCGATCCGGATGCGCTGGCGCGCTTTTTCGAGCAGCAGTCCGGCACGATCCTCGCGATGTTCAACATGTTCTCGGGCGGTGCGCTCGAGCGCCTGAGCATCTTTGCGCTGGGCGTGATGCCCTATATCTCGGCCTCGATCATCGTCCAGATGGCCGGCATGGTCATCCCGCAGCTGTCTCAGCTGCGCAAGGAAGGCGAGTCCGGACGCCGCAAGCTGACGCAGTACACGCGCTTTGGCACTGTCGGGCTTGCCCTGGTGCAGTCGGTTGGTGCGGCTGTTGCCCTGCAGAACCAGTCGGTCGTGATCAACCCGGGTTCGGGTTTTGTCTTTACGGCTGCCGTCACGCTGGTGACCGGCACCATGTTCCTGATGTGGCTCGGCGAGCAGATCACCGAACGCGGCCTGGGCAACGGCATCTCGATGATCATCCTGGCCAGTATCATTTCCGGCCTGCCGGCTGCCATCGGCGGGACGCTGGAGCTGGTGAACACCGGCGAGATGAATCCGGCCATTGCCTTCATCCTCGTCGCACTGGTGGTTGCGGTCACCGCATTCGTGGTGTTCATGGAGCGCGGCCAGCGCCGGATCACCGTCAATTATGCGCGTCGCCAGCAGGGCCGCCGCGTCTACGCCGGCCAGTCGAGCCATCTGCCCTTCAAGATCAACATGTCGGGCGTGATTCCGCCGATCTTTGCCTCCAGCATCATCCTGTTCCCGGCCACCATCGCGGGATGGTTTGGTACCACCCAGGGCTTCGGCTGGCTGCAGACGCTGTCCGCGGAACTCTCGCCTGGCCAGCCGATCTACATCATCCTGTACGCCGGCATGATCATGTTTTTCTGCTTCTTCTATACGGCGCTGGTTTTCAACTCCCGTGAAACCTCGGACAACCTGAAGAAGAGCGGTGCCTTCATCCCCGGTATCCGGCCCGGGCAGCAGACGGCCGAGTACATCGACAAGGTGCTCACCCGACTGACCTTCTGGGGCAGTATTTACGTGGTGGCCGTCTGTCTGTTGCCGGAGTTCATGATTCTCTACTGGCGGGTGCCGTTCTATTTCGGCGGGACCTCGCTGATGATCATCGTGGTCGTCACGATGGACTTCATGGCGCAGTTGCAGGCGCACACGATGTCCCATCAGTACGACAGCATGCTGAAGAAGGCCAATTTCAGCGGCATTGGACGGGCTGGTCAGATCCGTTAAGAAACTGGCCACAGGAGTGAAACTATGAAAGTCCGGGCATCAGTGAAGAAGATCTGCAGGAACTGCAAGGTCGTTCGACGCAACCGCGTGGTGCGGGTGATCTGCAGCGATCCCCGCCACAAGCAGCGTCAGGGTTAATGGCTCCGGGTACTGGAGAGCAGGTGTAATGGCACGTATCGCTGGCATCAATATTCCCCCCAACAAGCATGTGGGGATTGCGTTAACGCATATTTTCGGCGTCGGGCGGCAGCGTGCCCTTGATGTCTGTGCGGCATCGGGCATTGCACCCGAGGTCAAGGTGAAGGACCTGACCGAGGCCGAAGTGGAGACTCTTCGTGGCCAGATCGCGCGCTTTCCGGTCGAAGGTGACCTGCGCCGCGAAGTGTCCATGAGCATCAAGCGACTGATGGATCTCGGTTGTTACCGGGGTATCCGCCATCGCAAGGGCCTGCCGATGCGCGGTCAGCGCACGCGCACCAACGCGAGAACCCGCAAGGGGCCGCGTCGGGCAATCAGGAGATAGACGGACTGTAGTCGTCACCGGCGACCGGTGACGACCTCAACCGCAACTGGATTACAGAGAGATTTATGGCACAAGAACCCGAAACTCCGGATACCGCTGACGCAGCAACCGGCACGGCTGCGGCCGGCAAGGCGCGCAAGAAGAGCAAGCGGCATGTCGTCGACGGCATCGCGCATATCCATTCCACGTTCAACAACACGATCGTGACGATCACCGACCGGCAGGGCAATACGCTGAGCTGGTGTACGGCTGGCAGCTGCGGCTTCAAGGGCTCACGCAAGAGCACGCCGTTCGCGGCCCAGGTCGCGGCTGAGCGTGCCGGCCAGGCGGCACTGGAGTACGGCGTAAAGTCGCTGGAAGTGCTCGTCAGCGGTCCGGGCCCCGGTCGCGAGTCGGCGGTCCGTTCGCTCAACAGCGTCGGGTTCCGCATCGGCAACATCGAAGACATCACGCCCATTCCGCACAACGGCTGTCGTCCGCCGAAGAAGCGGCGCGTATAAAAGGTAAGAGTAATGGCCAGATATCGTGGACCAACGTGCAAGCTTGCCCGCCGGGAAGGCACCGACCTGTTCCTGAAGAGCGGCCTCAAGCCACTCGAGACCAAGTGCAAGCTCGAGACGCCTCCGGGGACCAAGCAGCAGGCGACCAAGAAGGGACGCCTGTCCGGTTATGGCCTGCAGTTGCGCGAGAAGCAGAAGCTGCGCCGCATGTACGGCGTGCTGGAACGCCAGTTCCGCATCACCTACCAGCGGGCTTCGCAAATGAAGGGCTCGACCGGCGAGAACCTGCTCAAGCTGCTCGAGGGACGCCTCGACAACGTGGTCTACCGGATGGGCTTTGCGTCGACCCGTGCCGAGGCTCGCCAGCTGGTCAGCCACTGCGCCATTCTGGTCAACAAGAAGGTGGTCAATATCCCCTCCTGCCAGGTGGCAGCTGGCGATACCGTCGAGGTTCGTGAGCGCTCCCGCCAGCAGCCGCGGATCAGGAATGCGATCGCGATGGCGAGCCAGGTTGGCTTCCCGGACTGGGTGCAGGTCGACGACAAGAACCTGACAGGAACACTGAGGTCACTGCCTGCGCGGGAAGATATCCTGCCCGACGTGAACGAGAATCTCGTCGTCGAGCTGTACTCGAAGTAATCCAGCCAGAATCAAACAAGCCAATATCAGTCAAGAGTGGGTTCGCATATGCAACCATCAATCAGTGAGTTCCTGAAGCCGCGTAACGTTCGCGTGCAGGCCGAGACCGGCAACCGCGCACGTATCGTGATTGAACCGCTTGAGCGTGGCTTCGGCCATACGCTGGGCAATGCCCTGCGTCGCGTGTTGCTGTCGAGCATGCCCGGCGCGGCCATCGTCGAGGCAGAGATCGAGGGTGTTCTCCATGAGTACACCAGCATCGAAGGTGTGCAGGAAGACGTGGTCGAGATCATGCTCAACCTCAAGGGCGTGGCCCTGCGCATGCATTCCCGTGATCGCGCCGAACTGACCCTGCATCGCAAGGGTCCGGGCCCTGTCACGGCCGGCGATATCACGACTGATCACGACGTGGAAGTCGTGAATCCGCGGCATGTGATCGCCAACCTCACCAATGCCGGTGAGCTCAAGATCCTGCTGACTGTCGAGCGTGGTCGCGGCTACCGGGCTGCCACCCAGCAGCTGGATGCCGAAGGACAGACGACTTCAGCCATCGGCCGCCTGCGCCTGGACGCTTCTTTCAGCCCGGTTCGCAAGGTGACGTATACGGTCGAGGCTGCACGCGTGGAGCAGCGTACGGACCTCGACAAGCTGGTGCTCGACATCGAGACCAACGGCACCATCAATTCCGAGGACGCGATCCGGCGGGCCGGCACGATCCTCAAGGACCAGCTCGATGTGTTCCTCGAACTGCGCGGCCAGGATGAAGCCACCGCGTCGACCACCGAGTCGCCGATCGAGCCGATCCTGCTGCGTCCGGTCGACGAACTTGAACTGACGGTGCGTTCGGCCAACTGCCTCAAGGCCGAGAACATCAACTACATCGGTGACCTGGTCCAGCGTACCGAGGTCGAGTTGCTGCGGACGCCGAATCTCGGCAAGAAGTCACTCACCGAGATCAAGGAAGTCCTGGAGAGCCACGGGTTGTCGCTGGGCATGCGTGTCGAAAGCTGGCCGCCTGCAGGCCTGCTCAAACACGACGACCAGGTAGCCTGAATGAATACCCGGATCAGGATTGATCCGGCCAATCTGAAGATTTAACGGAATTTGTCACCATGATGCACCGTAAGGCCGGCCGCGCCCTCGGCAGAAAGAGCAGCCACCGGACCGCCATGTACCGCAATATGGCGGCTTCGCTGATCTGTGAAGAGACCATCCGCACAACCGTGCCCAAGGCGAAGGAATTGCGGCGTGTCATCGAGCCCCTGATCACCCTGGCGAAGGAAGATGGCCTGGCCCGTCGCCGCCTCGCCTTCTCGCGGCTGCGTGACCGGGACTCGGTGGGCAAGCTGTTCAACGAGCTCGGTCCGCGCTTCAAGAGCCGTCCGGGTGGTTATCTGCGCATCCTGAAAATGGGCTACCGTGCCGGCGACTGTGCGCCGATGGCACTGGTGATGCTCACCGACCGGGCTGCGCCCGCTGCGGCCACGCCGGAGCCCAAAGGCCGCAAGAAGGTGGCCAAGAAGGCTGCTGCGCCCAAGGCTGAGGCAGCTACGGCCGCCAAGCCGCGCAAGAAGGCTGCCAAAAAGGCCGCCGCTGCCTGATCCCGCCTCTGCCTGATCAAGGGGCGGCCCGAACGGGCCGCCCCCCTTCTGACTGTCTGTAACTCCTGCCTGCATCAGCCCGTTGGGGCTGATCCGGCCTGCGTTCCTGTTTCATCGGTCTGCAGTCTGGCGATCTTCCGGCTGATGTGCTCCGGCGATTGCGTCCTGCGCGCCAGCAGCGCATAGACTGCCGGTATCAGGTAGAGGGTCAAAAAGACCGAGATCGTCACGCCGAAGAATACGGTGGCGCCCAGCGTGCGGCGCGACTCGGTGCCGGCACCCGTGGCCAGCATCAGCGGCACGGCGCCAAAGGCCGTACACAGGCTGGTCATCAGCACCGGGCGCAATCTGATGCTGGCGGCCGAGATGATCGCCTCATGGAACCCGGTGCCGCGGTCCCTCAGCTGATTGGCGAACTCGACGATGAGGATGCCATTCTTCGCCGCTAGGCCGATCAGCATGATCCCGCCGATCTGGCTGTACACATTCACCGATGAGCCGAATACCCAGAGCCCGACCAGCCCGCCGGTAATCGCCATCGGTACGGTCAGCATGATGATCAACGGGTGTTTGAAGCTCTCGAACTGTGCGGCCAGGATCAGGAACACCACGATCATGGCAAGGCCGAAGGTCAGGTAGATCGCGTTCCCGGAACGCTTGTATTCGCCGGCTTCACCATCAAAATCAATCCTCGCTTCAGGCGGCAGTTCCCTGGCGATAAGTCCTTCCATGTAGCTCACGGCTTCGCCGATGGAATAGCCGGGTGCCAGGCTCGCCGTCAGGGTCACCGAGCGCAGCTGGTTGAAGCGCTTCAGGTCCTTGGGTCCCGCCATCTCGTCCAGACGCACCAGGCTCGCCAGCGGTATCAGTTGCGGTGAACGTTCCGAACGCACATAGATATTCTGCAGGTCGGAGGGTGTTTCGCGATCCCGGGCCTCGCCCTGGAGAATCACGTTGTACTCCTCGCCGCGCTCGACAAAGCTGGTGACGATCCGTGACCCGAGCATCGTCTCCAGCGTGCTGCCGATGGCCTGCAGCGAAACGCCGAGATCGGCTGCACGATCGCGGTCGACGGTTATCCTGATCTTGGGCTTGTTGGGAAAGAAATCCGAGCGCATGCCGAGTATGCGCGGGTTCTCCTTCTCGACCTTGCTGATGATCAGGTCCTGCCATGTCGTCAGCTCTTCATAGGTCGTTCCGCTCAGTACCACGGCCAGACCGGCGCCACCCGAGCGTATTGCCAGGCTCGGCGGCAGGAAAACCGTCGCGACCACACCGGGCAGGCCGCTCACCTTGGTGCGGATCTCGGCCGAGAGCTCCTGGGAGGAGCGCTCCCGCTCGGCTCGCGATACCAGTGGCATGTATATGAAAGCGGTATTCACGTCTCCGCCGCTGCCCCACATGCCGCTGCGGGACACCACCCGCCTGATGTCGCCCGCCTCGACATAGGGCATGAGCAGGCCCTCGACGACCCGTACCTGTCGGTCCATGTATTCGGGTGATGCGCCCTCGGGACCGCGTACCGTCATCAGGATCATGTTGCGGTCTTCACTGGGCGCGTATTCGCCAGGCAGGCTGCTGAACAGGATGCCGCCAAGCAGGGCGACCAGCGCCAGCACGAGGACTGCCACCCAGCGCAGCCCGATGAAGCGGGCCAGCGAGGACCGGTAGGCGCTGGTAACGCGCTGGAAAAACCGGTCGAGCGCAGTGGCCAGCTGGCCCCGTTTGACGCCACCGGAATACAGCAGCGAAGTCAGCATCGGCACCAGCGACAGTGCGACGACGCCCGACACCGCGATGGCAGCGGCCAGCGAAATGCCGAACTCGCCGAACAGCCGGCCGATATTGCCCGGCATGAACGAGATCGGCACGAATACGGCGACCAGCACTGCCGTGGTCGAGATGACGGCAAAACCGATCTCCTGGCTGCCTTCGATCGCGGCGAGCAGCGGTGGACGGCCGAGTTCCATTTTCCGCACGATGTTCTCGAGCACGACGATCGCATCGTCGACGACCAGGCCGATCGCCAGTACCAGGCCCAGCAAGGTGAGCGTGTTGATGGTGTAGCCGAGCGCGGCCATGACGATGAAGGAGGAGATGATCGCAACCGGGATGGTCAGTGCCGGGATGATCGTGGCGCGCAGCGAGCCGACAAAGGCAAAGATCACGACCAGCACCAGCAGCAAGGCCTCGAACAGTACCTTGACCACCTCGATCATCGACTCCTCGATGAAGCGCGAGAAGTCGATGCTGGCCGAAACCACGAGGTCTGCGGGCAGGCTGGCCTGCAGACGGTCGACCTCGGCCAGTACCGCCCGGTTGACCTCGAGGATGTTGGCATTGGCCTGCGGAACGATGCCGAGACTTATGCCGGATACACCGTTGGAGCGCGAGAAAAAGCGTGCGTCCTCGGGTTCGATGCGTACCCGGGCCACCTCGCCGAGACGGGTCAGGTAGTTGTCGCTGCCGCGCCCTATCACCAGTGCTTCGAAGTCGGCAGCGGTGTCCAGGCCCGTGGCCGTGCGCAAGGAAAACTCGCGCTGCCGCGATTCGATGCGCCCCGCCGGCAGTTCGACGTTCTCCCGGCGCAGCGTGTTCTCCACGTCCTCCACGGTCAGGCCGCGGGCGGCGAGTGCATCGCGGTTCAGCCAGATCCGCATGGCCGTCTTCTGCGCGCCGGCCAGCCGGATGGTGGCGACCCCGTCGATGGCAGACAGCCGGTCGACGAGGTTGCGCTCGGCGTAATCGGTAAGCTCCATCAGCGTGCGCGTCTGGCTGTCCACGCCGATGTACAGCGTGGCGTCCATGCCCTGGTCCTGCTTGGTGATCTCGGGCGGGTTGGCGCCGTCCGGCAACTGCTTCTGCACGCGCGCAACGCGCTCCCGCACATCGTTGGCCGCACCATCGGGATCGCGGTCCAGGCTGAACTCGACCACGATGTTCGAGCGTTCGTCCTGGCTGCTGGAGGTGAGTTTCTGGACCCCGGAGATCCCGGAGATCAGGTCCTCGATGACCTGTGTGACGCGTCGCTCGACAACTTCCGCCGATGCGCCCCGGTAGACGGTGGTGACCGTGACCACCGGCGGATCGGTGTTGGGGAACTCGCGTATGGCCAGCCGGCTGACTGCCAGCAGCCCGAGGATCACCGGGATCAGGCTCAGTACCGCAGCGAATACCGGACGGCGTACCGAGATGTCAGACAGGATCATTGCCGCTCGTCCTCCTGGCCAATTCAGCTACCAGCACAGCTGCCGGTGTTCAGGTACCGGGGTCCACGCTGACCGGTGTACCGTCGTACAGGCGCTGTGTGCCTTCGGTGACCACCAGCGCGCCGGCTTCCAGCCCGCTGCGAATCTCGGCAAAGCCAGGGGTGCGCCCGCCGAGCAAGACTTCGCGCTCCACTGCCTTGCCATTTTCCACGATGTAGACGTACTGGCGACCTTCCCGCGGCACCAGGCTTTCTTCGGCGATCAGCAGCACGGCCTCGCGGCGCTTCTCGAGGCTGACTGTCATGAACATACCGGGCTTCAGCGCACCGCCTGCGTTTGGCAGGGTCGCGATCACGGCAACCGAGCGTGTCACCGGATCGACACGGGAATCGATGCTGGTGACCTTGCCGGCAAACTGCTGGTCCGGGTACACGGTGGTGACGGCGGAGATCGACATGCCGGTACGGACCGTGTCCATGAAGGTTTCAGGAATCGAGAAGCCGAGCTTGATCGCGCTGACATCATCGAGCGTGGTGATGACGGTATCCGGGCTTACCAGGTCACCGAGGCTGACCCTGCGCAGGCCCACGACACCGGCAAAGGGCGCCCTGACCGCCAGGGTATCGAGCCGTGCCTGTGCGCCCCGCACCTGTGCCCGGGCGACGGCCAGATTGGCTTCCAGCTGGTCGAGGTCGGCAGCTGACACCACCTGTGTCGCGGCCAGCGCCTGGCTGCGCCGGTACTGGCTTTCTGCCTGCCTGAGCTGGGCCTCGGCGAGGCTGAGGCTCGCGGCTTCCTGGCGGGTGTCGAGTTCCACCAGTACCTGGCCGGCACGGACCTGCTGGCCCTCGCGGAAGTCGATACGCGTGACGACGCTGCTGGAGCGGACGGTGATCTCGATGGATTCATTGGCCTGGGCCGTACCGAGTGCCGTGTAACGGTCGACAAAAGACTGCGGCTGCAGGCGTTGCGCAAGCACTGCGACCGGAGCGCCCGCACCTGAACCCGGGGCACCGCCGCGCCCGCCAGCGACCTTGTCCGGACCGGATCCACAGCCGGCAATCAGGACGAGTATCGCCACCGGCAGCAGCCGCAGGCGGCGAGTCCTTGCTGCACGCCTGGCATGGGCCTGGTTGGATGCATTGTTCTGCGGCACGGGATGATCCTGGGTCAGTGTGTTTCTGCTTCGCGCGTCAGGTTCCGGTGGCCATCCGCGGTCACCAGCACATTATCCTCGATACGGATGCCGCCATGGCGGTGCAGGCTGGCGAGTTTCTTCCAGTTCAGCTGCCGGCCGTAACGGCTCTTCCTGAGCCGGGCCAGCAGCGAGTCGATGAAGTAGATGCCGGGTTCGATCGTCACCACCATGCCGGGTTCCAGCTGGCGCGTCAGCCGGAGGCGGGGGAAGCGCTTCGGCGGCGGCAGCCTGCGCCCTGCGGGATCGGCCAGGTTGCCGCCCACGTCGTGCACCTGCAGCCCGAGCAGGTGGCCGAGTCCGTGCGGCATGAAGCTGTCGACCACGCGGTGTTCGAGCATGTCCGCCGGTGACATGCGGACCAGTTCCCAGCGGGCGAGCAAGTCGGCGAGCGCGCTGAATGCGGTGAGCTGAAGCTCGGCGAAGGCCACGCCTGGCCTGACCTGCGCGCACAATTCCTGCTGGGTGCGCTCCATGTCGCGCACCATGCTGGCGAATTCGCCGCGCCGGGCGGCATGGGTCCGGGTGATGTCGGAGGCGTAACCGCCAGCGCTGGAGCCGGCATCCAGCAGCAGGCTGTGGCGTTCGCCTGCAGGCAGGCGCTGCCGGTCGCGATGCTGGTAATGCAGGGTCGCACCGTTGCGGTTCATCGCCACGATGGCCGGGTAGGGGAGTTCCGCCTCGGTCTGGCCGCAGGCGGCGAGAAACATCAGCCCCATCTCGAACTCGCTGAGACCGGCCTTGAAGGCCGTCGCCACTGCCCGGTGCCCGGCCAGCGCCTTTGCGGTTGCCTGTTCGATGCAGCAGATCTCCCAGGCCGTCTTGCGGGCACGCCCGTAATCGAGGTGGGTCAGCAAGCGGCCCGGATTGCGGCGCCCGCCAGGCCTTGCTTCCCGCCACTGGGCCGGATCGCCGAGCAGTCCCAGGTTTTCCGGATTGCGTGGCAGATGGCGGCGCAGATCTTCGGGCTTGCGGAACACGCGGATGTCGAGCGTCCGCTGCCACGGGCCCTGCGGCACTGCTGCCGGCTGGTGCCAGTAGTCCGCCGGTTCCAGCACCAGCAGCCGGGCTTTCCTGCCAGGCCGGTAAAGCAGCGCCGAACCCGGATGCGCCAGCAGCGGAGCCCACTGCAGGAACAGCGGTTCCGGGTGCCAGGGGTAGTGCTGGTCGTCGCGATGTACGGGGGGCGGCAGGCCGGCGCCGACCAGGACGGCATCCAAACCACTGGCTTCGAGCGCCTGGTCATAACGCCGGCAGAGTTCGTCGATGTGTGCTTTATAGAGTCTGGCTGGAGATTGCATGTTTAACAGCGCTGCTGAACTACGGCATCATACGTGGATCATGGAAACACATCTTACGGGCATTACCACCACGGGCACGCCGCATCTGGGCAACTATGCGGGCGCGATCCGGCCGGCGATTGCCGCCAGCCGGCGCAGCGATGTGCAGTCCTTCTATTTCCTCGCTGATTATCACGCCCTGGTCAAGAACCAGGATCCCCAGGCGCTGCAGCGCTCCAGCCTGGAAGTCGCCGCCACCTGGCTGGCGCTCGGACTCGATACCAGCAAGTCGATTTTCTATCGCCAGTCGGATATTCCGGAAATCCCCGAACTCACCTGGCTGCTCACCACGATCACCGCCAAGGGCCTGATGAACCGCGCGCATGCCTACAAGGCGGCGGTGCAGGCCAATGAGGAAAGCGGCGATGCCGATCCCGACAAGGGCATCACCATGGGCCTGTTTTCCTACCCGGTGCTGATGGCTGCCGACATCCTGATGTTCAAGGCACACCGGGTGCCGGTTGGCAGGGACCAGAAGCAGCACGTGGAGATGGCGCGCGACATCGCCCAGCGCTTCAATCACCTGTTCGGCGAGCACTTCGTGCTGCCGGAAGCCGTCATCGCGCCGAACACCGCGGTGCTGAGCGGCCTCGATGGCCGCAAGATGAGCAAGAGCTACAACAACACGATTCCGCTGTTCGTGCCGGCGAGTCAGCTCAAGAAGCTCATCATGCGCATCAAGACCAACTCGCTGGAGCCCGGCCAGCCCAAGGAGACCACCGGCTCGACGCTGTTCGAGATCTACCAGGCTTTCGCCACGCCTGACGAGACTGCCGCGCTGGCAGCCCGCTATGCGGCCGGCGCCGGCTGGGGCGATCTCAAGAAGGAGTTGTTCGAGTACCTGGATGCCCATCTGGCCGAAGCGCGCGGCAACTATGAACGGCTGATCGCCGATCCGGGCCATGTGGAGCAGGTGTTGAAGGCTGGCGCTGAACGCGCGCGCAGCCTCTCGGTACCCTTCATGAAGGAATTGCGCCACGCAGTCGGCCTGCGCCCGGTTGGCTAGCCTGCCCCCGCCGCTGTCGGCGACAGCGGTACTGGATACCAATGTGCTGCTGGCGCTCTGGCTGTTCCGGGATCCGGTAGTCGAGCCCCTGCGTGCCGCGCTTGTGGCCCATCTGTTGCAGCCGGTTCGCTCCGCCGCCACGGATGCGGAATTCGCCGAGGTCCTCGCGCGCCCCGGGCTGTTTTCGGTGGAACCTGAACGGCAGCTGGGCCTGCTCGATGCGTGGCAGTCGATGGCCTCGTTGCTGGCGGTGACCTGCTCGGCACCCTGGACCTGCCGCGACCCTCTGGACCAGAAATTCCTGGATCTGGCAGTCTCGGCACAGGCCGGCTGGCTGATCACACGGGACCGTGACCTGCTGAAGCTGGCGCGCAAGACACGCCGCCAGGGCCTGTTGATCGTTACGCCTGAAAGCTGGGTAGGGCTGGCAACCGCACCACGAGGTATCGCCGGTCTGTCTTGAGGCACCCTTCCTGCACGGGCAATGGGTGAATTTGCGCATGGGTTAACAACGGCGGCTCCCGGTATTCGGGAATAATGCCCGCTGCCAGACAGGGAGTTTCCGGTACATGTTGGATTTGCAGTGCATCAAGAGCTTCGTTCTCAAGAACTTTCTGTTCACCGATGACGCGAATGCACTGTCGGACAGTACCTCGCTGATCGGTGAGGGCATCATCGACTCTACCGGCATACTCGAACTCGTCAGCTATCTCGAGGAGTCCTTCGGCATCAAGGTGACGGATGAAGAGATGACGCCGGCCAATTTCGATTCCATCCAGAACATTGCGGCGTTCATCGGGCGCAAGCGCCCGGACTGATACCTGACTGGCCCGATCATGGAACGCCTCGTGGAGTGCTTGCGACGGCATGCCGGGGTGACTCCGGCGGCGGACGCGCTCATCGACGGCACGCGCCGCGTCAGCTACGCCGAGCTCTACACGCTTGCTGCCAGCATTGCAGCCGGTCTTGCCGCTGCGGGCGTCCGGCCCGGTGACCGTGTGGCCTCGCTGTTCCCGCATGGTCCCGAGGCCGTCGCAGCCATCTACGGGACCTGGCTTGCCGGTGCGGTCAGCGTACCGCTGAACCCGCTGGCACGCGCCCACGAACTGGCTGTCGCCGTCGCGCACGCCGAAGCACGTGTGCTGCTCCACGAACCCGGGCAGCGTGAAGTCAGTACACTGGCGAATGAACCGGGCCTGGGGCAGACGCGCATCCTGCCGCTGGACGAGCTGTCCGGGCTCGCGGCGGGAACCGAGCCCGGTCTGCAAACGCCCGCCGGCGTGGCAGCGGACGAGCTCGCGATGCTCATCTACACATCGGGCACGACCGGAAGCCCGAAGGGCGTGTGCCTGACCCATGCGAACCTTGCCGCGAACACCAGCGCGATCGTCCGCTATCTCGGACTGACAGCGCGCGACCGGGTGCTGTCGGTGCTGCCGTTCAATTACGCCTATGGCAACTCGGTGCTGCACACGCATCTTGCAGTCGGCGCGAGCATCGTGATCGAGAAGAATCTGGTGTTCCCGCGCGCGGTGGTCGAGACCATGCAGCGCGAACGCGTGACCGGATTCTCGGGCGTCCCGTCGACGTTTGCGCTCCTGCTGTCCAAAGGCAAGCTCGGTGAGACTCGCCTGGACGCGCTGCGTTACGTGACGCAGGCGGGTGCCGCGATGGCCCCGGGGATGATCGAGAAACTCGCTGCGGCGCTGCCCGGGGTCGAAATCTACGTGATGTACGGCCAGACCGAAGCGACGGCCCGACTGACGTATCTGCCGCCCGCGCGCCTGCATGACAAGCTCGGCTCCGCAGGCATTCCGGTCGATGGTGTAGAGCTGCAGGTTCGTGACGGGCAGGGTCGCGTGCTACCGGCCGGTGAGCAGGGCGAGGTCTGGGCGCGCGGTCCGAGTGTGATGCGCGGCTACTGGCGCGATGAGGCGGCTACACGCAATGTGCTGCATGAAGGCTGGTTGCGCACGGGTGACTTCGGCCAGCTCGACGCCGAGGGGTTCCTGTTCCTGGTGGGGCGGCGCAGTGACATCATCAAGACCGGCGCTCATCGTGTACATCCGCTCGAGGTTGAAGAAGCGATCTGCACGCTGCCGGGCGTGATCGAGGTTGCCGTGGCGGGCGTCGAGGATGAAATCCTCGGCCAGGCGATCACGGCCTTCGTCGTGGCGGACCCCGCTACCCCATTGACGATCGAGCGCGTCAAGGCGCGCTGCAAGGAACTGCTCGCGAGCTACAAGATTCCGAAGCACGTTGAATTCCGCGCGTCGTTGCCCAGGACATCCTCGGGCAAGGTGCGGCGCATGGACCTGTCCATACTTTCCGCAGAGGGCTCAGCTTGAATACCATCGACGCACGTGTACTGGACATCGACCTCGAAGCCGAGGCGAACAGGATTGCCGCGCGATTGCGCGAGATCACCTCGCGTGACCTGAAGCGTCGCGGCCTCGTGGTTGCCATCTCCGGCGGCATCGACAGCTCCGTGTCGGTCTCGCTCGCCGTGCGCGCGCTGGGGGCGGAGCGGGTGTTTGCGCTGATCCTCCCCGAGCACGACTCGTCGGACGACAGCGCCGTGCGCGCCAACATCCTCGCCAGGCACCTTGGCGTGCAGGTCGAGACGTTCAACATCGGGCCGACGCTGGAGGCGATCGGCTGCTACCGCTGGCGTGACGAGGCGGTCCGCACTGCCGTGCCAGGCTACGGGCCGGGCTGGAAGTTCAAGATCGTGATCTCCGGTGGCGTACAGGGTCGCATCAACCGCTTCCACATCGTCGCGCAGGCGCCGGACGGCAAAATCACCGAACAGTCGCTCGATCTGAAGCCCTACCTGCAGATCGTTGCGGCAACCAATTTCAAGCAGCGCATCCGCAAGACCATGGAGTACTTCCATGCCGATCGCCTCAACTACGGCGTCGTCGGCACGCCCAACCGGCTCGAGTACGACCAGGGTTTCTTCGTCAAGAATGGTGACGGTTCCGCGGACGTGAAGCCGATTGCACACCTCTACAAGACGCAGGTGTACGGCATGGCGCGCCATCTGGGCCTGCCGGAGCGCGTCTGCGCCGCGGTGCCGACCACCGACACCTACAGCCTCGCGCAGGGTCAGGACGAGTTCTACTTCGCGCTGCCCTGGCCGCAGATGGACCTGGCGCTATGGGCACTGAACCACGGTCGCAGCGCTGCGGAGCTCGCGCCGGCAATCGGTGTCGATGTGCCGACCGCCGAGGCGATCTACGCGGACATCCGTGCCAAGCGTGCCACCACGCGCTACATGCATCTGCGGCCGGTGCTGGCGGGCGAGGTGCCGGAACTTCACTTCTGAGGCGGCCGGCCTGACGCCGGCCGGCTGGTCAGCCGCGCGCAGGCTTTACCGGCCGGTGCCCGGCAGGAAAGCTCCCGACTGCTGCCGGTATCGCCCGTAGGCCGGGTCGCTGCCGTAGCGCTGCTGTTGCTGCTCATCGGCCTCGATGCCGGCGTAGTACATCAGGATCACGATGTAGAGCGGGCCGACGAGGCAGGCGGCATATTCAAGCCAGGTCCGTGCCGAGCCGATGCAGGCCAGCATCAGGCCAATCTGAAAGACCATCTCGCCCACATAGTTGGGATGGCGGATTCGCCGGTAGAGCCCGTCGCTGACAAAACCATCGGGCTTGCGCAGCTTGCCGGCCTGTTTCTGCTGGTCGGCGACCGCTTCCAGCACCAGGCCCGCCAGCATGACGAGCGCCGCCGCCACGACCCACGGCGTCAGTACGCCACTTGCCGATACCCGCCAGGCGCTCATCGCGGTGAAGGCCGTCAGCCAGCTGACGGCGATCCACAGATACAGCCGCAAGGCCACCGGCAGCGTGGCATCGGCCTTGTCGCCACGGGCCTTTATCCAGCTGTAGGAGGCGGTTTGGTAGCGCACGTGGGTGAAGCGCCACAGGCGCACGCCATAGGCCGCACCCAGTCCGGCGATCAATGCGGCTGCCAGCGAGGGCCTCAGCACCAGAATGGCGGCGTGGACGATCAGCATGCTGATCGCGTAGCCATAGGAAAACACGTAGGCGAAATTGATGAAGATCACGGCGCAGGCCAGGTGGGCGAGGCCGAGCATCAGCCAGTTGGTGGTGGTCCAGGTGCCGTTGGCCAGCGACAGGCCGAAGATCGTCCACATCAGCAGCAGCGTGATCGAGAAAATGATGCGCAGGGGGCCGTTCATGCGGATCTCCGGAGTGGGACTTACAGCCAGCCGGCGCGGCGCAGGCGGCGAAAGAGCAGGGTACAGGCGGTTGCCGTCGCGCCCACCACCAGCGGGTAGCCCCAGTGCGAGCCGAGTTCGGGCATGAAGCGGAAGTTCATGCCATACATGCTGAAGACCACGGTGGGAATGGCCAGGATGGCGCCCCAGCCGGCCAGCTGCTTCACGACCTCGTTCTGGCCGACGGTGACCAGCGCCAGGTTCACCTGGATCGCGGTGGTGAGCATCTCGCGGATGGTGTCCGTCATCTTGATGATCCGGCTCACATGGTCCTCGATGTCGCGAAAGTAGGGCCGCAATTCCTTGCGCACGACATTTTCATGGAAGCGGATCAACTGGCTGCTGATGTCGTTGATCGGCATCACGGCGTTGCGCAGCTTGATGAGTTCGCCCTTCAGCCGGTACATCTCGGCGATGTTTTCGCGGTCGAAGGATTTCTCGAACATGTCCTGCTCGAGTTCTTCGAAGCGCGCCTGCAGGCTCTCCGCCACCGGCTGGTAGTTGTCGACCACGAAGTCGATGATCGAGTAGAGCGCAAAGCCGGGCCCGATCGCCAGGCGATGCGGAACGGTCTCGCACTTCTGGCGCACGGAGGCATAGCTGACCGATGAGCCGTGCCGGATGGTGATGATGAAATTGCGGCCGACGAACAGGTGCGTCTCGCCGAAATGCACCTTGTCGTTCTGCGTCTGCGCGGTCTCGACGACGATGAACAGCGAGTCCCCATAGGCTTCGAGCTTGGGCCGCTGGTGCGCGTGCTGGGCATCCTCGATGGCCAGATCATGCAGCGAGAACTCCTCCTGCACCTTGCGTAACAGGGTGGTGTCCGGTTCGTGCACGCCGAGCCAGACCAGGGTATCCGGCTCCTTGAGCACCTCGCTGATCGCATCGATGGAGATGTCGCCAAGGCTCTTGCCGGCGCGGTAAGCGATGCAGTTGACGATCATCGCGGCCTGTCCTTCCGGCGCGGAATTTTGCGCGGAGTATCGCACACGCCAGTGGCACAGGCGCGTGCCGGCTCGCCGGCGGTCGCGGGTTCGCGGGCGCGCGCCAGCCGCTCGCTGGCCAGTGCACGCAGTCGTGCCCGGCCGCCCGGCGCAAACGGCGAGTTCCGGCGACAGTTCCGCAGCAGCAGCGCATCGTCTTGCGCTTCGCCGAGGCGGGCCGCTTCATCCGTCGTGGCGCGTGCATCGACCCGCCAGGCTGGTGCGATCCGCCGCAGCAGGTTGTGCTGCTGGTGAAGACGGCGCAGGCGCCGCCGCAGGGTATGCCAGCGATCATCCTCGCCGGGATGCCGGGCGATGCGCTCGCGGGCCCTGGCCAGGCGCCGTTCACTGTGTGCCACGGCAGCCACCACGCTGTGCTGATCGATGCCGGTCCAGTCGAGCTTCGCCAGCCGTTCGGCCAGCGCCTGCACCCGTGCGCGACGGCGTTTCAGCCCCGGGTCGCGAGCCAGGACCTTTGCCAGCCGCTGATCGCGACGCTCGCGCGCCTGCCGGAGCAGTTCGGGCAACTCGCTGCGCAGGGGCTCGGTCGCGGTGCTGCGCAGCCGTTCCAGGGCTTCGAGTAGCGCCTGGGCATCGCGCAGCGGCGAGAGGCCACGGCACAGGCTCGCCAGTTCCGCATCAATCCGCTTGCTGCGACCCCCGAGGCGCTTGCGACCCAGCGCCAGTGCGGCGCGAGTCCGGCGCAGCGCCTTGCGTGCCTGGTGCACGCCTTCGTGGCGGGCCTCGCCGTCGCGCGCCAGGTGATCGCGGGCGGCAGTCAGTTCGTGCAGGGCCAGTTCCCTGAGGGCCGGGCCCGGCGCGTCGGGCAGCAACCCGGCGGCGGCATCCTGGCCGGTACTGGCGGGCACTCTGGAGCGGTTTTGGCGTCGTATCATGGACCTTGCTCCTTGCGGGGCGAGACCGAGCCCGGTCAGACCATAGCAGTGGTTTGACCGGGGCCCAAACCGGCAGATCAGGCGAGTATTCCTTGGATCCGCAAAAAGTTGCTTCTTCCCCCGTGCCGCCGGTACCGCCTGGCCTGGTGACCCAGGTGAGGGCCGACGTCCGCGGCTGGGCGCGCTGGCTGCCCGGGCTGGAGACGATGCGCCGTTACGAGCTGGCGTGGCTGTCCCACGACCTGATAGCCGGACTGGTGCTGACTACCATGCTGGTGCCGGTTGGCATTGCCTACGCAGTCGCCTCGGGGGTGCCCGGCATCTACGGCCTTTACGCCACCATCGTGCCCTTGCTGGCCTACGCCCTGTTTGGTCCGAGCCGCATCCTGGTCCTCGGGCCGGATTCCTCGCTGGCTGCGCTGATCCTCGCGGTGGTCCTGCCCCTGTCGGCCGGTGATCCGGTGCGCGCGGTCGCCGTCGCCGGCCTGATGGCAGTGGTGTCGGGTGTGGTGTGCATCCTGGCCGGCGTCCTGCGCCTGGGATTCGTCACCGAACTCCTGTCCAAGCCGATCCGCTATGGCTATATGAATGGCATTGCCTTCGTGGTGATCGTCAGCCAGTTGCCGAAGCTCCTCGGCGTGTCCATCGACAGCAACGGCCCGCTGCACGACCTCTGGCATATCGGCCGGTCGGTACTCGATGGTGATGTCAACCTGACCACCTTCCTCGTCGGTGCGAGCGTGCTGACATTGATCCAGCTGCTCAAGCCCTGGCCGCGCATTCCGGGACTGCTGATTGCCATCGTGGCGGCCACGGTCGCCGTTGGTGTATTCGATCTCGGCGCCAGCGCCGGCGTCGAGTTGCTGGGACCGCTGCCGCATGGCCTGCCGGGATTTGCGCTGCCGTGGATCGGCCTGACGGATCTCGGCACCGCCGTGATCGGTGGCTGCGCAGTGGCGCTGGTGTCCTTTGCCGATACCAGCGTGCTCTCGCGCAGTTACGCGGCGAAAACCCGCAGCTATGTCGACCCCGACCAGGAGATGGTCGGCCTTGGCGCTGCCAATCTGGCGGCCGGCCTGTTCCAGGGCTTCCCGATCAGCAGCAGTTCCTCGCGCACGCCGGTCGCGGAAGCAGCGGGTGCCAGGACACAACTCACCGGCGTGGTCGGCGCGATCTGCATCGCCCTGCTGCTGGTGCTGGCACCGGATCTGTTGCGCAACCTGCCGATCAGCGCACTGGCTGCGGTGGTGATCGCCTCGGCCATCGGCATGTTCGAGATCGCCGACCTGCGCCGCATCTTCCGCATCCAGCGCTGGGAGTTCTGGCTGTCCATCGGCTGCTTCGCCGGCGTCGCGGGCCTCGGCGCGATTCCCGGCATCGGCCTCGCCATCATCGTCGCGGTCATCGAGTTTCTCTGGGATGGCTGGCGGCCGCATTTCGCCGTGCTCGGCCGGGTGAACGGCCTGCGCGGTTTCCACGACATCAAGCGCTATCCGGATGCCCGGCGGGTGCCGGGCCTCGTCCTGTTTCGCTGGGATGCGCCGCTGTTCTTTGCCAACGCCGAGTTGTTCCAGGAGCGCGTTCTGCAGGCTGTCATCGATTCGCCGACACCCGTCAGGTGGGTCGTCGTGACCGCGGAACCAGTGACCAGCATCGATGTGAGTTCAGCAGACGTGCTTGCCGAACTCGAGCGGAAGCTGCGGGAAGCGCAGATCGAGCTGCACTTCGCCGAGATGAAGGATCCGGTCAAGGACAAGCTGAAGCGCTTCGAACTGCTCGAGCACTTCGGTGCGGATGTCTTCCATCCGACGGTGGGCGCTGCCGTGGATGATTACCTCGCGGCTCACGCCGTGGACTGGCGGCCCTGAACCGCGCTCAGCGTTTCGCCAGCAACGGCGCCAGGTACTGGCCGGTGTAGGAGCGTTTGTTGCGCGCGATCTCTTCGGGCGTGCCGGCAGCCACCAGTTGCCCGCCGCCGCTGCCACCCTCCGGCCCGAGATCGATGATCCAGTCTGCCGTCTTGATGACGTCGAGGTTGTGCTCGATGACCACGATGGTGTTGCCCTGGTCGCGCAGCCGCTGCAGCACGCCGAGCAGTTGCTCGATGTCCTGGAAGTGCAGGCCGGTGGTCGGTTCATCGAGGATGTACAGGGTGTTGCCGGTCGCGCGCTTCGACAGCTCTTTGGCGAGCTTGACGCGCTGCGCTTCGCCACCGGACAGCGTGGTGGCATTCTGGCCGAGGCGGATATAGGACAGCCCCACGTCGAGCAGCGTCTGCAGCTTTGGCGCGATCATCGGTACGGGGGCAAAAAACGCCTGGGCATCCTCGACGGTCATGTCCAGCACATCGGCGATGGTCTTGCCCTTGTAGCGGATTTCCAGCGTCTCGCGGTTGTAGCGCTTGCCCTTGCAGACGTCGCACGCCACGTAGACATCGGGCAGGAAGTGCATTTCCACGCGGATAACGCCGTCACCCTGGCAGGCTTCGCAGCGTCCGCCCTTGACGTTGAAGCTGAAGCGGCCGGACTTGTAGCCGCGCGAGCGGGCTTCCTGGGTGGCGGCGAACAGTTCGCGGATCGGCGTGAACACACCGGTGTAGGTGGCGGGATTTGAGCGTGGCGTACGGCCGATCGGGCTCTGGCTGATGTCGATCACGCGGTCCACCGCGTCAAGGCCATCGATGCCGTCGCAGGCGGCATGTTGGGTGTCGCTGCTGCCATTCAGGTGTTGTGCGGTATAGAGCAGCAGCGTGTCGTTCACCAGCGTGGACTTGCCGGATCCCGACACGCCGGTCACGCAGCTGAGCACGTGGAGCGGGATGCGCACATCGATATTTGCCAGGTTGTTGCCGCGTGCGCCGCGGATGGTCAGCCAGCGGTCCTCGCTGACCGGCTGGCGCCTGGCGGGCATCGGGATCTTCCGGCTGCCCGACAGGTACTGCCCGGTCACCGAGGCCGGGTTGGCCATGATCTCCGCCGGTGTGCCCTGGGCGACGATCCGGCCACCGTGCACGCCGGCGCCGGGCCCGAGATCGACCACGTAATCCGCCGCGGCTATCGCTTCTTCATCGTGCTCGACCACCAGCACGGTGTTGCCGAGGTCGCGCAGGTGCAGGAGCGTATCGAGCAGGCGCCGGTTGTCGCGCTGGTGCAGGCCGATCGAGGGTTCATCGAGGATGTACATGACGCCGACCAGCCCGGAGCCGATCTGGCTGGCGAGCCTGATGCGCTGAGCCTCGCCGCCCGACAGCGTTTCGGCGCTGCGGTCGAGTGACAGGTAGTCGAGGCCCACGTCGGCCAGGAAGCGCAGGCGGTTGCCGATTTCCTTGACCACCTTGGCGGCGATCTCGCCGCGCCAGCCTTCCAGTTGCAGGTTCTGGAAGAAGGCCAGCGCATGACTGACCGACATGGTCGTCACTGCCGCGATCGACTGGCCGCTGACATAGACGTGGCGTGCCGCCGTATTCAGGCGCGTCCCGGCGCATTCCGGGCAGGGCTGGCTGCTCATGAACTTCGCCAGTTCCTCGCGCACCATGCCGGAATCGGTTTCGCGGTAGCGGCGCTCGAGATTGGGCAGGATGCCCTCGAAGGGGTGCTTGCGGCGGATGCTCGCGCCATTGCCGGTGATGTAGCTGAACTGGATGACTTCCTCGCTGCTGCCGTGGAGCAGGATGTTGCGGATGCGCTCCGGCAGTTCGCTGTAGGGCTGCTCGCTGTCGAACTTGTAGTGCTTTGCCAGGCTCTGCAGCATGGAAAAGTACCAGGCGTTGCGCCGGTCCCAGCCGCGGATCGCGCCTCCCGCCAGGCTCAGCTCCGGATAGCGCACCACGCGCTCGGCATCGAAGAACTGCTTCACGCCCAGGCCATCGCAGCTCGGGCAGGCGCCAGCCGGGTTGTTGAAGGAGAACAGGCGCGGTTCCAGTTCGGCGATGCTGAAGCTGCAGACCGGGCAGGCGAAGCGGTCGGAGCACAGCATTTCGGCCGGTGCATCCGGGCTGTCCGGGTCCATTGGCGCGACGCGGACCACGCCATCGGCCAGCTTCAGCGCGGTTTCGAAGGACTCCGCGAGACGCTGCTTGATGTCCTCGCGCACCTTGAAGCGGTCGACGATGACTTCGATCGTGTGCTTGCGGCGCAGGTCGAGTTTGGGCGGATCGTCGAGTTCGCAGATCGCGCCATCGATGCGCGCGCGCACATAGCCCTGGCTGCGCAGTTCGGCCAGCAGTTGCAGGTGCTCGCCCTTGCGCGCCTGCACCACCGGCGCGAGCAGCATCAGCCGCGTGCCTTCGGGCAGTGCCAGCGCCTGGTCGACCATCTGGCTGACGGTCTGGGCCAGCAGGTCGCGGCCGTGGGTCGGGCAGCGCGGCGTGCCGGCACGGGCGTACAGCAGGCGCAGGTAGTCGTAGATCTCGGTGACCGTGCCGACCGTGGAGCGGGGGTTGTGCGAGGCGGTTTTCTGCTCGATGGAGATGGCCGGCGACAGGCCCTCGATATGGTCCACGTCCGGCTTGTCCATCATCGACAGGAACTGCCGGGCATAAGCCGACAGCGACTCGACGTAGCGGCGCTGGCCCTCGGCGTAGATCGTGTCGAAGGCCAGCGAGGACTTGCCGGAGCCGGACAGGCCGGTGATGACGATCAGCCGGTCCCGGGGCAGGTCCAGGTCGAGGTTCTGGAGGTTGTGGGTCCGCGCGCCGCGGATGCTGATGTACTGCATTTGCTCTGGGATGGGGCCGGCCAGGGGCGAACCGCTAACTATACGGGCCGGCGCGAGCACAGCCAAAACCGGCCCCCGGCCTGCCGCTCGCCGCCGGCCTGGCTGCGGCTTCCCTGCATTGCATAAGGATATGACCAGAAATCCCGATGGCTTTTGGGGTGGTCCTGCTTACAATGTACCCACAGACGGATGCGGGCCTGCCGGTCCGTGTTTCGCCCCTCTCGACGCAAACAGCTGGAATCCATATGGCACGTGGCATCAACAAGGTGATCCTGATCGGCAACCTCGGCAAGGATCCGGAGACCCGCTATATGCCCAGTGGTTCGGCGGTTACCAATCTCCGCATCGCCACCACCGAGAATTTCAAGGACCGCGAGACCGGCGAGCAGCAGGAGCGCACCGAATGGCACAGCGTGGCCATGTTCGGCAAGCTGGCCGAGATTGCGGCGGAGTACCTGAAGAAGGGCTCGCAGGTCTACATCGAAGGCCGTCTGCGTACGCGCAAATGGCAGGACAAGGAAGGGAAAGACCGCTACAGCACCGAGATCATCGCTGACCAGATGGAAATGCTCGGTGGCCGTGGCGGTGCCGGCGGCGGCATGGGTGGCGGATCCCAGGACGAGGGCGACAGCTTTGGCGGCGGTGCCGCTGCCCCGCGTCCGGCGAGGAAGCCCCAGTCCAAGGCCCCGGCAGCAACCGCCGACTCACCGGAGTTCGATGACGACATCCCGTTCTAGGACCCCGGAAACACAGCGGGCAGTTCCCGCAGAGACACTGATCGGCGCACTCAATGTGCGCCGAACTTTTTTCCAGACCCGGACAGCAACATAACCACCTTACTCAAAGGAATAAGTGACCATGGGAGCCTTCAAGGAAGCACACGGCGGCGAGCTCAAGCAGCTGTATCTCGGTGAAGCTGCGGCTGAAGCCGAGAAAAAACTTGCGCAGAAGTACAAATCCTGGGATCTCAGCGAGCGCCAGCTCTGCGATCTCGAGCTGATCCTCAACGGTGCCTTCTCGCCGCTCGAGGGCTTCCTCGGCAAGGACGATTACGAGAGCGTCCTGCGCGACATGCGCCTGAAGTCCGGCCTGATCTGGTCCATACCGATCAACCTCGATGTCAGCAAGGCTTTCGCCGATACCGTCAAGGTCGGTGAGTCCATCGCGCTGCGCGACCAGGAAGGCGTGCTGATCGCCACCCTGAAGATCGAGGACATGTGGACGCCGGACAAGGCCAAGGAAGCCTGGGCGGTCTACGGCACCGAGGACCAGAAGCATCCCGGTGTCGACTACATCATGAATACCGCCGGTCCGGTATATATCGGCGGCAAGGTGCGTGGTGTCGAATCCCCCACCCACTACGATTTCAAGCTCTGGCGCGATTCGCCCGCCGAGCTGCGCGGCCGTTTCCGCAAGCTCGGCTGGCGCAAGGTGGTGGCTTTCCAGACGCGCAACCCGCTGCATCGCGCGCACCAGGAACTCACCTTCCGTGCCGCACGCGAGTGCGAGGCCAACCTGCTGATCCAGC
>JAHDYM010000023.1 GCA_023383705.1 Gammaproteobacteria bacterium | reverse complement strand
GAAGTGTTACCTATGTGTCCGGAATGACCTGTAACCTATGTGTCGGTACGGTCAAGGGCCATTGCCGCCACTTGCGATGCCTTGCAGGGCGGTTCGTATAAGAACTTCATATATATCTATGCGCTTCGGTGCTTTCCCTCAGGCCTTGCGGGCCGTTAGCATCCGCGCATGTCATCACAAGCCCTGCCCGCCGCGTTTCCGGCGGAAAAACACCGTCTTCTCGTCGAATTGACCCAGGGGCTGGACAGCCATGCCCTTTACTGGCTGTCGGGCTATGCCGCCGGCCTTGCGGCCCGCGGCGCGGCGCCTGTCCTGCCGGTCGAGCCGGAGCTTGCAGCAGGCACGACGCTGACGGTGGTCTATGGCAGCCAGACCGGCAACTCGCGGCGTATCGCCGAGCAGCTCACGCGGCGTTTCCGCGAGGCGGGTTTGCCGGTGCGGCTGTTCCGTGCGGATACCTATCCGGTGCGCGAGCTCAAGACCGAGCGACTGCTCTATGTGGTCATCAGCACGCACAGCACGGGTGATCAGATCGAGCCGCCCGATGACTCGCGGGATTTCGTCGAGTTCCTGACCGGCAAGCGTGCTCCCCGGCTCCCGGAGCTGCATTTCGCGGTGCTGGCGCTGGGCGATTCGAGTTACCCGGATTTCTGCGGCATCGGCCGGCTGGTCGATGAGCGTCTTGCCGAACTCGGCGGCCAGCGCGTTTTCGCCCGCGGCGATGCGGATGTGGACATCGACACCGTCGCCGCACCGTGGGCCGACACGGCACTGGAGCAGGCGAGCAGCCGGCTTGCGGCCTCCGGTACGCCGCGCCTGGCCACGGTGACGCCGCTTCATCGCACCGAGCCGGGTATTTCGCGGGATGCGCCGTTCGCGGCCGAGGTGCTGACGAACCAGCGGATCGTCGCGCGCGACAGCGACAAGGAAGTCCATCACCTTGAGCTGCTGCTGGACGGCAGCGGGCTTCGCTACGAGCCGGGTGACGCACTGGCTGTATGGCCGACCCAGGATGTGGCGCTGGTCGACACGGTGCTCGATGAGTTGCAACTCGCCGGTGATGCGGAGGTGGCGATCGGCAGCGAGTCGCTGCCACTGTCGCGCTGGCTCGCCGAGCGGCGCGAACTCACGGTGCTGACGCGGCCGTTCATCGCGGCCCATGCCGAGCGCGGCGGCCACAAGGAGCTGGTCGAACTGCTCGATCCGGCATCGCAGGCCAGGCTTGGCGCACTGCTCGACAATACCCAGCTCATCGACCTGTTGCGCCGCTACCCGACGCAATGGGACGCGGCGGCGCTGGTCGCGGCATTGCGTCCGCTGGCGCCGCGCAGCTATTCGATCGCATCGAGCCAGGAGGTGGTTGGCGATGAAGTGCACCTCACGGTGGCGCACTGGACCTCGGGCAGCGGTGCCGAACGGCGCTGGGGCGTGGCGTCGCACTATCTCGTCGGCCTGGCCGAAGGCGAGCGGGTGCGCGTGTTCCTGGAGCCCAACGAGCGCTTCCGCCTGCCGTCCGACAGCGCCCGTGACGTGATCATGATCGGCCCCGGCACCGGCGTGGCGCCGTTCCGCGCCTTCCTGCAGCACCGTGCCGCGACCGGTGCGACCGGGCGCAACTGGCTGTTCTTCGGTAATCCGCACCGGCGCACCGATTTCCTCTACCAGCTCGAATGGCAGCAGGCGCGGAAGCGCGGTGAACTGACACGCCTCGACGTGGCTTTCTCGCGCGATCAGGCGGAGAAGATCTACGTGCAGCACCGGCTGCGCGAGCAGGGTCGCGACGTCTACGAGTGGATCGAACAGGGCGCGTACGTCTATGTCTGCGGCGACGCCGACCGCATGGCGGGCGATGTCCACAACGCACTGCTTGGCCTCGCCGTCGAGCACGGCGGCAAGAGCCAGGAAGCCGCAGCGGAGTGGCTCGATGATCTGCGCAAGGGCGGCCGCTACGCCCGCGACGTTTACTGAGCACTGCAGGGACAATGAGCGACAACGAGATTCCGGAAGTCGAGCGCATCAAGCGCGACAGCCGTCATTTGCGCGGCACCATTGCCCAGGGTCTCCTCGATACGAGTACCGGCGGCATCAGCGATGCCGACAAGGCCTTGCTGAAGTTCCACGGCAGCTACCAGCAGGACGATCGCGACCTGCGCGATGAACGGCGCAGGCAGAAGCTCGAGCCCGACCACCAGTTCATGGTGCGCGCCCGCCTGCCGGGCGGCGTGCTGACGCCACAACAATGGCTGGCCTTCGACGAACTAGCGACGAAGTACAGCTCCGGTTCGCTGCGCATCACGACGCGCCAGACTTTCCAGCTGCACGGCGTGCAGAAGCAGAACCTGAAGAAGGTCATCGCGGGCATCTCGCAGCTGCAGGCGAGCACGATCGCCGCCTGTGGCGATGTGAACCGCAACGTCGTCGCCTCGGTCAATCCGTTGCTGTCGGCAGCGCATGCCGAGGTGTATCAGTGGGCGCGACGCTTGTCCGATGAGTTCAGGCCGAAGACCGGCGCATATAGCGAGATCTGGCTGGACGGGGAGCCGGTTGCGGTCATCGAGGACGAGGAGCCGCTCTATCGCGACGTTTATCTGCCGCGCAAATTCAAGATCGGCATTGCCATTCCGCCGGTCAACGACATCGATGTCTTTGCGCAGGATCTGGGCTACGTGGCGATCATCGAAGGCGGCCAGCTCGTCGGCTTCAACATCGCGGTGGGTGGCGGCATGGGCGCGGCCAATGGCGAGCGGCCCACGTACCCCGAACTCGCCGACATCGTCGGCTTCGTCACGCCCGGGCAGCTGGTCGAGGCAACGCATCACACGATCGCGATCCAGCGCGATTTCGGCGACCGCAAGGATCGCATGCATGCGCGCTTCAAATACACGATCGACGACCGCAGCCTCGACTGGTTCCGGCAGGAACTTGAAGCACGCCTCGGCTACAAGCTGGAGAGGGCGCGCGAGTACCGCTTCGAGACCAATGGCGATCGTTTCGGCTGGGTCGAGGGCGAGAACGGCCGCTGGCACCTGACGCTGCTGATCGAAGCGGGGAGGCTCATCGATCGCGGCGAGCATTCATGGCTCACCGGGATGCGCGAGATTGCCCGCATCCACCAGGGCGAGTTTCGCCTCACCTGCAACCAGAATCTCATCATCGCCAATGTCGCGGCAGCGGAGCGTGCACAGATCGACGCGCTCGTCGCCGCGCACCGGCTCGATGATTACCTGCGCACCAGCGGCATCCGGCGCGATGTCATCGCCTGCGTGGCGCTGCCGACCTGCGGCCTGGCGATGGCGGAGAGCGAGCGCTATGTGCCGGTGCTGGTGCCAAAGCTGGAAGCGATGCTCGACCGGCTGGGCCTGCTCAACGAACCGGTCCACCTGCGCCTTTCCGGTTGCCCGAACGGCTGCTCGCGGCCCTTTCTCGGCGAGATCGCGCTCACCGGTCGTGCGGTGGGGCGCTACGAGTTGCGCATCGGTGCCGATTTTGCCGGTGAGCGCATGAACGCCTGCTACCTCGAGAACGCTGACGAGCCGGCGATCCTCGCTGCGCTGGAAAAACTGTTCACCGATTTCGCTGCCAAACGCCGCAAGGGCGAGCACTTCGGCGACTTCGTCGCGCGTACGGGAGTGGTCAAGCCGCCAGCCCGGCGCCCGGACCGTCCAGCCGGGGTCCTGCCGTAGACGTTCCCACCGCCTCCCGCTTCCGGACCGGTTGATCCCGGCCGGCTTCAGCAGGTTCTGGCCGGATCCCGGGGCTGCGATGCGCGATACTGCCAGCACGTATATGCTGTTGCAGAGGTTTGCAGCATCCCATGAAGTGGTATTGGCGTCCGGCAGAGCAGGTACTCGAGGATCTCGGGGTCTCGGTGGCCGGTCTCTCGACCGCAGAGATTCTCAGGCGGCGCGCCGAGCATGGGCCGAATGTCCTGCTGACGGCCAGGCCGCGTGCGCTGCTTGCGATCTTCCTGGCGCAGTTTGCCGATTTCATGATCCTGGTGCTGATCGGCGCCGCCGTGGTTTCTGGCCTCGTCGGCGATTTCACCGATACGGTGGTGATCGTCGCGATCGTGGTGCTGAATGCCGTGATCGGCTTTGTCCAGGAGTATCGGGCCGAGCAGGCCATGCAGGCGCTCAAGGCGATGGCGGCGCCTTCGGCCGTGGTCACTCGCGAGGGCTGCGTCGCGACCGTGCCGGCGGCCGAGCTGGTCCCCGGGGATATCGTGCAGCTGGAAGCCGGGCGCATCGTCCCCGCCGACCTGCGGCTGCTTGAGGCAGCCAGCCTGCGCATCAACGAAGCGGCACTCACCGGCGAATCGGTGCCGGTCGACAAGATCACCGGCGCGCTGCCGGGTACCGGCGAGTTGCCGCTCGGCGACCGCCACAACATGGCGCACAAGGGTACGCACGTCACCTACGGCCGCGGACTCGGCGTGGTGATCGCGACGGGCATGCGCACCGAGTTCGGTCGCATCGCCAGGCTGCTCAGCGAGGCACAGGCGGTGGAAACGCCGCTGCAGCGCCGGCTGGCCGTGTTTGGCCAGCGGCTGGCGCTGGCGGTGCTTGCCATCTGCATCATCGTCTTCGTGACCGGGGTGCTGCGCGGTGAGCCGGCGCTGCCGATGTTGCTGACTGCGCTCAGCCTGGCAGTCGCGGCGATACCCGAGGCGCTGCCGGCGGTCGTCAGCATTGCCCTGGCGCTCGGTGCGCGCCGGCTGATGCTGCGTCACGCGCTGATCCGTCGGCTGGCGGCGGTAGAGACGCTGGGCTCGGTCACCTATATCTGCTCGGACAAGACCGGCACCCTGACCGCCAACGAAATGCGCGTCGAGCAGTATTGCTGCGATGGCCTGCAGACAGGGCAGGCCGGTAGCAGTGAGGTCTGGCAGACACTGTTCTCGGCCATGGCCGTGAGTCACGATGCCGCCGTTGCGGCTGATGGCACCGTGGTCGGTGACCCAACCGAGGTGGCGCTGCTGCTCGCGGCGCGAGCCGCCGGTTTCGACCATGTCGCCGAGTGTGCGCGCTTGCCGCGCGTCGCCGAACTGCCGTTCGATCCCGAACGCAAATGCATGACGACGTTCCACCGGCTCCCGGATGGCGGCTGGTGGTCGATCAGCAAGGGGGCCGCCGAGGTCATCATCGGTGCCGCCACCAGCGAGTATCGCGATGGCGGGTCAGTGCCGCTGGATGCAGCGCGATTGCAGCAGGTCGCCGAGCAGATGGCTGCGGCCGGGCTGCGCGTGCTGGCTGTCGGTGTGCGTCGCTGGGCCGAGCTGCCGGCAACGCTCCAGCCGTCACTTGCCGAGAGCGGGCTGCAGTTCGTCGGCCTGCTGGGTCTGCTCGACCCGCCGCGTCCCGAAGCCGCGATGGCGATCACCGATTGCCATGCCGCGGGCATCACGCCGGTGATGATCACGGGCGACCATCCGCTGACTGCCCGTGCGGTCGCTGCGCGATTGGGGATCGAAGTCGATGACGAGACCATACTCAGCGGTGCAGCGCTTGCTGGCCTGACGGACGATGAATTCAACCGGCGTGTCAGGCATGTCCGTGTATACGCGCGGGTCTCACCGGAGCAGAAGCTGAAGATCGTCAGCGCACTACAGTCCTGCGGTGAGGTGGTGGCCATGACCGGCGATGGCGTGAACGATGCGCCAGCGCTGCGCCGGGCAGACATCGGCATCGCCATGGGCATCACCGGCACCGATGTCGCGCGTGAAGCCGGCAGCATGGTGCTGCTCGATGACAATTTCGCGACGGTGGTGCGCGCAGTTCGCGAGGGGCGGCGCATCTATGACAACCTGCGGCGTTTCATCCGCTATGTGCTCACCACTAATTCAGGCGAGATCTGGACGATTTTCCTGGCGCCGTTCCTCGGGCTGCCAGTGCCGCTGCTGCCGATCCAGATCCTGTGGATCAATCTGGTGACCGATGGCCTGCCGGGCCTCGCGCTGGCGGCCGAGCCTGCCGAGCACAACGTCATGCGTCGCCCGCCGCGACCGCCGCAGGAGAGCCTGTTTGCGCAGGGACTTGGTGCCCATGCCTTGCTGGTTGGCCTGTTCATGGCGGCGCTCGCACTGGGCGCGCAGGCCTGGTACGTCGGGCGCGATGCCGGCCAGTGGCAGACGGTGGTCTTCACGATGCTGTGCTTCATGCAGCTCGGGCATGTGCTGGCCATACGCTCCGAGCAAACCTCCCTGCTCAGCCAGGGACTGCGTTCCAACCGGCAATTGCTGGCTGCGGTGCTGTTTACCGTGCTGCTGCAGCTGGCCGTGGTCTATCTGCCGGTGGGCAATGCATGGTTCGGGACCGTGCCGCTGGCGGCGGCTGATCTCGGCATCTGTGTGGCGGCCGCGGTGCTGATCCTGGCGGTGGTCGAGACCGAGAAGATGATTCGCCGTCGCCGCACGTAAAAGCTGTCAGATTTATTTTTGGCCTAAAAGGTGTCAGATTGGGCTCTTCCGACGGAGAATAAATCCGACACCTTTCAGGAGCCAGCCGTGTCCCGTAGCACCGACCGTCATCAGCCAGTCTTGAAAAGCCGGGTATCGCGACCGGCCCTGCTCATCATGCTTGCCGCCAGCCTCGCGGCCTGCACCTCGTCGATCAAGCTCAAGGGCGAGTGGAGCGAAAGCGTCACGGATGTGCGGGGTTTCAGCAATGTGCTGGTGGTGGGGGTGAGTCCCGACCGCAATGTGCGCTGCGCCTTCGAGCGGGCGCTTGCCGCCGAGCTGCGCAGCGATACGGTCAAGGCCACGGCCAGCTGTGCGCTGATGGCCGTGGATGCAAAACTGAGCCGCGAAACCATCGGGGAGGTGGTCAAGTCGACCGGCGTCGATGCCGTTGTCGCCACGAGCCTGGTTGCCGTCAAGGGCGACACCAAAGAAGGCGGTTCGAAGGAGGAGCGGGGTGGTGGCTATTACAAGCCCACCGCCTATGGCTATGACTACGGATTTTACGGTGTCTATGGCGTGCCGGTCGTCTATGGTGAATTCGAGACCTTCGACTCCGTTTTGTCGGTTAGCGGCGCTGTCGAACTGGCGACAAATGTCTACGAGACGCGTGGCGCCGAGAAGGTCTATGGCATGGATACCCGGGCGAAGAACCTGGAATCGCGCGGCATGGCGCTCGCGTTGATCACACCGCGAATCGCCGAGCGCCTGCGCGAAGACGGGGTGGTGCGCTAGCGCGGGGCTGGCGCGGTGGTTCCGGGGAGCGTCTTGCGTTCGCTGTCGCTGATTCTGGTTGCAGCCCTGGCGCTGTCCGGCTGCGGCTCCAATGACCAGCCGGCGACTCCTCCGGGTCCCGCGACCTATGTCGGCGCGAAGTCCTGTGGCCAGTGCCACGCCGCCGAGTTTCAGGCCTGGCAGGGCTCCCATCACGATCTCGCCATGCAGGTTGCCAGCGAGCAGACGGTGCTTGGCGATTTTGCCGATGCGAAGTTCAGGGCTGCGGGTCAGACCACCACGTTTTTTCGCCGGGGCGGTGGCTACTTCGTCAACACGGATGGTCCGGACGGCAAGCTGCACGACTACGAGATCAGGTACACCTTCGGTATTGCCCCGCTCCAGCAGTATCTGATCGAGTTTCCCGATGGCCGGTTGCAGGCACTGTCCATCAGCTGGGACTCGCGGCCGGTGGAACAGGGAGGGCAGCGCTGGTTTCATTTGTACGCTGGACAGGCAACCGGTGCGCAGGGGGTGACCCACACGGATCCCTTGCACTGGACGAAGCCCAGCCAGAACTGGAACTTCATGTGTGCCGAGTGCCATTCGACCAATCTGCGTCGCAACTACGAAGTCGCGCAGGACCGCTTCACGACGCAGTGGTCCGATATCAACGTGGCTTGCGAGGCCTGTCATGGGCCGGCGTCAAATCACCTGGCCTGGGCTTCTGCCGGCAAGCCCGCCAGTGATGCGACACGGGGTTTCGTCGCCCGTTTTGAATCGCGGGCAGCGTGGGTGCCGGATGCCGTTACGGGCAATGCGAAGCGCGCCGTGCCTCGCCAGTCACAAACCGAACTCGAGACCTGCGCCCTGTGCCACGCACGCCGTGCCCAGTTGCTGGAAGGCCATCAGCCCGGCAAGCCGCTCGCCGATACGCATCTCCCGGCGCTGCTGACCGCGGATCTCTACCATGCTGACGGCCAGATGCAGGACGAGGTCTACAACTATGGCTCCTTTCTGCAGAGCAAGATGCATGCGCAGGGCGTGAGTTGCAGCGACTGCCATGAACCGCACAGCCTGGAATTGCGGGCGGAGGGCGGCGCGGTCTGCGCCCAGTGTCACACGCCGGCGAAGTATGCAGCCTCTGCCCATCACCGCCATGCCGGCGGCTCGGTCGGCGCCGAGTGCGTTGCGTGTCACATGCCCGTGCGCACCTACATGGTGGTCGACCCGCGCCACGATCACGGCTTTCGCGTGCCGCGTCCGGATCTGTCGGTGAGCCTCGGGACACCGAACGCCTGCAATGATTGCCACACGGATCAGTCGGCAGGGTGGGCAGCCGATGCGGTGACCCGCTGGCATGGTGCCGAACGCAAGGGCCTGCAGAAGTATGCGCCGGCCTTGCAGGCGGCGCGCACGATGCAACTCGATGCGCCGCAGTTGCTGACAGACCTGGCGGGAGACATGACACAGCCGGCAATCGCACGTGCCACGGCGCTGAGCGAGTTGTCGCCCTGGTTGTCGCCGGAACGCTTTGCCACCCTGAATCGTGGTCTCGATGATCCTGATCCGCTGGTGCGTATCGGTGCACTGGAGGGACTCTGGGGCATGCCACCGGAACAGCGCTGGGCAGTTGCCGGGCCAATGCTCAAGGACCCGGTGCTGGCCGTGCGCATGACGGTTGTTGCCTGGTTGCTGGCCGTGCCGTCCAGCCAGTTGCAGCCCGCACAGCGTCAGGCGATGGAGCAGGGTATTGATGAGTATCTGCAGGTGCAGGCGACCAACGCCGATCGTGCCGATGCGCGTGTAAACAGCGCGCTGGTTTGGCAGTACCGGGGTGATGTGGCGCGTGCCGAAGGTGAATTGCAGGCGGCGCTTCGGCTCGATCCATCGTTCACGCCGGCACGGATCAATCTGGCGGACCTTTACCGGGTGCTCGACCGTGAAGCCGATGGCGAACGCGTACTTCGCGAGGGGTTGGCGGCTTTTCCTGCCGATGCATCACTGCACTATGCGCTGGGGCTGGGGCTGATCCGTACACAGCGGATGTCCGACGCGGTCAGCGCGTTGAGGCGGGCGTCGGAGCTTGCCCCCGAAGTGCCACGCTACGCCTATGTATATGCGCTCGCACTGGATTCGGTCGGCGATACGGTACAGGCCTTGCGCATCCTGCGCGCGAGCCAGAAACGGCATCCGGCCGACGGGGAGACCCTGCAGGCACTGGTGGATCTGCTCGGCAAGCAGGGCGACGAGAAGGCTGCGCTCATCTATGCCCGGCTGCTCGCGGGGCTGTATCCGGATGCAGTCGCCCCCCGATTGGACTAAATCTGCTGATGGATTAGACTGGAACCGCCGGTACGGCTGAATAAAAAGAAGGGGGCATGTCAGTGAACAAGCAACGCCTTCGCCCTGCGTGCCTGCCCATCCCGCAGGCGACAATGCTGCTGCTACCGCCGCAGCCGCCGGTGATACCGACGTGAAGGACAGGCGCCTCAGGGGCACCGCTGAAGTCCGGCGTCGGCCATTGATTTCCTGACTTGCCCGGGCCGGCGTATATGCATGCGCCGGCCCGTTTTGTTCCGGCCTGGCCGATGCGCAACGTCCGGTCCCGGATCCGAAGGAGATCGCACAGTGCGCAAAATCGCCATCGGTATGGTCCCCGTGAATTCCAACAGGAGAAACTGAAATGATCAGGAAGCTCAGTGCGGAACTGCTCGGTACGGCATGGCTGGTTCTCGGTGGTTGCGGGAGTGCGGTGCTCGCAGCCGGATTCCCGGATCTCGGCATTGCCTTTGTCGGCGTATCACTGGCCTTTGGTCTCACCGTGCTGACCATGGCCTTTGCCATCGGCCATATTTCCGGCTGCCATCTGAATCCGGCTGTAACGCTGGGACTGTGGTCGGCGGGCAAGGTGCCGTCGTCGGATGTCCTGCCCTATATCGTGGCCCAGGTGGCCGGTGCCACGCTCGGCGCGCTGGTGATTGCAGCGATTGCGACCGGCAAGGCCGACTTCAACCTGGTGCAGAGCGGATTCGCCGCAAACGGCTTTGGCGAGCATTCCCCCGGCGGCTACAGCCTGCAGGCGGCCATGGTCTGTGAGGTCGTGCTGACCTTTTTCTTCCTGATGATCATCCTCGGAGCAACCGACGAGCGCGCACCGGCGGGTTTTGCGCCCATCGCAATCGGGCTGGGACTGACGCTCATTCATCTGATCAGCATTCCGGTGACGAATACGTCCGTGAATCCGGCACGCAGTACCAGCCAGGCGATCTTCGTCGGTGGCTGGGCGATGGAGCAGCTGTGGCTGTTCTGGGTGGCGCCAATCGCCGGTGCAATCCTGGCGGGCATCGTGCACCGCTGGCTGTCGGCAAAACCATGAATCCACACAAGCGAGGAGAGAGCAGGATGATGCAGGGATGTACGGGGCGTGTCGTGCTGGCGGCGGTACTGGGGCTGGCCCTGCTGCCGGCGGAGGCACAGGTCGGTACGAAGATGGCTGCGGAGGCCATCGCTCCGGCCGACAAGGCGGCGGACAAGGGACCCTGGTCGGCCAAGCTGGCTGGCGGCTATGCGAAAACCAGTGGCAACTCGGACAGCTCGGCGGCGAACTTCAGCGGTGAGGGCCGCTATGACAAGGAGCGCTGGCATCACATCCTCGGTGCCACGGTCGTTGCCACCAGCAGTGCCGCGGATCGCGATTCGCCGTCGGAGACCACGGCCGAGGCTTATTGGGGCGGTCTCAAATCGCAGTACGACCTCACGCCCGCCTGGTATGCCTTCGGTTCACTGGACTGGTACAAGGACCGCTTCAGTGCCTATGACCATCAGCTCTACGAAGCAGCGGGCCTGGGCTGGCGCATCCTGCGCAGCGAGAAGCACAAGCTGGATCTGGAGCTGGGTGCCGGTGCCAAGCAGGCCAAGCTGGTCAGCGGTGACGACCAGAACGAGGCCATCGGGCTGGCGCGTGGTCTCTATACCTGGCAGATCAGCGAGAATGCCGCCTTCGTGCAGAAGCTGGCCGTGCTGTCCGGTTCCGACAATACCTATACCGAGAGCGTCAGCGAGCTGAAGGCCGGCATCATCGGCAACCTCAGCATGGTGCTCGGCTATACCTGGAAGCACAACACAGACGTGGAGATCGATACCTCGCTGGTGCCGCCACGCGCCTTCGACAAGACCGACACCTACACGACGGTCTCGCTGGAATACGTGTTCTAGGCGGCGGCGAACTCCGCGAACCAGCGCTCGGGTTCACAGATGAACCCGAGCGCCCGGTTGCGCCAGTCGAAGCGCAGTGCCCGGGCATGCAGTGCGTGGTGGGGCAGGATGAGCCGGCTGCGCTGTTCTGCGCTGAGCCGGCCCTCCACCAGGGCGAGATAGGCGTCCTCGTCGCCACCGTAGAGCTTGTCACCGACGATCGGGTGTCCGTGCCAGGCGAGGTGGATGCGGATCTGGTGCTTGCGCCCGGTGTGTGGCAGCACGCGAAGCAGCGTGTACGGCATGCCGGCCCGTTCGAAGCGACGTGACACTTCAAATGCGGTGCGGGCGGCTGCGCCGTCCGCCCGCACGCAGTCCTTGATTGCGACCCGGCTGTGCACGTCCTTGCCGAGCGCGGCATCGATGGCGCCTCGATCCTCGACGACGTGGCCGTGGACGAGGGCGAGGTATTCCTTGTGCACCCGGCGTGTTTCCCACAGCCTGCGCAGTTCGCGTGCGGTCTGGTCGCTCTTGGCGACCAGTATCACGCCGCTCGTCTCACGGTCGAGCCGGTTGACCAGATGTGGCCGGATATCCGCAGGCGCGAGATGCAGGCGCACCCGGCCGATCAGGCTGGAGAGTTCGCCGTCTTTGCTCGGATGGCAGACCAGGTCGGCCGGCTTGTTGATCACCAGCAGTTCCGGGTCTTCGTGGATGATTTCAAACAGTCCGGTCACGGCGCTATCTTGCCGTAACCCGCGGCATCAGTCCGGTGGCAGTGCCAGTGGATGGCGCAGGTCACGCATCAGCCGCAAGGCATCTTCCCGGCCGCTGTAGTAGCGCGGCACGCGGCCGGTTTCCAGGAAGCCCAGCCGACGATAGAAGAGCAGGGCCACCGGATTGCGCGCGCGGACTTCCAGGCAGATCGTGAAAGTGCCGGCCGCAACCGCGGTGCGTTCGAGCCAGTTAATCAGCTGGCGGCCGAGTCCCAGGCGCTGGTGGCGGTAATCGACGGCCAGCAGGTTCAGGTGGGCGATGTCGTCGCCGAAATGCATGATCGCAAAGCCTGCCAGCGTCGAGGTGTCGCAGCCGGCTGACCTGGCGGTGATCACCATCGATTCCGGATGCCGCAGATGGCGCATCACCCGCTCCGGTGTCCAGGTCCAGGGTAGCCCGACCTCGACGAGGCGCCTCGACATGTCAGCGATGATCGGTACATCGGCACTGCGTGCCAGTGCGATTTCAATGATGGAATTCATGCGGCTTCTCCGGCCACTTTTTTCCGCAGCCTACCGCTTCCGGTCGCGCACGTCGCCGGCGATTTTTCAAAATACGGATTTTTCGCCGGCCGTTGCAGCCGTGCCGGCTTCAGCTCCGGCGCGAGCGGGTGGCCACCGGGCGGCGCATTTTTCCGGTTGCCGGGGATTTCGTGCCGGCCGGTGACGGCTTCTTCCCGGTTCCCGCCGGTTGCCAGCTCGGGACCAGGTGGCGCTGGCCGTTGCCGATCAGGTCGGCACGCCCCATGCGCTGCAATGCCTCGCGCAGCATCGGCCAGTTCTCGGCATCGTGATAGCGCAGGAAGGCCTTGTGCAGGCGCCGGTTGCGGATGCCCTTGGGCACGAAGACCGGCTCACTGCTGCGTGTCACGCGGCGCAGGGGATTCCGGCCGGTGTGGTACATCGCGGTGGCCGTCGACATCGGCGTAGGCAGGAAATTCTGCACCTGGTCGAGCCGCAGCTTGTTGCTCTTCAGCCAGAGCGCCAGGTTCAGCATGTCCTGGTCGGTGGTGCCCGGATGTGCCGAGATGAAGTAGGGGATCAGGAACTGTTTCTTGCCAGCGGCTTCCGAGTACTTCTCGAAAAGTTCCTTGAAGCGGTGGTAGGTGCCGATGCCGGGCTTCATCATCTTGGCGAGCGGGCCGGCCTCGGTATGCTCCGGGGCGATCTTCAGGTAGCCGCCCACATGATGGGTGACCAGTTCCTTCACATACTCCGGTGACTGGACGGCGAGGTCATAGCGGACGCCCGAGGCGATCAGCACCTTTTTGACGCCGGGCAGGGACCGGGCCCGGCGGTACAGGCTGATCAGTTGCGAGTGATCAGTGCCCATGTTCGGGCACACGGCCGGGAAAACGCAGGACGGGCGGCGGCAGGCGGCTTCGATCTCGCGGCTCTTGCAGGCCAGCCGGTACATGTTGGCGGTCGGCCCGCCGAGGTCGGAGATCACGCCGGTAAAGCCGGGCGTGGTGTCGCGGATCGATTCGATCTCGCGAATGACGGAATCTTCCGAGCGGTTCTGGATGATGCGGCCCTCGTGCTCGGTGATCGAGCAGAAGGTGCAGCCACCGAAACAGCCGCGCTGGATGATGATCGAAAAGCGGATCATCTCCCACGACGGGATCTTCGCATCGCCGTAGGCCGGGTGCGGAAAGCGCGTGTAGGGCAGTTCGTAGACGCGATCGAATTCCGCGGTCGTGAGCGGAATCGGTGGCGGGTTCAGCCAGATGTCGCGCTCACCGTGACGCTGGACCAGCGCCCGCGCATTGCCGGGGTTGGTCTCCAGGTGCAGGGTCCGTGAAGCGTGCGCATAGAGCACCGGATCGGCCGCCACGCTCTCGTAGGCCGGCAGCCGTACCACGCTGCGGGCACGGTCGACCTTCAGTGCGCTGCCGTGAGGAGCCTCATCGACGCTGCTCGAGTCGATCTCGTGCCAGCCCTCGGGGATGCCGCTGCAGGCATACGCGGTGCCACGAATATCGGTGAGCGCGGTGATGTCTTCGCCAGCGGCCAGGCGCTGGGCGATCTCGACGATCTGGCGCTCGCCGTTGCCGTAGACCAGCAGGTCGGCCTTGCTGTCGAACAGGATCGAGCGGCGCACGGTATCGGACCAGTAATCGAAATGCGCGACCCGTCGCAGGCTGGCCTCGATGCCACCGATCACGATCGGTACGTCCTTGCAGGCCTCGCGCACCCGCTGCGCGTAGACGATCACGGAATGATCCGGACGTTTCCCGGGTTCGCCATTCGGCGTGTAGGCATCATTGGAGCGGATGCGCCGGTCAGCGGTGAAGCGGTTGACCATCGAATCCATGTTGCCGGCGGTGACGCCGAAAAACAGGCGCGGCGTGCCGAGCGCCTGGAAGGCTTCGGGCGAACTCCAGTCCGGCTGGGAAATGATGCCGACCCTGAAACCCTGCGCCTCGAGCAGCCGGCCGACCACGGCCATGCCGAAGCTCGGATGGTCCACATAGGCATCGCCGGTGACGATGATGATGTCGCACTCGTCCCAGCCGAGCTCGTCCATCTCCGCGCGTGACATCGGCAGCACGGGTGCCGGCGTCAGCCGGCTGGCCCAGTATTTCTTGTAGCTGAACAGGTCGCGGGCGGCTTGCATGGCGGGTCGTTACCGGGATGGATGGGGAAAAAGGGGCGCTTATTGTAGACGGGAAGGACTGGCCGGCAGCCAGAAAAGTTCCAGGCTGTCGCTCAGGAACGGGCGCCTAGCAGTGCCCTGATCGACGCGCCGAGCTTCGGGTGCGCATCGAGCAGTCGCAGGAAATCGCGCTCCTGCTGGCCGCCCTTGGCACGCAGGACCGCGACCGCAGACTCCTTCTCGGCTGGCGTCCATGACTCGAGTCCCTGCAGCGCGGCGACCAGTGGCGCCAGGCGGTAAAGGCCCAGTATCTCGGCAGGACTCCAGCCGGCGAGCGAGCGCATGCCGAGCCGGTATGCGGCAACTTCGCCGGCTTGCTCGTCGGTGAGTACCGGCAGGCGCAGGCCCAGACCGGGGACCAGCGGGAGCCAGGCGCGGCTGCCCCGCAACGGTTCCCAGTACAGGTGCTTGCGCGCGAGCCTTGCGAGTGTCACCGGGCTCGAGCGATGCCGGGGCTTGCGCTGCATGCGCGCCAGTTCGCCGGTGACGATGCGTCTGAGAGCCGGATCGTGCGGCCGGAAGCCGAGCTTGTAGTAGAACCACCAGGCACCCGAGGCGATGCCTTCCGGATTCTCGTGTCCGAGCTGATAGGGATCGAGCGTGAAAGCATTGCTGCCGAGCAGGGTGCGTGTGGCAGCGAGCAGTCTTGCGAAGAGGAACGCGGATTCGCCACCGCGAAAGCTGTCGAAGGTGTTGAAGGCGATCTCGGCGCTGCCGAGCAGTGCATCCACCTGGCCGTAGCCGACCGGAACGCCATTGCGCAACATCAGGAATCCGTACACCGCTGCCAGTGGCAGTCGCCGTTCCGGCACGATGCCGATGAAGGCGAAGGCGAGCCCGGCGCCGTCATCGACGATGTGGATGTCCTGCGGATTGCCCCAGGTGAAGGCGTCGAGGTCGCGGTTGCGGGTGAGCATCGCACCACGGGCGAGGTCCAGCAGTTCGGTGGCGTCACGGGACGCCGCGGGACGGACCGACACCGGTGCCCGCTGCAATTCGCGGCGCAGATCCGTGCGGCCCCGTTCCGGCGCCGCACGGAAGAAGGACTGTGCCGCGCCGGACCAGTGCGCCGCCGTGCGCGAGGGCGAATCCTGGCCTGCTTCGAACACATAGGCGGGCTGAATCAGGTCGTGCAGGCTTTCGCCGGCGAGCGCATCTCCCGAACTGTGATCGATCCCCTGCACGAGGAAAGCGGCATCGGTCATCGTTCCGCGCAGCGCATCGAGAATATCGAAGGGCGCATCTGCCGAGCGCTTCGCCGCCTCGGCGTGTATCCAGGGCAGCGCGACAGTCCAGGCGCTGCGCAGCCAGTCCTCGCCTTCGCCGCAGTCACGGTCGAGGCGGAGGAGTGCCGGCCAGCGCGCGGCGAGCCAGCGGGCCATCGGCCAGAAGAAATGGTAGTGAATGGCAGTACCGGCGATGCCGCTGTTGGCAAGCCGTGTGCGGAAGCGGCGCAGATCCGGGCGTTGGGCAAACGCTGCAAGGGTCGCTTCCGCTGCGGCCAGCACCTGCTCATCATCCGGGTAGGCGCGCATCCAGCACAGTATCTCGTGCAGGCGCCGCACGGCCGGGGCCGAGGGCAGGCGTGTGTTCGCCAGGCTGCCGATCAGGCGGTGCTTGTCGCGGGCAGCCACCGGTGAGTACACCAGGCGGAGTTTTTCGAGTCGGGCCAGGGCTGCGGTGTTCGGCATGCGGCCAAGGATACGCTGACCGGGCTGCGGTCGCGATGTCCGGCAGCCCGGGATCAGCGGCTGACACGGCGGGCCTCGTGCCATGATCGGCATCCAGTCGAGGATGGAATGGTTGCCGGCATGAAGGAAACCAGGATCGGCCCGTTGCGGATGCAGCCGGGCGTCGAAATGGGTCATGTACTGACGCTGTTCTTCGCGTCCTTCTTCGGGATCGCGACGATGAGCTTCATCAATGCCAGTCAGCCCTATGTGCTGACCGAGATCCTGGGCATTCCCTTTGCCGAGCAGGGCTCCTTGTCGGGACGCCTGACCATCATCCAGGAAATCGTGCTGCTGCTCATGCTGGCCCCGGTCGGTGCGATATCCGACAAGTTCGGTCGCAAGCCGGTTTACGCCGCCGCATTCTTCATCATGGGCATCGCCTACTTCCTGTATCCGCTGGCCGGGGCAATCTGGATGCTGGTGGTATTCCGCGTGGTATTTGCCGTCGGCGTCGCCGGCAATGCCGTGATGTTGCCTGCAGTGGCGAACGACTACCCGCAGGAGGCCAGCCGCGCGCGGATGCTGGCCGCCTGCTTTATCTGCAACGGGCTCGGCCTGGTGCTCATCCTCGCCGTGATGCGCGGCCTGCCGGTCCGCTTTGCCGATCTCGGTATCGACCCGGTCACCGCCGGCCGTTACTGGCTGTGGACGATGATGGCAATCTGCTTTCTGGCCGGCACCGTCATCCTGATCGGGCTGAAACCGGGTGCGCCCCGGCAGCTGACTCCACGTGAACCGATGCTGGCAACTTTCAGGGTCGGCCTCCAGGCGGCGCGCAATCCGCGTGTTGCACTCGCCTATCTTGCGGCTTCCGTGTCCCGTGGCGACATGGCGGTGCTGAGCACGTTTTTCGTGCTGTGGCTGACGCATGCGGGTGTGGATGCGGGGCTGAGCACCGCTGCTGCCAGCCAGAAGGCGCTGACCTTTTACATCGTCATTCAGGCTTTCGCATTGCCGGCTGCGCCGGTGTTCGGCTGGCTGCTCGATCGTATCGACCGGGTCGTGGGCCTCGCCATCGCGATGGCAATTGCCGGAGCGGGCTATTTTTCCCTCTGGTTCGTGCCGGACCCGCTGGGGCCGATGATGTTCGGCGCGGCGGCGCTGATCGGCGTGGGCGAAATGAGTGCCAACCTGTCTGCCACCTCGCTGATCGGCCAGGAGGCACCGGAGCGTGGTCGTGGTGCGGTGCTCGGTATGTGGAGCTGGTTTGGTGCGGCCGGAATTCTCGCTATCGCCCTGGTCGGCGGCTGGCTGTTCGACAACGTGAGCAAGATCGGTCCGTTCATGTTCATCGCCGTCGCCAATGTGGCCTTGCTGGTCTGGGCCTTGCTGCTGCTGCATCGCGCGCGCAGCGTTGCGCCTTGATCCGCTTCCTGCATATCGTCAGCTCCGCCGTCATGTTCGGCGTCGGAGTCGGTGCGTTCTGGTTCATGTTGACTACGGTCCGGTCCGGTAACCTTGCCGCGATCGCCGTGACCACCCGTAACGCGGTGCTGGCGGAGTGGTTTATCGCTGTGCCGGTGTCGATCGTGCAGCCGGCCACGGGTTACCTGCTGATGCGCCAGCTCGGCTATCCGCTGGCATCCGGCTGGTTTTACGCTGTAGCGACGCTCTACATCGTTACCGGCATGTGCTGGGTGTACCTTGTCAAGGCCGAGATCAGGATGCGCGACGTGGCCGCCGCCCACAGCAATGCAGCGGCCCTGCCGCCCGGTTTCCATGTGCTGCTGGCCCGCTGGCAGCGTCTGGCCCTGGGCGCTTTCGCTGGCGTGCTGCTGCTCTTCTGGCTGATGGCTTCGGGACCCGCAGGACATGCCGTGTCCGGCCTGTTTGCCTTCGAAAGTAAATACGTAAATCCATCTCTGTGCATGGCTTGCCGCGAGCGCGACAATCGGGACATGGCAAGACATGAACCTGTCGATTTCCTGGGCAAACGGGGGTAACCGCGATGTGTGCAGACCTGAGCAAGGATACCAAGCAGAGCGTGGAGCCGGAGTCCGTGGAGCAGGCCAGCCAGCCTGACCTCGGCCGGCGGGGCTTCCTGGGCGCGGCTGCACTGGCCGGCGCCGGCGTGTCCCTGGGCCTGGCCGGCTGCGCGCCGGGCAAGACCAGCGCCCCGGCTGAAACCGCCGGGTCGAGCGTCGAGGTGAAGCCAGGGGAACTGGATACCTACTACGGCTTGTGGAGCGGCGGCCACACCGGTGACGTGCGTGTGCTCGGCCTGCCTTCGGGGCGCGAGCTGCATCGCATACCGGTGTTTACCAGGGACGTACTGGTCGGCTGGGGCATCACCAATGAGTCCAGACAGGTGATGGGGACCAAAGCCGACGGCAGCCTGCAGTATTCGGTGGGCGATACCCACCACGTCCACGGCTCCTACAAGGACGGCAACTATGACGGCCGTTACGCCTGGGTAAACGACAAGCTCAATTCCCGGGTTGGCCGCATCCGCCTCGATTACATGGTCTGCGACAAGATCACGAAGTTGCCGAACGTGCAGGGTTTCCACGGCATCTTCCCCGACAAGCGGGATCCCGTGGACCCGGCCATCAACTACACGACGCGGGTGTTTTGCGGCGGCGAGTTTGCCACCCCGCTGCCCAACGACGGCCGTGACCTGGAGTCCCCGGAGAAGTATCGCTCGCTGTTTTCCTGCGTCGATGCCGAAACGATGGAAGTGCGCTGGCAGGCGCTGATCGACGGCAACTGCGATCTGGTGGCAACTTCCTACGATGGCAAGCTGGCGGCCTCCAACCAGTACAACACCGAAGGCGGCACGCGTTACGAAGACATGATGTCGGCCGAGCGCGATGCCTGCATCTTCTTCAACATCGCCCGCATCGAGCAGGCCGTCAGGGATGGCCGTTATTCCACCTTCGCCGGCTCGAAGGTGCCGGTGGTGGACGGTACGCGGGCAGCCAACACCGACCCGGCCACCGCGCTGGTCGCGATCGTCTCGGTGCCGAAAAACCCGCACGGCGTGAATGCCAGCCCCGACGGCAAGTACTTCATCTGCGCCGGCAAGCTGTCGCCGACCGCCACGGTGATCGAACTGCAGAAGGTGCTCGACTGGTTCGATGGCAAGCTGGCCGATATCGACGCGGCGATTGTTGCCGAGGTCGAGCTGGGCCTCGGGCCACTGCACACGGCCTTCGACGGTCGCGGCAATGCCTATACCACGCTGTTCCTCGACAGCCAGGTCGTGAAGTGGAACGTGGATGCAGCCATCCGCCATCACGGCGGTGACAATGCTGCGCAGTACGTCGTCGACCGCATCGACGTGCACTACCAGCCGGGGCATATCAATGCCTCGCAATCGGAAACCGTGGCTGCGGACGGCAAGTGGCTGGCGGTCGGCTGCAAGTTCTCCAAGGACCGCTTCCTGCCGATTGGTCCGCTGCATCCGGAAAACGAACAGCTGATCGACATCAGCGGTGACAAGATGAAGCTGGTTCACGAGCACCCGGTGCGTCCCGAGCCACATGACTTCATCATCTTCAAGCGCGAGCTGCTCGCTCCGAAGATGCTCTACAACCTCGACGATTTCCCGAACGCGGTGCGCGAGCAGAAGGATGCCGGCGTGTTCCGCAACGGCAAGGAGGTCACCGTGAAGATTGCCTCGGTGGCCCCGGCTTTCGAGCCGCGCGAGATCCGCCTCAAGCGTGGCGACAAGGTGACGCTGGTGGTGACCAATCTCGACAAGATCGAGGATCTGGCGCACGGCTTCGGCATACCGGACTACGACATCAATTTCGTCGTCAACCCCCAGCAAACCGCCTCGGTGAGCTTCGTGGCCGACAAGCCGGGCGTGTTCTGGTGTTATTGCACGCATTTCTGCCATGCCCTGCATCTCGAGATGCGTGCCAGGATGATCGTTGAAGCCTGATCCGGTTTTCCTGTCGCGGAGTCTGTCGCCCGCCAGTGTCCTGGCGGGCGCGTGGTCGGGTGGCTGGCGTCGGCTGGCGATGCTGGCCTGCACACTGCTCCTGCTCCAGCCGGCCGCGGCAAATACCTACCAGGCGCCGCTCCCGGCGCAGCTGAACAGCGATCCCGATCTCTGCGCGCATGTGCCCTGTGCCGCGGTGCTGCCCGGTGCCGACAGCTTCTCGCTGCGCATGGGCCGGCCAGCCTATGTGGAGGGCTATCGCACCGGCGACGATGGCCGGCGCAGCAAGCTTGGCTATGTGTTCCTGTCGACCGACGTGGTGGATATTCCGGCCTATTCCGGCAAGCCGGTCATCTCGCTGATCGGCATCGATACCGGCGGCATCATCACCGGCATCCGCATCCTGCGTCACAGTGAGCCGATTCTCCTGCTCGGCATTCCCGAGGAAGTGCTGATCCGCTTCGTGGACCAGTACGTCGGCAAATACATCGGTGACAGGATCGAGATCGGCAAGTCGCGCGAGGAAGCCGGCCATGTGGGTCTCGATGCCATCACGGGCGCCACGGTTACCGTCATCGCACAGAACCAGGTGGTCGTGAGATCCGGTGTCGCCATCGCGCGGCAGGTCGGGATCCTGCAGGGCGAGCAGCGGCCGCCGGCGCGCTATGCCGCATACCGCGAAGCGCGCAGCTGGGAGCAGCTGCTGGCCGAAGGCAGTGTGCAGCGTCTCACGGTATTCCCCGACCAGCTTGGCCTGCCGCGCAGCCGCAAGCCGGTCATCGACATGTATTTCGGCCTGCTCAATCCGCCAGGTGTGGGTCGCAGCCTGCTCGGTGATGCCGGGTACGCGCGGCTCATGGCCGGCCTTGCCGGGGACGAGCAGGCGATTTTCGTGGTCGCCAACGGTACCGAGACATTCAAGGGCTCGGGCTTCGTGCGTGGTGGCATCTACGACCGGCTGCAGATCACGCAGGAGATGGACGCGTTCACCTTCCGCGATCGCGACTATCTCAATCTCTGGGGACTGGAAGCGGCGGGGGCGCCGTCCTTCAGCGAGTCGGCGATCTTCATCATCCGTGATCCGGCCTTCAGTGGTGCCTGGCCATGGAAGCTGGTTTTCCTCGCCAACCAGCTGGACCGCGAGAGCGGCCAGCGCCAGTTCGTCGGGCTCGATGCGGAGTACTGGTTGCCGGCCGGGTACCTCGAAGGCGGTCGTCCCGCGATTGCCGTGCCGGAGCCACCCTGGGTGCGCATCTGGCGGCTGCGGGCAGCGGAGATCGGCCTGTTCGTGCTGGTGCTCGCGTCGGTTGCGCTTGTCTATGCCTGCAGGGACCGCCTGACGCGGCTGGCCAGCCGCAAGAGCCGCATGCCGGTAAGCGCGCTCAAATATGCAGCCTGGGTACTCAGCGCCGGCTTCATCGGCTTTCACCTGATGGCGCAGCCATCGATCACGCAGGTGCTGACCTGGTTCCATGCCCTGCTGTTTGAATGGACCTGGGAGCTGTTTCTCAGCGACCCGTTCATCTTCCTGTTCTGGATCTTCATCATCGTCACGGTGTTCGTCTGGGGCCGCGGTCTTTTCTGTGGCTGGCTGTGCCCCTTCGGTTCCCTGTCGGAACTGCTGTACAAGCTCGCCGGCTTCACGGGCTTGCGGCGCTTCCAGTTCAGCCTGCCGAAGCCGCTGCATGACCGGCTCAGGCTGGTGAAGTACATCGCGTTCCTGCTGTTGCTGGCGGTGTCGATGTTCTCGATGGGCCTGGCCGAGATGCTGGCGGAGATCGAGCCGTTCAAGACCACCTTCCTGGTTGGCATCGGCAACCGCAGCTGGCCCTATGCGCTGTTTGCAGCCGGCCTGCTTGGCCTGTCGATCTTCATGGAGCGGCCGTTCTGCAAGTACCTGTGTCCGCTGGGTGCGGCGCTGGCCATGCCGTCGACCTTCCGCTGGTACGGGCTGAAGCGCAAGCAGGAGTGCAACAGCTGCAAGGTCTGTGCGAACGGCTGCGGATCGCTGGCCATCGACCGGCATGGCCGCATCGACCAGCGTGAGTGCATGCTCTGCCTGGACTGCATGGTCCTGTATACCGACGTGCACAGTTGTCCGCCGCTGGCAAAGGAGCGGAAGCAGCGCACGCGGGCAGGCTTGCCGCTGACCGCCATCGGCCCGGATGGCTACTTCATGCCGCTGGAGGCGCTGGCGGCGAGCCTGCCCTCGGCCAGGGCCAGGCCGCGGCGACTGCCGCAGAGTACGGTCGATCCGCGCATGCTTACCGAGGCGACAACCCCGGCGCATGCAGAAAGCGGCAATCTGCTGCACTGGATTGCAGCGGAAACCTGGGAGCATCTGTGGCCATGGAGCCGCAACGGATTCCAGGGTCAGCGCGCTACCCTGGCCCTCAGCATCGGCCTGGCCATTGCCGTCACCGTGGCCTGGGTACTGAATGCGACCGGGCGGCTGGAGTCCGGTGTGCTGATCGGCTGGTGGGCGGGCTGGAGCGTGTTCGAGTTGCGCATCCGCGCGGGTTCCAAGCGCTATGTGAAGGAAGGTCCCTGGTGGGGACAGCGTTACCGGATGGCAAAGCCCTTAGACTTGCTGAGCTATGTGTGCTTCAAGAACCTGCTCATCGGTGCCGTGCTGTTCCTGGTCATCAAGGCCCTGGGCCCGCTGCTGTACATCTGAGCCGCTGATTGCTGTCATGCGCAAGGCCTGCGGCATCCTGATCCTCGCGCTGGGCCTCGCCGGCGTGGCCAGCGCTGCGGACTGGCTGGTCCGTCCCGGTGAATCCGTGCAGGCAGCGATCGACCGGGTGCAGGCGGGCGACCTGATCGAGGTGCAGCGCGGCCGGTATGTGGAAAACCTGCACATCGACAAACCGCTGACCCTGCGTGGCCTGGGGCGACCCACGCTGAGTGGCGGCCTCGATGGCAACACCATCCTGGTGACTGCGGCGGATGTGACCATCGACAACCTGATTGTCACCGACTCGGGCGACAGCCTGCGTGAACAGGATGCCGGCATCTACATCCGCCCCGGCGCCCACCGCGCGCAGGTATTGCGCTGCGACCTTGCCTACAACCTGTTCGGCATCTGGATCGAGAAGGCCGATGATGTGCTCATCCGCGACAACCTCATCGTCGGCAAGCGTGACTACCGTTCTGCCATGCGTGGCAACGGCATCCAGCTCTACAACACCAGGGGCGCGCGGATCATCGGCAACAACATCAGCTTCGTGCGCGATGCGATCTATGTCGATGTGTCGCACCGGGCGGTCTTTCGCGGCAACCGGCTGCACCACAGCCGCTATGGCACGCATTACATGAACTCCTACCACAATCTGTGGGAGGCCAATGAAGTCTGGTACAACCGCGGCGGCCTGGCGCTGATGGAAGTGCGCGACCAGGTCGTGCGCAACAACCGGGTCTGGGGGAATTCCGATCATGGCATCATGCTGCGCACGATCCAGGACACGCTGGTCGAGGACAACGTGGTGGCGGGCAATTCGCGGGGCTTCTTCATCTACGACGCCGAATACAACGCGCTGAAGGGCAACCTGGTCGTCGACAACCTGGCCGGAATGCATGTCTGGGCCGGCACCAGGAACAACCAGGTCGAGCGCAATGAATTCATCGCCAACCGCGAGCAGGTGCGCTATGTGGCCGCGAAGGACGAGCGCTGGGGTGTCGAGTCGGGCAACTACTGGAGCAATTACCTCGGCTGGGACCGCGATGGCGATGGCATCGGCGATGTTCCCTACGAGGCCAACGACATCGTCGACCGGCTGGTCTGGCAGCATCCGGTGCTGAAGCTGCTGCTGGCGAGTCCGGCGCTGCAGACCCTGCGCATGGTGGCGCGCCAGTTCCCGCTGCTGCGTGCGCCGAGCATCGTCGATCCCAAGCCGCACATGCAGCCTGCACAGGCAGACTGGGCGATGTGGCTGGGCCGTCGCCATCCCGATGCGCGCTGAAGCGAAGCCGGCAGTCGAGGTGCGTGGTGTCTCCAGGCACTATGGCAGCGTGCGCGCCGTCGACGGGGTTGACCTCGAGATCAGGGCGGGCGAGATGTGTGGCCTGATCGGCCATAACGGTGCCGGCAAGACGACGCTCTTCAGGATGATGCTTGGCCTGGTTCCGCAAAGCGCCGGCGAGATACTTGTCGATGGCGAGCCGGTGCGGGGGTGCGGTTTCCGGGCGGTACGCCGCAAGATCGGTTACCTGCCCGAGGATCTCGCCCTTTACGAGAACCTCACCGGCATCGAGACCCTGCAGTTTTTCTCGCGCCTGAAAGGCGCGCCACCCGAAGGCTGCCGGGCAGCCCTCGAGCGCGTCGGCCTGCAGGATGCGGCCCTTCGTCGCGTGCGCGAGTACTCGAAGGGCATGCGCCAGCGGCTCGGTTTCGCCCAGGCGCTGCTTGGCAGTCCCAGGCTGCTGTTCCTGGATGAGCCCACCAGCGGACTTGACCCGGATGCCACCCGCGGTTTCTACGCCATCCTGCGTGAACTGCGTGCCGCAGGTGTCACGATCATCCTGAGTTCGCATGTGCTGGCGGAAATCCAGGAGCGGGTGGACCGTCTGGCGATCATGGCGAACGGACGCATCCGCGCGCTGGGTACGGTGCAGGGCCTGCGTGAGCAGCTGGGTTTGCCGGTGCGTTTCACGATTTGCGCCGCACCTGGCCGCAGTGCCGAGGTATGCAGTGCGCTGGCGCACTTGCCGCTGGGCGAGCCGGAAAGGGAGGGCGATACGCTGCGCCTGCAATGCCCGCGCGGGCTCAGGCTGGGCATCCTTGAGGCGCTGGCCGGCCAGCAGGCCAGTTTGCTCGATGTGCAGATGCACGAGCCCTCGCTGGAAGATGTGTTCTTCGGTCTGGCGGAGACACGGCTGTGGAAATGAGGCAGGTCGCCACCATTGCCGGCAAGGAGTTCCGCGACCGGATCCGCAACCGCTGGGTGCTGGCCATCGCCGTGCTGTTTGCGGTCTTTGCCCTGTTGATCGCCTGGTTTGGCGGTGCGCAGCAGGGTGCGGTGGGTTTTCGTTCGGTCGAACTCCTGATCGCCAGCCTGGTGAGCCTCGTGATCTACCTGCTGCCGCTGATCGCGCTGGTACTCGGCTTCGATGCAGTGGTCGGCGAGCGCGAGCAGGGCTCGCTGGACCTGTTGCTGTCCCTGCCGCTCACGCGTGTCGAGTTGCTGCTTGGCAAATACCTGGGGCTGGCGGCGGCACTGGCGGTATCGACGCTGGGCGGTTTCGGACTGGTGGCGGCCATTCTCGCCATGCAGCTCGACCCGGCTGCGTTCCTGCGCTACGGCGGATTCATCCTCAGCTCCGTGCTGCTTGGTCTCGTTTTCCTGAGCCTGGCGGTGATGGTGTCGGTATTTGCAGCTGACCGTACCCGCGCCTCGGGCCTGGCCATCGGGCTGTGGTTCTTTTTCGTGCTGGTCTTCGACCTGCTGCTGCTCGGCGTGCTGGTCGCCAGTGGCGGCAGCTTTGGTGGCGAGCTGTTTGCCTGGCTGCTCCTCCTCAACCCGGCCGATGTCTTTCGCATAATGAACGTTTTTTCACTGGGTGAGGTCCGCGAGTTGTACGGGCTTGATACGCTGTTTCCGGCATCGCTCGCAGTACCGTGGCTGCTGGTGCCGGTGATGCTGCTGTGGATCGTGGTGCCGCTCGGCATCGCGGCCTGGCGTTTCCGGAACTGAAGTCATGCAGGAAGGCCGATAATCATGTGCAACCGACATCCTCGCGTGCTTGACCGGCGCAGCCTGCTGCGCCTGGCCGGCAGCCTGGGCGCCGTGGCGCTGCTGGGCGGCTGCGGCCGCAGCCAGGACACCGTCGAACTGGTGAGGCCGGCGGAAATCGACCGCAGTACGGTGTGTGCACTGGATGGCATGCTGCTGGCGGACTACCCCGGGCCCAAGGCCCAGATCCACTACGCTGGCAGCAACGGACCCGAGTTTTTCTGTGATCTTGCCGAGATGTTCCACCTCTGGCTGAACCCCGAGTCCATCCGGCAGGTGCGCGCCATGTATGTGCAGGACATGGGCGCGGCCGACTGGGATGCGCCCGAGGGTCACTGGATCGAGGCGCGCAGCGCCTGGTATGTGTATGGCTCATCGCGGCACGGGGCGATGGGGCCGGCCATCGCCTCATTCGCGACGGAGGCAGGGGCGAGGAAATTTGCCGGCGAGTTTGGCGGTACGGTGTCCCGTTTCGACGGGATCAAGGCCGATCAGGTCATTCTCAACGGCGGGGCCTTGCACGATCGCAGCATGTAGGCGGCAGCGCCCCGTACGCCGCGTGCGGCGGGAAGCAGCCCGCGTTACGCAGTGCTGCGTAACGCGGGCCTGTTCCGGTCTCAGCCGCCGACGCTGAGCATGTAGTCGACCGCAACCTTGATCTCGTCGTCACCGAGATTGCCGGCGCCGCCGCGGGGCGGCATCACGCCCTTGCTGCCGGTGAAGCCTTCAATCGCATGCTTGTAGAGCACATCCACGCCCTGGGCGAGCCGTGGCTCCCAGTCTGCCTTGTCGCCGGGCTTCGGCGCGCCAGCGGTACCGGTGGCGTGACAGATCGAGCAGCTCCGGTTGTAGGTGGTCTGGCCAGCATTGGCCTCCGTGGCAGGCGCTGGCGCAGCGGCATCTGCCTGTGCAGCAACGGCAGCTGCCGGGGCCGTGTCAGTCGCGCTTGCAGCAGGGCTTGCCGCAGCTTCCGGGCTGGCAGGTGCCTGTGGCTGCGGGCCGCAGGCGGCCAGCAGCACGATCAGGGCCGATACAGGCAGGACAAAAGTCGGTTTCATCAAGGCTCTCCTGAAAGATCAAGGCAGCATCGCCGCCGTTGTTCCGCGACGACGGCATGCCGGGTGCGGGGTGTTGGTGTCTGCTGGCCGGGTATCCGGTCAGCCGGAACGGCCGGCAAGGATAGACTTGATCATTCCCGATTCCAACTCACATACAATGCTGGCCGGCGGCTGTGGCCTTTGTGAGGCTGATCCGGCCGGAGTCTGGACCTTAACGGGAGATCACTGTGATGAATCGAGCGTATCTGATGCGGGCCGTGTGGAACGGATTCCTCGGCTTCATGCTGGTGATTGGCCTGGCTGCCTGCGCCTCGGGTCCGGAGATCCGCGTGGATGGCGATCCCGGCGCGAACATTCCCGCCTACGGGACCTTTGGCTACTTCGCATCTGTCGCCACCGACAAGGCCGGCTATTCCACCATCCTGACGGGCAGGCTCAAGGCCGCTGCCACCCGTGAACTGGAAGCGAAGGGCTACAAGTACTCGGAAAGCAACCCGGAGCTGCTGGTCAATTTTTACGTCAACGTGGTGGACAAGACCGAGGTCTACAGCACGCCGAGTGTCAGCGCTGGTTATGGCTACTACGGTTATCGTACCGGCATGTACGGCGCCTGGTCCGGGTACCCGACTGATATCGAGACCCGCAACTACCGCCAGGGCACCTTGAGCATCGACGTGGTCGATGCATCGCGCAAGGCACTGGTCTGGCAGGGTATTGCCGAGGCACGGGTGACGAGCAAGATGCGCGAGAACCCGGGCCAGACCCTCGACAACATCGTCACCGAGGTGCTGCAGAGTTTCCCGGCGAGGAACGCCGCACCCTGAGCGACCGGGGGCCGCAAGTGGCGGTTGTCAGCGGTCCCGGGATTTCCTCGCGGCGCTCTGGCCGCCCGGTGGTTTCTGCCGGCTGTAGGGCTGGTGCAGCAACACCGGGGTCTCGGCCTTTTTGCGCAGCCGGATGTTGAGCATCTCGACCGTTACCGAGAAGGCCATCGCGAAGTAGATGTAGCCGCGCGGGATGTGGGTGCCTGCGCCGTCGGCGACAAGGGCGACGCCAACCACGATCAGGAAGGCAAGCGCCAGCATCTTGATGGTCGGATGTGCCGAGACGAAATTGCCGATCGTGGTGGCAAACACCATCATCAGCATGACCGAGATGACCACCGCGGCGATCATGATCTCGACATCGCTGACCATGCCCACGGCGGTGATGATGGAGTCCAGCGAAAAGACCAGGTCGATGATGATGATCTGCGTGATTATCGCGCCGAAGGTGGCGGCCACCGCACCCGATTGATGGCCGGTCCTGCCTTCGAGCAACTGGTGGATTTCGCCGGTGCTCTTCCACAGCAGGAACAGGCCGCCGCCCATCAGGATCAGGTCGCGGCCGGTGACGCTGCGGTCGAGTACCGTGAGCAGCGGTTCGGTGAGTCCCATGATCCAGGCAAGCAGCAGCAGCATGGCGATGCGCATGAACATCGCCAGGCCGAGTCCGATGCGGCGGGCCAGTTCACGGCTCTGTGGCGGCAGTTTGTCGACCAGGATCGAGATGAAGATGATGTTGTCGATGCCGAGCACCAGTTCGAGGGCGGTCAGCGTCAGCAGGGCGATCCAGGTTTCCGGTTGGCTGAAGAGTTCGATCATCGCAGGTACCTGAGCCTGTGTGCGGGCGGGTGGCGGGGCGCATTATCGACCAGTATCATGTAGCGGTCTGCATCATTTTTTCGGGTAGTTGCGGGAGGGTCCGTGCGACTGATCGTTGCGATTACCGGGGCCAGCGGTGCCATCTACGGCATTCGCCTGCTGGAGGCCCTGCGGGAAGTCCCGGACGTCGAGATACATCTCGTCCTCAGCAACGGCGGCAAGCTGAACATCGCCCTGGAAACGGACCACGATCCGCGGGATGTCGAGGCGCTCGCCCACGAAGTCCACAGCGACCAGAACCTTGCGGCAACCATCGCCAGCGGATCGTTCAAGTCCGGCGGGATGATCGTCGCGCCGTGTTCGATGAAGACCCTGTCGGGCATCGTCAATTCCTATGCCGACAACCTGGTCGTGCGCGCCGCCGACGTGGTACTCAAGGAGCAGCGCAGGCTGGTGCTGATGCCGCGCGAGACGCCGCTGCATGTCGGACACTGCCGGCTGCTGCTGCAGGCGGCGGAGATGGGCGCCGTGATTGCGCCGCCGATGCCGGCTTTCTACAACGATCCACAGACGCTCGACGATCTCGTCAACCACAGCGTGGGGCGCGTGCTCGACCTGTTCGGGATCGAGAGCGGCCTGGTCAAGCGCTGGCAGGGCGCCCGGGCGGCGCGCCAGAACGCCGCAAGGAAATGACCGCGCCGGATGACGATCCCGATTTCGCCCGCGTGCGCGAACTCCTCGCCGGGCACAACACGCTGACGCTGGCGACCGCCGGCGAGGGCGGTGCCTGGGCCGCCAGTGTCTTCTACGCCAGCGACGAGCGCTGCAACCTGTATTTCGTGTCTGACCTCAGGACCCGCCACGGCCGGGACATGGGCCGCGAGCCGCGCGTGGTGGCCGCCATCAACCGCGATGTGGCGACCTGGGACGAGGTGGTCGGCCTGCAGATCGAGGGCCAGGTGGAAGTCCTCGCCGGGATCGACAGGGTTGGCGCGCTCGCCAGTTACCTGGCCAAGTTCATCCAGGTGCGGCGCATATTCGAATCGCCGCGCGAAGCCAGCGAAAAACTCATCGCCGCGCGGCTGCAGGGCACGGCGTTCTGGCGCCTGACACCGGACTGGATACGCCTGATCGACAGCACGCGTGGCTTTGGCTGGAAGCGCGAATTCCGGCTCCGCGAACCCCGGCCCTGATCCGGCGACTCAGTAGGAGTCGCCGCTCGAGTAGGGCGGCAGCGTGCCGATGTGGATGCCGCTGTCGACGATCAGCGTTTCACCGGTAATCAGGTGCGGGCCTTCGAGGAACCATACCAGCACGCTGGCGATGTCTTCGGCGGTTGCAACCTTCTTCAGCGGCAGCTGGTCGCCCATCGTCTTGATCATCGCCGCATACTGCTCGTCACCCATGCCGCCCTTCAGCCAGCGGGTCTGGATCATGCCGGGTACCACGGTGTTGATGCGGATCTCCGGGGCGAGGACATGGGCCAGCGACTTGGCCATCAGGTTGAGTGCCGCTTTCGATGCGGCGTAGGGAATCGACGAGGCGATGCCGGTGACGCCGCCGATCGAGGAGTCATTGACGATGGCACCAAAGCCCTGCTTCTTCATGATCGGCGTGACGGCACGGATCATCTGGTAGGCGCCGACCACATTGACCGAATAGATGTCGAGAAAATCCTGCTTGCTGACGCCGTCGAGCTTCGGGTAGGGGTTGAACTTGGTGCGCGCGGCATTGTTGATCAGGTAATCGATGCGGCCCCACTTGTCGACGGCGGCCTGGGCCATCGCACGGCAGGCGTCGTCATCGGCGACGTCGGCCTGGAAGACGATGGTTTCCGCGCCCTTTGCCGCACAGGCAGCCGCGGTTTCCTCGGCTTCGGCCTTGCTGCGGGTGTAATTGACCACCACGTTGCAGCCATGTTCCGCCAGCAGGATGGCTGCTGCTGCACCCACGCCGGTGGCTGAGCCGGTGACGATTGCTACTTTCTTGTCGGATTTCTTCATGTCCATCTTCCTGTTTGCAGTATGGCCGCCGGCCGCAGGCCGCATAGCCTACCGGATATTCACCCGGATCGGGCTGCTCCGGTCCGGCTGTCATGCTATGGTTTGCCGGTTTCCGTGCAGTCGCAGGAATGAAGGGAGCGAGGCGTCATGGCGTTCAAGGATATGCGGGAGTTTCTGGCCAGCCTGGACAAGGCCGGGCAGCTCAAAAACGTGGATGTGCCGCTGGACTGCGGGGAGGGCACCAATGAACTCCAGGCGCTGATGCGCTACCTCGCCGAGATCAACGGCCCGGGGCTGATGCTGAAGAACCTGAAGGGCTACAACACCCCCGACGTACCGGTCATTTTCAATCCCTTTGGTACCCGCGAACGCACCGGCATGACGATCGGGACGGCGGATCCGGTCGAGGCCAAGATCAAGCACGCCCGCATCCTCAACGACCGCTCCACCTGGCACAAGCCGACCATGGTCGAGCGCAGCAAGGCGCCCTGCAAGGATGTGGTCATCGGCAAGGACGACATCTCCGTCGACAAGCAGCTCCCGCATCTCTGGATCGGCAAAGAGGGTGCGTCCTACATCACCGGCGGCGTCGTCGTGACCAAGGATCCGGAAACCGGCGTGCGCAACGTCGGCTGGTACCGCCTGACCCAGCTGTGGAACTGCAAGCATCCGCAGGGCGGCAGCTATACGGAGAAGGAACAGAAGAAGCAGCTGTCGATATTCGCCTTCTGGAATCCGCCGATGAACCACATCGGCCTGCACCTGGCCAAGGCGCAGCGCATGGGCAAGCCGCTGGAGATCGCGGTGGCCTGCCAGTGCGATCCGGCCGTGCACATGGCCGCTGCGACCGGTGTGCCCTATGGCCTGGATGAATACGAATATGCCGGTGGCCTGCGCGGCTCACCGGTCGAACTGGTGAAGTGCGAGACCGTGGACCTCGAGGTGCCGGCGACGGCCGAGTACGTCATCGAGGGCGTGTTCCAGCCCGATGTGCCGCAGCAGATCATAGGCTGGCATTCGAACTCGGTCGGCTACTACGACAAGCACCAGGTCTTCCCGCTGTTCGACGTCAGCTGCATCACCCACCGCAAGAACCCGCTGTGGTACGCAACCATCGAGATGATGCCGCCCTTCGACCACAACTATCTCGCGCTGATTCCGATCGAGGGCGAGATGCTGTCCGACCTGCAGCGGAAGATCCCCGAAGTGAAGGACTGCGTGGTCACGCCCAACATGACCTACATCGTGCAGCTCAACGTCGATGGCGCGCACAAGCCGCATCCGGAATTCGGCAAGTACGTGCTGCATGCCCTGTGGGGGGCTGCCGGCCGCTGGCCGCGGACCGCCAAGATCGCGGTAGTCGTCGGTCCGGACGTGAACCCCTACGACCTGTCGGCGGTGGAGTGGGCCATACAGACGCGCGTGCAGCCTTACAGCGACATCATCATCAACCGTTCGGGCCAGGCCTTCGTGCTCGATCCCTCGGCGCCGAAGGGTCCGCAGGGTTTCCCGATGGTGGGCGAGCAGATGGGCATCGACGCGACGATCAAGATCCCGGAACGCTTCAGCGAGTATGCCGACGTCAGCCAGGCTGATCCGGCCGATGTGGCGAAGATCGCCGCGAAGCTGAAGGGCGTCCTTTAGCCGGCGACCAGGCGGTTGCTGGCGGTATCAGGGAAGATGATGCTCGGCTTGAAGGCCTTCGCCGCCGAGAAGTCCATGCCGGCGTAGGACAGGACCAGCACGATATCGCCGGGTGAAAACAGGAGCGCAGCGGGTCCGTTCATGCAGATCACGCCGGAGCCGCGTTCGCCCCTGATGACGTAGGTGACGATGCGTGCGCCGTTGCGCTGGTTGAGGACGTGGACCTGCTCGTTCTCGATCAGGTTGGCGGCATCCATCAGGTCTTCGTCGATGGTGACGCTGCCGATGTATTCGAGGTCGGCGGCCGTAACCGTGACACGGTGGATTTTGGACTTCAGGACCTGGATCAGCATGGTACGGCCGGATGCTCGCCAAAAGGAGCGATATTTTCGGGACACTGCATGCAGCAGGTCAAGCTGGGGCACGAAGGGATGGGCCACCTGCCGATGGGACAGACGCTGACCGAGAAGATCCTCGCCCGTGCTGCCGGGCAGCCAGAGGTGCGGCCGGGCGAGATCCTGGCCTGCCGGGTGGATCTCGCCCTGCTGCTCGATTCGGGCGGGCCGCGGCGTATCTGGCCCCGGCTCAGGGAACTGGGCACGGGTGTCTGGGATCCCGAGCGCATCGTGCTCTGCACGGATCATTTCACGCCGGCCGTGGACGCTGAATCAGCCGCGATACTCAAGCTGACGCGCGACTTCGCCGCGGCGTTCGGCATCCGCAGATTCTTCGACATGCGCGGCATCGGCCACGTGCTGCTCGCCGAGCAGGGCCTGCTGCAGCCCGGGATGTTCGCCTGCGGCGGCGATTCGCACTCGAGCATGGGCGGGGCCTTCGGCTGCTTCATGGCCGGCTTCGGTGCCATCGAGATGACCGGCGTGGTGGTTACCGGCGAGATCTGGATCCAGGTGCCGGAAACCGTGCAGGTCAACTGGTCCGGCCGTTTCGGGCGGGGCGTGGTTGCCAAGGACATCGCCCTGTTCCTGTGCCGGGAGCTGGGCATGGAGAACGGCGGCCGGGTCATCGAGTACGGTGGAGACACCGTGCGTGCCATGCCGGTCTGGGAGCGCATGGTGCTCACCAACATGGCGGCCGAGCTCGGCGCCGAGACCGGCATCGTGGCTGCCGACGAACTCACGCTGGCGGCAATCCGCGCCGCGGGCGTGGAACCGGCGGCTGATGCCCTGCAATGGCGTGGTGACGTCGATGCCGGCTACCACAGCATCCGTGACTTTGCGGCCGACAGCCTGGTGCCGCAGGTGGCAGCGCCCCATTCGCCGGCCAACAGCGGGCCGGTGGGCAACCATGACCAGGTACATGTCGACCAGGCCTATATCGGCGCCTGCGTCGGCGCCAAGCTCAGCGACCTGCACATGGTGGCCGAGGTGCTCAAGGGGCGAAAAGTCGCGCGCGGGACGCGGCTGCTGGTGGCACCCTCGTCATCGGTGGTCATGGCCAGTGCGGCGGCCGATGGCACGCTGGCGACGATCTCGGCGGCCGGTGCCTACCTGCTGCCGACCGGCTGCGGTGCCTGCGCCGCGCTCGGTGCCGGCGTGCTGGCCGACAACGAGGTGTGCATCTCCTCGACCAACCGCAATTTCAAGGGCCGCATGGGCGCCAACTCGGCGCAGGTGTACCTGGCTTCGCCCTATACGGTGGCGG
>JAHDYM010000022.1 GCA_023383705.1 Gammaproteobacteria bacterium | reverse complement strand
CGCCAGCCAGCGCAAGGATGACAAGGTCGAGATGTTCTACATCGGTGGCTGAACCGGCGCGCGTCCCGCACCTGGCCCGTTTCATGGAGCGGGTCCGGCTGCGCCGTGGCGCCGTCTTCAGCGACTATGCCGGCCTGCACCGGTGGTCGGTGGAAAATCCCGGGGCATTCTGGGCGGAGCTTGCCAGCTTCTGCGATCTGCGCTTCAGGCGCGGTGCCAGGCGCGTGCTGGAAAACGGCGGGCAGATGCCCGGCGCGCGCTGGTTTCCCGGCGCCGAACTCAACTTTGCCGAGAACCTGCTGCGCTGGCGTGATGACCGGCCGGCGCTGATCTGGCGCGACGAGCGTGGTCGGCGTCGCGAACTCGGTCACGCACAGCTGGCCGCCGAGGTCAGCCGTGCGGCAGCGGGGTTCAGGCGCCTGGGCCTGGCCCGTGGTGATCGTGTCGCGGCCTTCCTGCCGAACTGCATCGAGGCGGTGGTGGGCATGCTGGCGGCCACCAGCCTGGGTGCCGTCTGGTCCTCGAGCTCGGCGGAATTCGGCGCCGAGGGCGCGCGCGAGCGCTTTGCGCAGATCACGCCGAAGCTGCTGCTCGCGGTCGATGGCTATTGCTACGCCGGCAAGCGCATCGATGTGCGGCCGGTGGTGGCGCAACTCGCGGAACGCCTGCCGGGTCTCGGTGCGGTGGTCGTGGTTCCGTATCTCGACACGCTGGCCGACGAGGCGGACGCTGGTCCGGCACTTGCCGGGATACCCGGCGCCATCGGCTGGCAGGAACTGGTGGCCGATGAGGCGCCGCTGGAATTTGTCGCCACGCCTTTCGATCATCCGCTCTATATCCTGTATTCCTCGGGCACCACCGGTCCTCCCAAGTGTATCGTGCACGGTGCCGGCGGGACCTTGCTCCAGCATCTGAAGGAACACCTGCTGCACACCGATCTGCGGCGCAGCGACCGGCTGTTCTACTTCACGAGCTGTGGCTGGATGATGTGGAACTGGCTGGTCAGCGGGCTCGCCAGCGGTGCGAGCCTGGTGCTGTACGACGGCTCGCCGGCCTGGCCGGATGCCGGTGCGCTGTGGCGGCTGGCCGCCGGGGAGGGCATCACGGTCTTCGGTACCAGCGCGAAGTACCTGGCCGCGAACGACAAGGCGGGACTGCAGCCGGGCCGCGATCACGACCTGCGCTGCCTGCGCACCGTGCTCTCCACCGGTTCGCCGCTGGCGCCTGAGAGTTTCGATTTCGTCTATCAGCGCGTGAAGGCCGAGGTGCACCTCGCCTCGATTTCCGGCGGTACCGACATCATCGGGTGTTTCCTGCTCGGCAATCCGCTGTTGCCGGTGCAGCGGGGCGAATTGCAGTGTGCGGGGCTCGGCATGGCGGTGGAAATCTACGACGGGCAGGGCCGGGCGCTCAGCGCTGGCAGTGGTGAGCTGGTCTGCGAACGGCCGTTTCCGTCGATGCCGACCGGATTCTGGAACGATACGGACGGCCGGCTGTATCACGAGGCCTACTTCGCGCGCTTCCCCGGTGTCTGGGCGCACGGCGATCATGCCGAACGCAGGCCTTCGGGCGGCTTCATCATCCATGGCCGCTCCGATGCGGTGCTGAACCCGGGCGGGGTGCGCATCGGCACGGCCGAGCTCTATCGTGCGGTCGAAGCGGTTCCTGAAGTGCTGGAAAGCCTCGCGGTCGGCGAGCGGGTCGACGGCGACGAGCGCATCCTGCTGTTCGTGGTGCTGCGTGCCGGGCTCGGCCTCGATGAGGCGCTGCGCGCGAAGATCCGGCTCGCCGTCCGGCAAACGCTCACGCCGCGGCATGTGCCGGCAGGCATCCTGCAGGTGCCGGACCTGCCGCGCACGCGCAGTGGCAAGCTGGCCGAGCTCGCCGTGCGTGCGGTCCTGCACGGCGAGGCGGTGTCGAATCGCAGCGCCCTCGCCAACCCGGAGGCGCTCGAGCAGATACGCCGGAGTTTTGAAGCAGGCCGCAGCTGAATGTACCCTGTCGACCAATCGTCCAGGGAGTCTCGCCATGCTGCGTTTTCTCGCCGCCATCCTGCTCGCATTCGGAGGTCTCATGCCGGGCACCGCGTCCGCTGAAGGGGTCTTGCCGGCCTTCCGGCTGACCAGTCCCGACCTGACGGCGGGTGCGCCGATCCGTGCAGCCCAGGTCTTCAACGGCTTCGGTTGCACCGGCAGCAACATCTCCCCGGCGCTCAGCTGGAGCAACCCGCCGGCGGGCACGAAGAGTTTTGCGCTGATGGTCCACGATCCGGATGCCCCGACCGGTAGCGGCTGGTGGCACTGGGTGGTCTACAACATCCCCGCCGATGTCGCGGCGCTGCCCGCCCGGGCCGGCGATCCGGCTGCCGGGCTGATGCCGGCTGGCGCCGTGCAGGCCGTTACCGACTTCGGTGCCGCCGGCTATGGGGGTCCCTGTCCGCCCGCCGGTGACAAGCCGCACCGCTATTTTTTCCGCCTGCATGCGCTCAAGGTCGAGAAGCTCGATCTGCCGGCGACGGCCACGGCCGCCTTCGTGGGCTTCAATGTCAACGCCAATTCGCTGGGCGCGGCGGAACTGATGGCTGTCTATGCACGTCCGGCGACGACCGCGAAGTGACCATCCGGCCCGCAGCCTGCTTCACAAACAGGCCTGCGGAGCCGTAGGCTAGCGGCCCTGCCTGACCGGACCGCCTTGACCCGGTCCGGAAATCCGGTTCCCAGGAGTTTTTTCATGTCTGCCAGCAACCTGCTCAGCGATCTCGCGGCCATCGTCGGCCAGCCCAATGTGCTCACCAGCGATGCCGACCGTTCCTTCTATGCGATGGATGTCTACAACCAGCTCGAGCTGCCGCTGGCGGTGGTGCAGCCCGCCACGGTCGAGGAACTGCAGAAGGCCGTGCGCGCGATCACCTCGGCCGGCGTGGCAGTGGTGCCGCGGGGTGGTGGTGCTTCGTATACCGATGGTTACCTGCCGACCACCGCGAACTCGGTGCTGGTGGATACGACCCGGCTCAACCGCATCGTCGAGATCAATGCCAGCGACATGTATGTCACGGTCGAGCCGGGCCTGACCTGGGCCGAGCTGTGGCAGGAACTGGCGAAGCAGGGGCTGCGCACGACGTTCTGGGGACCGTTCTCCGGCATCAAGGCGACCGTCGGCGGTTCGATGTCCCAGAACAGCGCGAGCCTCGGTTCCGGCAATTTCGGCGTCTCGGCCGATGCCGTGCTGAGCTTCGACATCGTGCTGGCGAACGGTGAACTGCTGAGGACCAGCTCCGCGGCCGCGGTGAACGGCGTGCCGTTCTTCCGCTGGTATGGCCCGGACCTGACCGGCCTGTTCACCGGTGACGCAGGTGCGCTGGGCTTCAAGGCGCGCATCTCGCTGCGCCTGATCAAGACCCCGCCGTTCTACGGCGCGGCGTCCTTCGGTTTCGACAATTTCGAGAACATGTCTGGCGGCATGGCGGCCGCCGCCCGCGAGGGCGTGATCGCCGACAACTTCGGCCTCGATCCGAAGCTGCAGCAGGGGCAGCTCAGCAAGACCAAGGCCAGCGATGCGATCGGTGCCGCCTGGGCGGTGGCCAAAACAGCGCGCAATCCGCTGCAGGCCGGTGTCCGGCTGCTGAAGATGGCAGCTGCCGGCAAGCGTTTCCTGGCGGGCTACAACTACTCGGCGCACTACACCGTCGAGGGTGTCTGCCAGGCCGAGGTCAATGCCAAGCTGGATCTGATCCGCGATGCGATGAAGGGCTTCGGTACGGAAACCGCCAACACCATGCCGACGGTGATCCGCGCCATGCCCTTCATTCCGCTCTACCCGATCCTGGGGCCCAAAGGCGAGCGCTGGGTGCCGCAGCACGGACTCATTCCCTTCTCGAAGATGCAGGCCTTTTACCAGTCGCTGCAGAAGCTCTATGCCGACAATGCCGAGCGCATGCGCAAGGCGAAGGTGGACAAGGGCGCCATGTACATGACCATCAACACCCATGTGTTCCTCTACGAGCCGGTGTTCTACTGGGAAGACGACCGCACGCCCTTCCACAAGCGCTTCCTGCCGCAGGAGTACCTGGACACCCTGCCCGAGTATCCGGCCAACCCGGAAGGCCGGGCGCTGGTGCGCGAGCTGCGGGCAAAGATCAATGAGCTGTTTGCGGCCGTCGGTGGCGTGCACATGCAGGTCGGCAAGTCCTACCCCTACATGCGCGGGCGCAACCCTGAAGCAGCCCGCATGCTGCGCGAGCTGAAGCGCTCGGTCGATCCGCACAACCTGATGAATCCGGGCGCGCTGGGCCTGTAGGCAGCGCGCTCAGCCGGGAAACTGGGCAACGCCGGACAGGGATTCCTTCTGTCCGATGTTGTTCTTCGCGACCACCTCACCGTCGCTCAGGCGCACCTTCACGATGTCGCCGGTGAAGAAGTTGCCGATCAGGGCGTACTGGCCGTCCGTGGATGAATTGACCGCGGCCCAGCCTATGCCCTGCAGCGGGTAATTGCGCAGCACCTTGCCGCTGTTCGCATCGACGAGCATGAAGCCCTTGCCGGTGCTGATCAGCAACTGGCCATCCGGCGTGGGATTCATGACCAGCACCATCGGCACGGCAGGGTCCTTGCTGAAGTCGGCCAGATCCGGCAGCTGCCGGTCGTTGGCGAGGTCATATTGCATGACGCGTTTGCCGGTTTCGGAGATATAGATCATGCGCGTGTCCTTGTCGGCCAGGACCGTGCTGGTGACGGCGAGAAAGCCGAACAGGCCACCGTTTGCTGCCGTCTTGTATTCCCGGAGCAGCTTGCCGTCACTGCCGTAGCGGAATACGTGGCCGTCGCCGATCACGTCCCGGCCTGGCAAGAGGCTGAATTTCGTCGTCACGGCCGGGTGGCCGGTTGCCTTGCCCATCATGTGCTCGCCGAAATACAGGCTGCCGTCCCTGCCGAAGGTCACGCTGCTGAGTTTCCGGTCGGAGAACGTGCGCAGCGGTTTCTGCACGCCGTCCGGACCGATCTCGGCAATCGACGGCGTGAGCTGCGAGAATGCCCACAGCGTCCGGTCGGGTGCGAAAGCCAGTCCGCCCACCTTGTGCCTGGTTCCCTCCAGGTAGAGTTCACCCTTTGGCTGCAGGTTTTCATCGTACTGGATGATGCGGCCGGTGCCGCCGTGGTCATCGGTCGGGTTGTCCATGATCGTGGCGGCCACCAGGATGTCGCCCCTGGCGAAGGGCTGCACGGTATTCACGTGCGTGACGGTGACGGTGCCGGTCGCATGGACATTGCGCAGGCTGCCGTTGTTCTTGCCGGTCAGCGCCCCGACTGCCGCCCGGCCGGTGACTGCACCGGTGGCAAAGCTGTTGCGGATGCGGCTCTGCGAGTTGAAGCCGACCAGTCCCCCGGCATTGGTGCCGCTGGAAATCACCGTGGTGGTGGCATGGCTGCTGCTGACCAGCGCGTCGGTATTGACGCCAACCAGTCCGCCGACGTTGTCGCCCGCGATGATGTGGCCTGATGCGCGACTGTTGCGTACCTCACCGGTGGTGTTGAGGCCGACCAGTCCGCCGGCGCTCTTGCCGGCGCTGACCTGCATGTCGGCTGCGCTGTCGATCACGGAGCCGTTCATGTCGCCGGCAAGGCCACCGACAGCCGCCTCCGCACTGACGCTGCCACTGACCCGGCAGTTGCGGACCTGGCCGGCGTTGCCACCCACCAGTCCCCCGGTAGCCAGCCGGCCGCTGACCTTGACCTGCGCCTCGCAATCCGCAACCAGGCCGAAGTTCGCGCCCACGAGTGCCCCGGTGCCGTGCAGTCCGCTGACCGTCGCGTTCTGCAGTTTGAGATTGCGCACCACGCCGGTCCGGGCGAGCGTGCCAAACAGGCCGACGCCGCCGGTCGCCGGGCGCGTGATGACGAGGTTGCTGATCGCATGACCGTTGCCATCCAGTGCGCCGGCAAAACCGTACTTGTCGCGCGCAAGCATGCAATTGTTTTCAGTGTCTGGATGGCCTGCAGCTGCCGGATGCTGCAGATGTCGAACCAGCCATCGCCGTCGGCATCGCGCACGAACTCGCCGGCGTCCTTCGGGGCGGCATCGAAGGCGTCGGCCAGTCCATCGCGGTCGGCATCAGCCGTTTCCGATCCGGTCACCGGGCAGCCGGAAGTTTCAGCCGGGTCGCTGGCGATCCGCGCCGGCGCAGCGATGCCGGCCAGCGCAGCGGCCGCATCCGCAGTGCTGGCCTGCCTGGTGATGTTGCCGGCCACTGCGGTTGCCGGCGTCGCGACGGGTTCCGGCGGATTGCCCGGGTCCTTGCGCAGGCCGCCCTGTGCCGAGAACCAGGCAGCGACGTCCTCGATCTGCTGGCGATTCAGTGTCCGGATCGCGCCGCCCATGATCGACTCGGCGCGGGTGCCGGCCTGATAGGCCAGCATTGCCTGCACCAGGTATTCCTGGTGCTGCCCGCCGAGTACCGGGAAAGCCGGTGACGGGCTGCTGCCGTCGAGTCCATGGCAGGCCGAGCATGCGATGGCGATCTCGCGGCCACGCTGCATGTCGCCGGCTGCCGATGCGCTGCCGGTGCCTGACAGCGCGACGATGGACAGCAGGATGGCCAGAGAGTGGACGCGCATATCGTGGTTCCATTTCATGCCGGCGAGGCGCCTACTGTATTCTCTGCCCTCAGCCTTTGCATCCGCGCATCGTGCCGGTGGCGAGGCATGACAGAGCGAGCGTCCCATGCATGCACCACTTTCCCGTCGGGCCTTCAGCGCAGGTATCGGCCTGCTGGCCTTCGGCCTCAGCAGCGAGGCACTGCCGGGCGTGTCGGGCACTCCGCCGGCACGCGTGCCGGACCTCGGCTTGCCGGAGAACAATCTGCGCGCACTGGTGCGCATGACCGCAAGCCTCCGGGAACGCGATGTGCCTTGGTGGTATGACGGCACGATCTTCGGCGTGGTCCCCGGCGAGCATCCCCGGCCACTGGTGAAATTCCAGGGCATGGAGTTGTACTGGATGCGTCATCTGCCGGATGGCGCCTACGAACTGATCGGCAACACGCTCACTTTTTTCCACGATGTCGAAACCGGCACGCCGCTTTCGGAATTCAGGAATCCCTATACCGGTGCGACCAACCCGGTATCGCCGGCAATGCAGGGCGGCGGCGCAGGGCGTGGCTTCAACTATTCCGTGAAGGGCATCCGTTTTACCCGTCTGCTGGAGCAGTTGCCCGAGCAGTCGCTGGTCCTCGACTGGACCTTCGCGCGCGACATGGTCTGGCTGCATAACTGGACCCGCTATCCGCCGGGCATGCCGCCGCCGCGCTGGCAGCAGCAGACCATGTTTGCCAGCCAGAAGGATTTCCTGAACGCGCGGCTGGACAGCCTGCCGGTGGTGTTCAGTTCGACGGTGCACATGCCGTGGCTCAAGTGGATGGATATGGGTGACCGGCCCGGACATGTCGTCTGGCATGCCGGCGGGGCGAAGCTGCGTTCCATCGACGAGCTGCCTGATGACTATCGCCAGCGCGCCGAGAAGGACTACCCGGCCATGCTGACTGCCAACCCGGCGCGCGGCGCCACGGCCTGAGCGGAGCACGGACCCGTGATCAGTTTCACCCTCAACGGTTCGGCTGTGGAAGTCGATGTCCCCGACGGCATGCCCCTGCTGTGGGTGCTGCGCGATACCCTCGGTCTCACCGGCACCAAGTATGGCTGCGGTATTGCGCTGTGCGGGGCCTGCACGATACACATCGATGGCGTCGCAGCACGTTGCTGCGTGCTGCCGGTGGCAGCCGTGGCCGGCAAGTCGGTGACCACGATCGAGGGCATCGGCAGCGTCACGCAGCCGCATCCGGTCCAGCAGGCCTGGATCGACGAGCAGGTTCCGCAGTGCGGTTATTGCCAGCCCGGCATGATCATGGCCGTCTCCGCGTTCCTCAAAACCACGCCCGATCCCGATGATGCGGCGATCGACCAGTCCATCACCAACATCTGCCGTTGCGGCACCTATCCGCGCATCCGCAAGGCCATTCATCGCGCAGCAAGCCTGATGGGTGATAATGGCCCCTTGCCCGATTCAACAACCTGACCGCTGGTCATTCGACAAAGGACTCGAGAAATGCACGACAGCCTACGTTTTGCCTTCGCTGCACTCGGCATGAGCATGCTGATGACGGCCTGTGCCGAGCAGGTCAACAATGCGCCGACCCCGGCTGGCAGCGCGCCCGCGGTGGCAGCTGCCGCCACGGCTGACAGCTACGATATCAACGCGCTGCTCGCCAGCGCAGATCCGGCCAAGGGGCAGATCGTGTTCCTGCAATGCCGCGCCTGCCACAGCCTCGAGGCGGCCGGGCCGAACAAGGTGGGGCCGAACCTGCATGGGATGATGGGCCGCAAGGCCGGGCTCGCGCCGGGCTTTGCCTATTCCGAGGCGATGTCCGGCTCGACGGTGGTCTGGTCAGCTGAAACGCTGGACAAGTTCCTGTTCAGGCCCAGCGATTTCATGCCTGCCACGCGTATGGTATTCGTCGGCCTGCGCAAGCCCGAGGACCGCGCCAATGTGATCGCCTACATGATCCAGGAAACGGGCGCCGCGAAGTAGCCGGGCGCAGGTTCCGGTCATGTGTTGAGGGCGACACGGTTTTGTAATAAAACCGTGTTCAAATGCCCGTACGCCATCACCGTGATCGGGAGCCATGAGCGCACGCAGGATTCTGTTGGTCGAGGACGAACTGCCGATCCGGCAGATGATCGCCTTCAATCTGAAACGGGCCGGTTTCGAGGTCGGTGAAGCCGGCAATTCGGCAGGTGCCCGGCTGCAGATCGCGGATTCCCGTCCCGACCTGCTGCTCGTCGACTGGATGCTGCCGGACTCGAGCGGCCTGGAGCTGACCCGTACCCTGCGGCGTGAACCCGCCAACCGCGACATCCCGATCATCATGCTGACCGCCCGGGCCGAGGAGCGCGACCGGGTGCTGGGCCTCGACAGCGGTGCCGATGACTACATCACCAAGCCCTTTTCGCCGCGTGAACTGCTGTCGCGGGTCCATGCCGTGCTGCGCCGCTCTGCCCCGTCAGCCGATGAGCCGCTGGTGGCCGGCAAGCTGCGCCTCGACCCGGTCAGCCATCGTGTGCATGCCGGGGACCGCGAGGTCGGCCTGGGACCGACCGAGTACCGCCTGCTGAAGTTCCTGATGGAAAATCCCGACCGCGTCTACAGCCGCACGCAGGTACTCGACAAGGTCTGGGGCCAGAATGTGTATGTCGAGGAGCGCACCGTCGATGTGCATGTCCGGCGCCTGCGGCAGGCGCTTGAGGACTTCGGGCTTGACCCCTATGTCCAGACGGTCCGGGGTGCCGGTTATCGCTTCTCGGTCTGCTGATGCCCGGCATCTGGACCTCGACGCTCGTTAAGCTGGCGCTTGCGCTGGTTGCCGGCGGGCTGATCGGCTGGATCTATGACCAGCCCGCGCTGGGCATGCTGGTCGTCGCACTTGCCGCGCTGGGTTGGCATCTCTACAACCTCTATCGCCTCGAACGCTGGCTGACTACCGGTTTGACAGCCGACATCCCCGACGGCGACGGTGTCTGGCCGCCGGTGTTTGCCAGGATCCAGTTCATCAAGACCAAGGCAAAGCGGCGCGGCAAGCGTTTCCGGCGGCTGGTCAAGGAGTTGCGCGCTTCTGCCGAGGCATTTCCGGACGGCGGCGTGATCCTCGACGCACAGCACGAAATCCTGAACTACAACGCGGCTGCACGGCAGCTGCTGGAGCTGAAGCTGCGCGGCGACCGCGGCCAGCGCATCGAAAACCTGCTGCGGCATCCGGATTTCGTCGACTACCTGCGCAGCCCGGGTGGCCGCCCGGCGGTGGAGATTCCATCGCCGGCTGGCGGCGATGCCTGGTTGTCCTGCCGGCTGATCCCTTATGGACCCGGGCAGACGCTGCTGCTGATCCGCGATATCAGCCAGCGGGTGAAGATGGAGCGGGTACGCCGGGATTTCGTCGCCAACGCCTCGCATGAGCTGCGGACACCGCTGACCGTGATCATGGGCTACCTGGATACGCTGGGCGAGGATCCGGAGCAACCCCCGGCATGGCAGCAGCCGGTGCGGGTGATGCAGGAGCAGGTGCAGCGCATGTTCCGGCTGGTCGAGGACCTGTTGCAGTTGTCCAGGCTGGAGTCGGGGCAACCGGTTGCGAAGGACCGCGTGGTGAATGTCGCCGGACTGATCGAGCTGGCCCGCCGTGACGCGCAAAGCGTGCCGGGCTTCGGCGGACAGATCGGGGTGCAGGTCAACAGTGACCTGAATCTCCTGGGCGAGGAGACCGAGCTGCAGTCCGTGGTGTCCAACCTGGTGGCCAACGCTGTGCGTTACACGCCTGCAGAGGGGAGCATCACCATCAGCTGGAACACCGACCAGGACGGCGGCCACCTGGCTGTCGTCGATACCGGCATCGGCATGTCCGAGGCCGATATCCCGCGGGTCACCGAGCGCTTTTACCGGGCCGACGGCGGGCGCGCCCGACAGAGCGGTGGTACCGGCCTCGGTCTGTCGATCGTCAAATACGCGCTGCGCCGGCACGATGCGGATCTGGAGATCCGCAGCAAGCTGGGCCAGGGCAGCAGCTTCATCTGTCACTTTCCCCGGGACCGGCTCGCGCTGTCCTGATACCCTCTGCAGTCGTGCCGGCAGGCAGGAGCAAGACCATGGAATCCGAGAGCTTCAGTCATCACATCTCACGCCGCTTCAATGCCGAGCTGGAGCATCTGCGCAGCGAGGTGCTGCGCATGGGCGGCCTGGTCGAGCAGCATCTGGATACCGCTGTGGAGGCCATCATTTCCGGCGACAGCGAACTGGGCCTCCAGGTCTCCGGCAACGACTTCAAGATAAACCGGCTTGAAGTGTCCATCGACGAGGAGTGCAGCAAGTTGCTGGCCACGCGCACGCCGGCCGCTGCCGACCTGCGGCTGATCGTCACCGTGATCAAGATCATCACCGACCTGGAGAGGGTGGGCGACGAGGCATCCAAGATCGGCTACCTGGCCTCGAATCTGGCTGAACATCGCGAGCTGCATGCCTCCTACGGTGAACTCAAGGCGCTCGGTGAACATGTGCAGGCCATGCTCCACGATGCCCTGGATGCCTTTTCGCGCATGGACGTCGATGATGCGCTGGCAGTCATCGAGGAAGACAAGCTGGTCGACGAGGAATACGACCAGATCACCCGGCAGTGCATCGCCCTGATGATGGAAGACCCGCGAACCATCCGGCGATTCATGGATGTGAGCTGGGCAGCCCGCGCCCTGGAGCGCGTCGGTGACCATGCCAAGAATATCGGCGAATACGTGGTCTACCTGGTGCATGGCCGGGACATCCGCCATACGGAGCGCGAGGTGGTTCGCCAGAAGCTGGACGCCGCCAGGGCCGACCGTCCGGCCGCGACCTGAAATAAAGCCGCAACAATTGCTGCCTAGACTGCGCCGGGTCAGAACACTGCCAGGACCCCGGAGGTCTGCATGAAACAAGCACCAAAAGCCCTGATCCTGCTGGTCAGCGGAGCCCTCGCCGCAACCCTTCCCGTTGCCGCCTGGTCGCAATCGGCTCGCAGCTATATCAGCATCGTTGGTTCATCCACCGTTTACCCCTTCGCAACGGTAGTCGCCGAGCAGTTCGGCGGCACCGGCAAGTTCAAGACCCCCAAGGTCGAGTCCACCGGCTCCGGTGGCGGCATCAAGCTGTTCTGCAGTGGTGTCGGCGTGCAGTACCCGGATATCGCCAACAGCTCGCGTGCCATCAAGCCCGCCGAACTCAAGGACTGCGCTGCCCACGGCGTGAAGGACGTGGTGGAGGTCAAGATCGGTTATGACGGTATCGTGCTCGCCGAGTCGGTGGCAGCCCCCGGCCTGAATCCCGGGCTGCGGGAAATCTACCTTGCGCTTGCCAAACAGGTTCCGGATCCCGCCGGCAAGCAGGTGCTGGTCGCCAATCCCTACAAGACCTGGAAGGACGTCAATCCGAAGTTGCCCGCCACGGTCATCGAAGTGCTGGGTCCGCCGCCGACTTCCGGCACGCGTGATGCTTTCGTGGAACTGGCCATGGAGGGTGGTTGCAAGAGCTTCCCGTGGATCAAGGCCATCAAGGACCAGGATGAAGCCCGCTTCAAGCAGGTCTGTCATACCATCCGCGAGGACGGCCGCTTCATCGAGGCCGGCGAGAACGACAACCTGATCGTGCAGAAACTCAAGGCCAATCCCAGGGCGGTGGGTATTTTCGGCTACAGCTTCCTCGATGAGAATACCGATTCGGTGAAGGGTTCCGCGATCGATGGTGTCGCGCCGACCTTCGAGAACATCGCCAGCGGCAAGTATCCGGTTTCGCGGCCGCTGTTTTTCTATGCCAAGAAGGCGCACATCGGTTCGATCCCCGGACTGAAGGAGTACCTGCAGGAATTCACCAGCCAGAAGGCGATGGGCGAGGAAGGTTATCTGGCTGATCGCGGGCTGGTGCCGCTGCCGGCTGCCGAATACAAGGCGGTCGCCGGCCAGGTGAAGCAGCTGCTTACCATGCCGATTCCCAGGTAGTTGCGGTGCGTCTGCCCACGCTGCTGCTGATACTTGCCGCGACTGTGCTCGCTGCCTACTTTCTGGGCAGGCAGCGGGCACTGTCGCTGGCGCGTCAGACAGGCGGCATTCGCAGCCTGCATTCGCTGCCCAAGTATTACGGCTACTATGCGGCCCTCGGTGCGCTCCTGCCGGGTATCGCCCTGCTGCTGATGTGGGCTGCCTTCAGCGAGTCGCTGATCACCGCACGGGTGGTAGCCTCGTTGCCCGAGGTGCTGCGCAACCAGCCTGAAGCGCAACTCGGTCTGACGCTGAACGACATCCGCAATCTCGCCGGCGGTCAGATGTACGACGAGAGCCGCAGCGCGGAATTCGCCGTGGCTGCGGATCTCTACAACAGCCTGCGGGATGCCTCGCGAAAGATCCTTGCCGGACTGATCATCGCACTGTCGTTCAGCGGTTTTGCCCTGGCGTGGTTCCAGTTGCGTCCGCAGTTCCGGGCGCGGAACCGCGTCGAGGCGGCGTTCAGGTCCGTGCTCGTCCTGGCCTCGCTGCTGGCGATCGTGACCACGATCGGCATCCTGCTTTCGGTGAGCTTCGAGGCGCTGCGGTTCTTCCGGCAGGTGCCGGTGAGTGAATTCCTGTTTGGCCTGAACTGGAGTCCGCAGACCGCGATCCGCGCCGACCAGGTGGGCTCATCAGGAGCCTTTGGCGCCGTACCGCTGTTCGTCGGCACGCTGCTGATTTCAGGCATCGCATTGCTGGTCTCGGTACCGATCGGGTTGATGATCGCGATCTACCTGTCGGAGTACGCACGGCCGCGCCTGCGCCGCATCGTGAAGCCCGTACTCGAAGTGCTGGCCGGTATCCCCACGGTGGTCTACGGCTACTTCGCGGCGCTGACGGTCGCCCCGGTGATCCGCCTGGCCGGCCAGCAGCTGGGCCTGGAAGTGGCGTCCGAGGCCGCGCTGGGTGCAGGCCTGGTGATGGGCATCATGATCATCCCCTTCGTTTCCTCGTTGTCTGACGATGCCATCAATGCCGTGCCACAGGCCATGCGCGACGGCTCTTTCGCGCTCGGCGCGACCCGTTCCGAGACGATCAAGCGGGTGGTGTTGCCGGCTGCGCTGCCGGGCATCGTCGGCGGGGTGCTGCTGGCGGCATCGCGTGCCATCGGCGAGACCATGATCGTGGTGATGGCGGCCGGGCTGTCGGCCAGGCTGAGTTTCAATCCGCTCGAATCGGTGACGACGGTGACCGTGCAGATCGTCACCCTGCTGGTCGGTGACCAGGAATTCGACAGCCCCAAGACGCTGGCGGCATTTGCCCTGGGCCTGATGCTGTTCATCGTGACGCTGATACTCAACATCATCGCCCTGCACGTGGTGCGCCGTTACCGGGAGCAGTACGAATGATGGCGAACGATGGTGACCGGAACCGGCACCAGCTGAGTCCCGAGGAGACGCGTCGCCGCGTCAATGCCGGCCTGCGACGCCGTTATCGCAGCGAGCAGCTGTTCCGGTTCTATGGAATCTGCTCGGTTTCCCTGGGCGTGGTGTTCCTGCTGGTCCTGTTTGGCACGATCATCGGCAACGGCTACAGCGCGTTCCAGCAGAGCTTCGTGCGGCTTGATATCCATTTCGACGCCGAACTGGTCGATCCGGACGGCGCGCGGGATCCCGAGGTGCTCTCGGCGGCAGACTATTCCCTGCTGGTGAAATCGGCGCTGCGCGAGATCGTGCCGGAGGCCGGCAGCCGGGCGGAAAGGCGCGAGCTCAACGGCCTGGTCAGTGCCGGTGCCGTGTTCGAGCTGCGTGAAACCGTCATGGCTGATGCGCGGATCCTCGGCCAGACCCGGTCGATGTGGTTGCCGTTGGCCAGTGAAATGGACCTGTGGATCAAGGCCCGCTCGGCCGGGGAGTCCGGCGAGGATGTCGGCGGCCGGATCTCGGCCAACCAGCGTGCCTGGCTGGAACGTCTGCAGGCCGACGATCGCATCGAGCTGCAATTCAACAAGGCCTTCTTCAGCAACGGTGACTCGCGCGAGCCCGAACTGGCAGGTGTCTGGGGGGCGACCAAGGGTTCGTTTTTCATGCTGCTCGTGACCCTGCTCCTGTCCTTTCCCCTCGGTGTTGCCGCCGCCATCTACCTGGAGGAGTTCGCGCGTCGCAGCTGGTGGGTGGATGTCGTCGAGGTCAACATCAACAATCTGGCGGCAGTCCCCTCCATCGTGTTCGGCCTGCTGGGCCTCGCGGTATTCATCAATTTCTTCGGCCTGCCGCGCTCAGCCCCGCTGGTCGGTGGTCTGGTGCTCACGCTGATGACCCTGCCGGTGGTGATCATCGCCTCGCGGGCCGCCATCAAGGCGGTGCCACCGTCGGTGCGCGAGGCCGCGCTCGGGATAGGTGCATCGCAGATGCAGATGGTGTTTCACCATGTCCTGCCACTGGCACTGCCGGGCATGCTTACCGGCGCGATCATCGGCATGGCGCGTGCACTCGGCGAATCGGCGCCGCTGCTCATGATCGGCATGGTGGCATTCATCGTCGATGTGCCCAGCGGACCCATGAGTCCCTCGACGGCACTGCCGGTGCAGATCTATCTCTGGGCAGACAGCCCGGAACGTGCCTTCGTCGAGCGCACCTCGGCGGCCATCATGGTGCTGCTGGCCTTCCTGCTGGTGATGAATGCCACGGCAGTATGGCTGCGCAGCCGGTTCGAGCGACGCTGGTAGCGTTGCACAGGGAAGATTGCGGATAATGCTGCGCATGGAAAAGCCCCAGGACGTCGTTGCACCCCCGGCGGATGCAGTGCCCGCTGCGACGCCCGTGGAGGCCCCGCGCATCGCCCCGGATACGGTGGGCGATGTCACCGCAAGGGATGCGGTCATCTGCGTCCGTGGCGCCAATGTCCACTATGGCGACAAGCACGCGCTGATCAACGTCAGCCTGGATGTGGCGCGCAACGAGGTGATTGCACTGATCGGCCCCTCCGGTTGCGGCAAGTCCACCTTCCTGCGGTGCCTGAACCGGATGAACGACACCATCGAATCAGCCCGCGTGACCGGTGATTTCCGGCTCGATGGCCAGGACATGTATGCCAGGGATACCGACGTGGTCATGCTGCGGGCGCGTGTCGGCATGGTGTTCCAGAAGCCGAACCCGTTCCCGAAATCCATTTACGAGAATGTCGCCTACGGCGCGCGCATCCATGGCCTTGCTGCCAATCGCGCCGAACTCGACGATATCGTCTATGGCAGCCTGGAGCGTGCCGGACTGATCGACGAGGTCAAGGACCGGCTGGATGATCCGGGTACCGGCCTGTCGGGTGGCCAGCAGCAGCGCCTGTGCATCGCGCGCACGATTGCGGTAAATCCCGAAGTGATCCTGATGGACGAGCCGTGTTCGGCGCTCGATCCGATTGCGACCGCCCGCATCGAGGACCTGATCGACGAGTTGTCCGAAAAGTATGCGATCGCCATCGTCACCCACTCGATGCAGCAGGCTGCGCGCGTTTCAAGCCGTACGGCCTATTTTCATCTCGGCCGCATCATCGAAGTCGGTCCCACCGACAAGATATTCACCAATCCCTCGCACAAGCTCACTGAAGACTACGTGACCGGCCGCTTTGGCTGAGATCGCGGTGTGCGTACGCCCATGTGGCGTTTGTTTCATTTTCCTGCAACAAAATTCCCGCAGACTGGCCGCATCCGATGGAGTACGCGCGTGCGTTCACCGTCGATGTGCAACGAAATCCGAACCCGAGAGGTAATCCGATGAAACGTCTGTTATCCGTCATGGTGCTTGGTGCGCTGATGAACGCGCCAGCCGCATTCGCCGCCGTGTCCGAAGAGCTTGTCCAGCAGTTGCTGGATCGCCTGGAGGCCCAGGAAAAACGCATCGCCGAACTGGAGAAGGCGACACAGAAGACACAGGACGAAGTCGCCGAGCAGAAGCAGGTGGTGGCGAAGGCCACAGCCCAGCCGGCAGTGGCGGCGCCGGCAGCATCCAGCTGGACCGACAAGGTGAGCCTGAAGGGTGACCTGCGGGTGCGCTACGAGAACATCGATGACGAGAGCGCTACTGACGAGCGCAATCGCGAGCGGATTCGTGCCCGTCTCGGTGTGATCGCCAGGCCACAGGACAATCTGGAACTGGGCCTGAGGCTGACTACCACCGACAACAACGATCCGCGTTCGAGCAACCAGACGATCGGCAATGGCAACTCCAGCAAGGAGTTTGCACTCGACCTGGCCTACTTCAGGTGGACCGCGCTGCAGGGCCTGAACATCAGCGGCGGCAAGTTCCAGAACGTGCTGTACCGGCCAGGCCAGCAGGGCCTGTTGTGGGACAGTGACTGGAATCCGGAGGGCTTCGGGCTCAACTACGTCAATGGCCCGTTCTTTGCCAACGCGATCGGCGTCTGGCTGGAAAGCGACAGCAACAAGACCGAGGAGTTCACCTGGGGTGGCCAGCTCGGTGCAGTGATCCCGTTTGCCGAAGATGCCAGGCTCACCGCCGGTGTCGGGTATTACAACTTCAATACCGAGGGCAAGGGCGCCTTCTATGGCTCGGCAACCAACTTTCTCGGCAACAGCTACGATCCGTTGACCAATACCTTCCTGTACAACTACGAGGAGATAGAGGCCTTTGCCGAACTCGGCCTGAAGGTGGCCGGCCTGCCGCTCGGCATCTATGCCGAGTTCGTCAAGAACACCGATGCTGACGAGTACGATACCGGCTGGGTGGCCGGTGCGCAGCTGGGTGCGGCCAAGGCCAGGGGCAGCTGGCAGATCAGTTATGCCTACCAGGACCTGGAGGCCGATGCGGTCTATGCCGGGCTCACCGATTCGGACTTTGCCGGTGGCAAGACTGACAACAAGGGTCACCGCCTGCAGGGCGCCTATGCGCTCAGCGACAAGTGGAATGTGGCCCTGACATATCTCATGAACGAAGCCGCAGTGGACACCGGGGCAGGACTCGACTACGACCGGTTCCAGCTGGACATGAACTTCAAGTACTGAGTGCCTTCAGGCGACACCCCAGCCGCCGCGACCATAGCCCTTGGGCAGTCCGGCATTCGGGGTGAAACCGTAAAGTTCGTCGTCCGGCAGATTCTCGCGCAGGATCTGCCGGACTTCGAGCAACCGGGGCAGGTCGATGCCGGTGCGCAGCCCCATGGCATCGAGCATGAACACCATGTCTTCCGTGACGATATTGCCGCTGGCACCGGGTGCATGCGGGCAGCCGCCCAGGCCGCCCAGCGAGCTGTCGAGGGTGGTGATGCCTTCCTCGAGTGCCGCCAGGGCATTGGCGAGGCCAAGCCCGCGGGTGTTGTGGAGGTGCACGCTGGAGAGCTTGTCGTGGCCCACGGCCTCGCGGACCAGCCGGATCAGGCGCCGCAATTGCGCCGGGTTCGCGTAGCCGGTGGTATCCGACAGGCCGATGTCTTCGCAGCCGGCCTCCATCAGCGCTACGGCCAGTTCGACGACCTTGCGCTCCGGCACCACGCCCTCGAGGGTGCAGCCGAAGGCGGTGGCGATATTGCCCTCGAAGCCGGGCCGGTTTTCCGCCGGCAGGCCGCGCAGCAGTTCGGCAATCCGCCGCACATCATCGAGCACGTCGGCATGGCTCTTGCGCAGGTTGGCCTTGCTGTGGGTTTCGCTGGCTGACAGCGGCAATGCGATCTTGTGTGCGCCGGCATTGATGGCGTTCTCGGCGCCCTTGAAGTTGGGTACCAGCGCCAGCACCGTAAGGCCGGGGATGGTGCGTGCATAGGCCACGATCTCGGCGGCATCGGCCATCTGCGGCATGAGCCTGGCCGGGACGAAGGAGCAGACCTCGATCTCGCGCACGCCGGCGGCTGCCTCGGCGGCGATCCAGGCCTTCTTGGCCGCCGTGGGCATCACCGATTTGATGCTCTGCAGGCCGTCGCGCGGGCCTACTTCGCTGACGAGTACGTCGATTTCGCTGCTGGTGGACATGCGGGCGTTCCTGGCAAGTACAGGCCATTATTCTATATGGGGCCGGGCTGGTGGATAATCGCCAATTCGACTGCCGGTGCCAGCCGGTGCCGGCAACAGACATAACACGGAAAAAGGCGCAGTGATGACAGCTTCGCAGGGTTTGCCCCTCGCAGGGGTGCGGGTGATCGAATTCACGCACATGGTGATGGGGCCGGCCGCCGGGCTGATCCTCGCCGATCTGGGTGCGGATGTGATCAAGATCGAGCCGGTCGACGGTGACAGTACCCGGCATCTGCCCGGCTCGGGCTCGGGTTATTTCCCGATGTACAACCGCAACAAGCGCAGCCTGTGCGTGGATCTCAAGGCGCCCGATGGACTCGCGGCCGTGCAGCGACTGATCAGCAAGGCCGATGTGCTGATCGAGAATTTCCGTCCGGGCACCATGGACAGGCTGGGCCTCGGTTACGAGAGCCTGAGTCAGAAGTACCCCCGGCTCATCTACTGCTCGGAGAAGGGTTTTCTGGCCGGCCCCTATGAGCACCGCACTGCACTCGACGAAGTTGCACAGATGATGGGCGGGCTTGCCTACATGACCGGCCCCCCGGGCAAACCGCTGCGCGCCGGTACCTCGGTGATCGATGTGCAGGGTGGCATGTTCGGTGCGGTGGGCATCATCGCCGCGCTTCATCAGCGCAATGCCACCGGACTCGGCCAGAACGTGGTTGCCTCGCTCTACGAGAGCACCGTGTTCCTCGTCGGCCAGCACATGGCGCAGATGGCGGTGACCGGCAAGCCGGCCGCACCGATGCCGGTGCGGGTGTCGGCCTGGGCGATCTACCAGGTCTTCGAGACCGGTGACGACAACCAGGTGTTCGTGGGCGTGGTCAGCGACAAGCAGTGGAAGGATTTCTGCACGGCCTTCGGCCTGCATGAGCTCGCGGCCGACAGGAGCCTAGATACCAACAACGACCGCGTGAAGCACAAGGAACGTCTGGTGCCGCTGATCCAGGCCGAGTTCCGCAAGTACAGCAAGCAGCAGTTGATGGACAAGCTGGAGAAGACCGGACTGCCTTTCGCGCCGATCGCGCGCCCGGAAGACCTGTTCGACGATCCCCACCTGGCCGCCAACGATGGCCTGGTGCCGATCACCATCAGCGATGGCCCGCTCGCCGGGCAAAAGACCCGGCTGCCGGCCCTGCCGCTCGAGATGGGCGGGGAGCGCTTCGGCGTGCACCGCGATGTCCCGCGCGCAGGCCAGCATTCCCGCGAGGTATTGCGTGAGGCCGGCTTTGGCGAGAACGAGATCCTCGACCTGCTCGGTCGCAGGATCATCGCAGGCCCGGCCTGAAGAAGCATTCCGTAGCGGATATGTCGGCCGCAGCGGCCGACCCGCCTGATACTCGTCGCCGGACCGGGCAGGCGGTATTGCTGATGCTCGGTGCGACGCTGTGCTTCGCGGCGCTGGATGCGACCTCGAAGCAGCTGTCGCGGACTTACCCGGTGCCGATGATGGTCTGGGGCCGCTACAGCTTTCATTGCCTGATGATGCTGGTCCTGGTCGCGCCCTCCATGGGCATGCGCCTGGTCGCCACCCGGCGACCGGTCGCGCAGGTCGTGCGCGCGCTGATGCTGGTCGGGACCACCGGCTTTTCCATGGCCGGATTTTCCCTGATGCCGCTCGCCGAGAGTACGGCGATCGTGTTTATCGCGCCGCTCGTCGTGGTGATGCTCGCGCACTGGCTCCTGAAGGAGAGGATCGCCGGGGTGCATGTACTTGCGGTCATTGCGGGTTTTCTCGGCGTCCTCCTGATCGCGCGGCCGGGCGGTGCGCTGAACCTTCCCGGGCTGGTCTGGATGCTGCTGGCGGCGGCCTGCTATTCGGCCTACCAGATCCAGACACGGCAGCTGTCGCCGGGCGAGAGCACCCTGACCATGCTGTTCTATACCGCGCTGGTGGGCACGGTGACCATGACGCTGGCGGCGCCCCTGTACTGGGGCGGGCCGATGCCGGACCTGGTCGATGCGCTGCTGCTCGCATCGCTCGGTATCTACGGCGGCACCGGCCACCTGATGCTGACGCGTGCCTTCCGTCATGCGCCGGCCTCATTCCTGTCACCCTTCCTCTACGTCCAGCTGATCTGGGCCATGCTGCTCGGCTGGATTTTTTTCGGGCATTTGCCGGATCTGCTGTCGCTGGCGGGCATGGCGGTTATCGTCGGCAGCAGCCTGTCGATCGCCTGGGCGGAGCGGCTCAGGCGCGAGATTGCCGCGAGGGAAACCGGGACGCTACAGTGAGTGCCATATGGCCAGACGCTTTCGCCAGAACCTCGGGCTGATCGTCGGCGCCTCGGCGGGTGCGCTGGCGCTCGTCCTGCTGCTGAGCCCCGGGCGGGAGGTCTGGCATGCACGGGGTCCGCTGACCAGCGGCCACGCCGACCTCGACTGCGAGGGTTGCCACCGGCCCGCGCCGGGCAGCCTGCGCCAGCAGTTGCAGGCCAACGCCCGCCATCTGCTCGGCCTGCGCGCCAGTGCAGCCGATTTCGGGCTGCAGCCGGCCGGCAACGGCGAGTGCCTGGCTTGCCATGATTTTCCGGGGGAACGTCATCCCGTGTTCCGCTTCAACGAGCCGCGTTTCCAGGAAGCCCGCGATGTGCTGCACCCGGAGCACTGCGTGTCCTGTCACCTGGAACACAAGGGGATGCCGGTAACGCTGCCTGATATCGGTTATTGCCGGCACTGCCACGAGGAGACCCGGCTAAAGAGGGATCCACTCGATGTCTCGCATGCAGCACTCATCGATGCAGGGGAGTGGGACACCTGCCTCGGCTGTCACGACTATCACGGCAACCACCGCATGACGGTCGCCAGTCAGCTCGGTGAAGCCATTCCGCCCGCACGGATTCTGGAGTATTTTCGCGGCGGCGCCTCGCCATACCCTGCCGAAAAGAAATTCGAGGCCCGCCGGGAACCCCTGCGATGAAGAATGCCGGATTCACGCTCACTGCCCTGCTGCTCACCGCGCTGATCGTTTACCTGTTCGTGAGCGCGCCCCCGCCGTTGCCGGAGCAGGCTGCGGTCAACGCCAGCATCCCTGTCGACCGGGTGTTTGCGCTGGTCGAGGCGGAGAACGATGCTGTGCGGACGCTGTGGACGCGCGAGATAGTCGCGGCCGGGACAACGGTCGGGCTCCGCTTCGGCGAGGACTGGCGTGAGGTTGGCGAGGAGGCCGGGCCCTTGCCGGCACTGTTCCTGCGCGAGACGGCGAAGAACCTCGAAAGGAATCCCGTGCGTCTCAGCCTGTTCCTGGGTTCGGACGCCCCCATCAACTCGGCCAACCGCTTCGAGGGCCGGCAGAAAGACGCCTTTGCCGCCATGCGCCGAACCGGCGAGCCGCAGTTTTTCCTGATGCCGGATACCCGGCTGCACACGGCGATGTTCCCGGACGAGGCAGTCACCGAGGCCTGCGTCAGCTGCCACAACGAGCATGAAGACAGTCCCAAAAAAGACTGGCGGCTGCACGACGTGATGGGTGCAACCACCTGGGCCTATCCGGAAGAGCGGCTGACGGCCGAGGAAATGCTTGGCGTCCTGGCGGCGCTGCGCAGCTCGATCCGCAGCGCCTATCAGGCCTATCTCGACAAGGTGGTGGCATTCGGCAATCCGCCGGAGATCGGTACGCGCTGGCCGCGCGAGGGCTACTACCTGCCGTCGGCCGACGTGTTCATGGCCGTGCTCGGCGAGAGTTCCGCGCGGGCGAGCCTCGAGGCCATCCTGGATGCGACGCTGCCGCCGCCGCCGGCTGCTGCTGTTCCAGCACCCTAGGCACAGCGGACATGCCGTGGCTGCTGACCGGAGCACTGCTGATCGTTGCGTATCTCGTGCAGCTGTTGTCTGGCTGGCGCTGGGAATGGCTCGCCGTCCTGCAGGCGAATGAGCTCTACAAGCAGCTGACCGGTATCGCCCTGGCGCTGTTCTTCCTGATGCAGTGGCGCCTGTCCGTGGCACGAATGGGTGCTGCGGCCCCGGGCGCCCGCGTGCTTGTCCTGCACCGGGATCTCGGCGCGCTCGCACCGCTGCTGCTTTACCTGCATGCACTTACCATCGGCTACGCCTACGTCCAGGTGATGAGCCTGGCCTTCCTCGGCCTGGTGGGGCTGGGACTGCTGCAGCAGCCGCTGGCGCGCATCAACCTGGGCTGGCTGAACAGCGCCTGGCTGGTGGTGCATGTGACGCTGGCTGTGCTGCTGGTCTTTCTCATCGGCTATCACGCGTTCAATGCTTTTTATTACGAGTAGCGCGCGGCATATACTCGAAGCGCGACGCAACCCTTTGCGAGTGTGGAGGAACGGCCTGTGACGATCGAGCAACCCGGGACGGGCGCTGCACGCAGCCTGCCCTTTGCGGCCCCGTGCCGCACACTGGATCCAGCGGCGCCTTTCCGCTGGCTGCGTCTGGGCTGGCGGGACCTGATCAAGGCCTGGCGCCCGACCCTGAGCTACGGCATCACCGTCGTGCTGGTCAGTTACCTCGTGACCTGGCTGGCATTCCAGCTGGGCAGCTATGTGCTGGTATTCGCCGCCCTGACGGGTTTCGTGTTCCTGGCACCGATCGTGGCGATCGGCCTCTACGAGATCAGCCGCCAGGTTGCGGCCGGGCAGACGCCCATGATGATCGTCTCGCTGCGGGGCATACGCCGGGTATTCAGCAATGCGATGGTCTTCGGCCTGACGCTGCTCGTGGTCTTCCTGGTCTGGGCGCGCTCGGTGTCGGTGATCAGCATCTTCCTGCCGGTGGAAAACGAGCCGGCGCTCAGCGAGTTGTGGCCCTACCTGCTGGTGGGCGTGATGGTCGGCGCCGTGTTTGCCGGCATCACCTTTGCCGTCAGCGCGTTTTCGCTGCCGATGATCGATGACCGTGAAACCGATGCGGTGACGGCGGTGGTGACCAGCGTCAACGCCGTGTTGCGCAACAAGCGGGCCATGCTGAACTGGGCGGCCGTCATCGTGACGGCAGTGCTGATCGGCTTTGCAACCGCCTTCCTGCTGTTCGTCATCATGATTCCGCTGATCGCCTATGCCACCTGGCATGGTTACCTCGAAACCATCGATGCCAGCGCCTGGCCGAAGGCGAAATAGGTGGGAGTGAAGTTGCTTCCGGCTGGTTGCAACCGGGTTCATCCTCTGAAGTCTGGTGGGTTCTATCGTTCTCTTCAGAACGCTGCTGTCAGGGCGAAACGCAGCATGCGCGGCTCTACTGGGTGGAAGTGGATGTCATCCACCGGCATGTCCTCACTGGGCAGCTGTGACTGATAGTAGTAGCTGACATCGTTGTCCTGTGAGTCGAACAGATTGAGTACGGTGGCAGTGGCCTTCAGGTTGCGCGTGAAGCGGTAGCTGGCCTCGATGTTGACCACCGTGGTGGCGGTTGAGCGTACCGAGTTGTCTTCAACCAGCGGTGCCGGGCCGAAATGGCGGATACGTAATCCGCCGCCCCAGCCTCCAGGGTAATTCACCGCCACACCCAGCGCGGCGACGCTGTCTACTGCGCCCGGGATGCGGTCGCCCGCAGCCGGGTTGGCCGGATCAGGCTCATCAAAGCGCGCGTGGGTCCAAGCGAGGTCGAGGTCCAGCACCAGCCAGTCGCGCGGTGACCAGATTGTGGAGAACTCCAGTCCCCGTCGCTTGCTCTTGCGATTGGGTTCGGTGATGCCTGCATCACCGACGAAGAGCAGTTCGGAGTCTATGCCGAGCTGCCAGAGACCGAGACTGAGCTGCGTGTTCGGCAGGATGGCAGTGCGTATCCCCACTTCGCTGCCCAGTACATCCACCAGCGGATCCACCGGGCTCACCACCAGCGAGGGGTCGGCCGGGTCGACGCTGATGGTAGTGCCGCGTGCGTCGTTACTGTGGAAGCCTCTGCCGACATTGGCGAAGAACTCCGTCTGCCGCCAGGGGCCGAAGATCAGCGAGAGCTTGGGGCTGAGCTGCCTGGCCGACTCCGTACCCGAATTCACCTCGACGTTGCTGTTCACGTCAAAGTGGAAATAGTCGGCGCGGAGGCCGAGGTTGGTGCGCAGCCAGCCGTTCCAGCGGGTATCGAGGCTGGCAAAGCCGGCGATGCTGCCTTGCTTGACGCCGTCCTCGCGTATGGTATCGCGCCGCTCCCGCGCTGCGGTGCTGTAAAGACCCACGGCATCGATGTCGTCGTAGCGCAGGTCGGTGCCGACCTGTAGCCTGGATTCACGGCCCAATAGCGCCAAGGGCTGGCTCCAGCTGCTGCTGATTCCGTAGATATGCCGGTCGTCATACTGCTCGAACTGGTCGCCATCGATTGGGTCCTCCATGGCATAGGTGAAGTTCGAGAAAAGCTTCATCCTGTAGTCCACTGCCCAGGCCTGTACCTGCCAATGGCCGGCGTCAACGGCGCCATCGGCACGGGCAGAGAGGCTATAGCGGTGACTCTCGCCGCCGTCGGTGGGATCCACGAAGCCGAAGCGGTTGATGATGCCTGCATCTACCGCGCGCTGCGGGATCTGGTCGGTGGCGTCCCAGTCTGCGTCATAGCCCTGGAAGCTGAGGCTGAAGCGTCCGGTACCCGTGGTACGGCTGAAGCGGGCCAGCGCATTCGTGCGTGAGAGATCCTGATCGAGCGTCCATGGGCCATCGTTGGCGGTGTGGTCGATTGCGAGCAGAAGGTCGCCTCCGGCTGCATCGAGGCTGCCGGCCATTAGCCCGCGACGCCAGCCATATTCACCCGTTTCCAGCGTGGCGAACGGGCGGTCGAGCTGGTCGCGCCAGGCGAGGTTCACTGTGCCGGCAGCGGCGAAGTTGCCTGCGTCCGCGTAGTACGTGCCCTTGCGGTACTGGACCTCCTGTACCAGCTCGGGGATGACGAAGTTGATGTCGGTGTAGCCCTGCCCGTGGCCGTGGGTAGGCATGTTGACCGGTACGCCGTCCACGCTGGTAGCAAGATCGGTCCCGTGGTCGAGGTTGAAGCCGCGCAGAAAGTACTGGTTCGCCTTACCGTCACCGCTGTGCTGGGTGACGATGAGCCCCGGAACCACCTCGAGAATCTCCCCGGTACGTCCCAGTGGACGTGACTCCAGCTGTTCCTGGGTGACCACGCCCTCGGTGGCTGCGAGCGGCGTGCCCTCCAAGTGGTCGAGCCGGCCGATCACGACAATTTCCTCACTCGGCGCGGTCGGCACACCGCCGGCCATGGCGCTGGCGGAGGCCGCGACGAGGATGGTAAGCAAGGCGAGACGCATGATTTTGATTCCGAAAAAGAAGGAAAGAGTGTTGAAAAAGGCGACCTGCATTGCTGCTAACAGGCAAGTACTTCCATGCAGTGCGCGGCCATCAGCGCTCGACATGACTCGATAGCTGAACGGACAGGTTGCAGCGCCCGCGAAAAGGCTGGCGTCAAGGAACCTTCATTGCGTGAAGCGCGTTGGCAACGGCCTGCCAAACCCGATATTGCTGGGCTGACACCCGGGGCTGGATGCCGTTCACCCAGATAGCGGTTTGGCCGTTGGGGCTAGCTGAACTGGCTCCGTTTGCTGCTGTCCGGGCCTGAAAGGACTGTCTTGCCGACTTTGCACCGTGCCCTGCGCCGGGCATACAGGCCGAGGAATAGTCCGGTCAGCTGCAAGATGACGGTTGAACCGATGAACCCGGCGGCATAGGCGGCGATATCGCCACCGGTCGGCATCTCGGTACCGTGCGCGTGGCCATGAGCGAGTGCGAACAGGCTGAGCAGCAGACCGCTCGGCATTAGGGGCAGGCGAATGTTCGCCAGGGCCAGGACGCCGAGTACGATCACGGAAGCCGTGATCAGTGGTTCAACCAGGGGCAGGCTGGTACCCGTCAGCGCCAGCCCGGCTCCGATCGTCATCACCACGGGAAACAGTGCGGGCAAAAACCAGGTACTGCCATTGCCCTGGCGTGCTGCCCACAGGCCGACAGCCATCATGGCCAACAGGTGATCGAGACCAGTAAGGGGGTGCAAGGCACCGGCGACCAGATCCGTCACGCCCGGTGCGGTGATCCCGGTGTGGCTGAACCCCGCAACCGGTACCAGCGCCAGCAGGGAGAGCAGGTTGCGAATAAATCTGACGCGTGTCGGTGACTCGTGCATGATCTTTCCTTTGTCGTTGTTATGAAGTCTTTATAAATACATCATAACTTGGTGTCAATAACAGGAGCAGACATGCAGCGCGTGACAATTTCCCTTGATGATGAATTGCTCGCCGAACTCGATGGCTTCGCGGCAGCACGCGGCTATGCCAACCGCTCGGAAGCGGTTCGCGACCTGGTGCGCGGCGGCCTGCAGCAGCTGGATACCGGCAATTCAGGTGACCGCGAATGCGTGGCGACGCTGATGTATGTCTACGATCACCATGCCCGTGAACTGGCCGGCCGGCTGACCAGGCACTTTCATGGTCATCACCATCTGGCGCTTGCCACCATGCATGTGCATCTGGATCACGACAGCTGTCTTGAACTGGCGGTATTGCGTGGCCCTGCTGCAGAGGTACGTGCGTTCGGCGAGCAGGTGATCGCCGAACGCGGTGTGATTCATGGGCGGCTGATGTCAGTGCCGGCGCAGCTCAGCACCGAAAAACACACGCATGGTACGACCGAGGCGCATCCACATGCGCACCTGCGGATCCGTGACCACTGATCCTTGCAGCCGGAGGGCAAAGAGTTCATCGGCGGCGTCAATTCGTCCGGCAAGTCAGTCTCGCATGGTGGGTCAGGGGCCACCACGCGGTGAGGACAAGCATGTGGAATTACCGGGTTCCAGGCTGGTCGCCTGACCTGTCAATGTCGGGTCCGGGTGGCGGCTTGCGGTCGTCGTCCAGCAGGATGCGCCAGGCCGGTGTTTCCAGGTCGTCGAACTGGCCGCTGCGTGCCGCCCAGAAAAATGCGACCACCGCTGCACCCAGCAGTATCAGGCCGAGCGGGATAAGGAAGTAGATGATGTTCAAGTCCGGACCTCGCTCGTGCCGGGGACCACACCGGGTGCGCTTGCAGCGGCCTGCGGCATGCGCCCGAGGCGCAGGGCATTGAAGGTCACCAGCAGCGAACTGGCAGACATCCCGAGCGCCGCAAGCCAGGGCGCAAGCAGGCCGGTGATGGCCAGCGGTACCGCAACCAGGTTGTAGCCCACCGCCCACCAGAGATTCTGGCGGACGATGTGCATGGTGCGTCGCGAATGCGCCACCGCTGCCGGCAAGGCGCCGAGACCCGGACCCATCAGGATGCAATCGGCAGCGTGCTGGGCCAACGAGGTGCCGGTACCGATCGCAATCGATACGTCCGCGCCGGCCAGTACCGGCGAGTCGTTGATGCCATCACCGACCATGCCGACCCTGCGCCCGTCCTGCTGCAGGCTGCGCACCAGCGCCAGTTTGTCGGCCGGTGACAGGCGGGCATGCCAGCGGGCGATGCCAAGGCGATCCGCCGCAGCCCGGACCGGGCCAGCCTGGTCGCCGCTGGCAATGGCCAGTGCGATACCGGCGTCCGCCAGTGCGGCCAGCACGGCCGGCGCCTCGCTGCGGACCCGTTCGGCGATTTCAAAGCGCGCCATGAGCTGCGAGTTGCTACCCAGGTAAACCGACTGGGCAGCCGGTTCGGCGCCCTCGGCTGCCTCACCGTCGCCAGCCGCGCCGAGGACGAAGGCCTGCGTGCCGATGCGCAGGCGCTGCCCGTCCACGCACCCCTCGATGCCCTTGCCGGGTACGGCGACGACGTCCGTGACCGGCACTGCCGTCGCGGGGGCCGGAAAGGCCCGCGCCAGCGGGTGCTCGGAGCGCGACTCCAGCAGCGCTGCCAGCTCCAGCAGTTGCCCGGGATCTTGGCCTGTAAAAGTCTCGATGCGATGAATACCGGCCGAGTGTTCGGTCAGGGTGCCGGTCTTGTCAAAGACCATGTCGGTTATGCGGCTGAGTATTTCCAGGGCGCCGGCCCGGCGCAGCAGCACACCGCGACGTGCCAGTGCGCTCATGCCGACGGTGAAGGCGGCCGGTGTTGCCAGGGCGAGTGCGCAGGGGCAGGTGACCACCAGCACGGCGAGCACGATGTCGAAGGCGCGGGACGGATCAAGCAGCCACCAGGCTGCGCCGGTGGCTGCCGCGAGCAGCAACACGCCGCTCACGAACCATACGGCGACCCGGTCGGTGACCTCGACCAGGCGTGGACGTTCCTCGCGTGCGACGGCCATGAGACGGCTGATCTGCGCCAGCATCGTGCTGGTGCCGACACGTTCCACGCGCACCGTGGCTGCGCCCAGCAGGTTGATGCTGCCGGCCACCACCGGCTGGCCCGCTGCCTTGCGTACCGGCCGCGATTCGCCGGTCAGCAGTGATTCATCGACGCTTGCCGATGCGCTCTCCAGCCGGCCATCGACCGGGATCGATTGTCCCGGCGGCACCAGCACCAGGTCGCCGGGCACCAGCTCCACGACGCCGACGATTTCCGGCCGGCCATTGCGCAGCCGGGTCGCCACCCGGGGCAGGTGTCGCGCCAGTGCGCCGGTCAGGCTCAGCGCCCGGTGTCGACCGGACATTTCCAGGAAGCGTGCGCAGGACAGGAAGAACACGAACATGACGGCTGAATCGAAGTAGACCTCGCCGCTGCCCCTGAAGGTATTCCAGACGCTGGCGATGTAGGCGGCGGCAATCGCGAGTGCTACCGGCACATCCATGCCCGGCCGGCCGAGACGCAGGCCCCGCACGGCACCGCTGAAGAAGGGTGCACCGGCATAGAACACCACGGGCGTGGCCACCAGCAGGCTGATCAGGCGCAGGAATTGGTGAATGCCCGGATCGGCGTCATGCAAGGCACCGGCATACAGCGCGATGGCATAGCCCATGGTCTCGGACATGCCGAGGCCCGCCACGATGAGCCGGGGCAGTGCTGCGCGCCGTTCGAGTATCGCCGCGCGGCCGGCTTCGTCTTCCGTGTAGGGCAAAGGGTCGTAGCCGAGCGCGGCGACCTGCCTGAGCAGGTCGCCGAGCCGGGTGATGTGCGGGTCCCAGCGCAGCCGCGTGCGGGTGGTCAGCGGATCCACGGCGATTTCCAGCACACCGGGCACCGCGGCCATCGCCCGTTCGATCAGCCACGAGCAGGCGGCACAGCGTACGCCCTGCAGCAGCAACTGGGCTTCCCGGCTGCCATCGCCGTGGCTGCTGACAAACTCCTTCTGCAGCGCTTCGCGGTCGTAACTTGCCCAGCGTCCGGACGCGGCGTCCTCGCTGGCGGGTGTGGAGGCACCGGTCCGGAAGCGATAGAAGCCGGTCAGGCCCTTGTCCCGGATGCGGGTGGCGATTTCCAGGCAGGAGGAACTGCACAGCGCGACCGGTGTGCCATCGATCTGCAGTTCGTGGCCTGTGGTGCCAGCGATGGCCGTGCCACAGTGGAAGCAGCTGGCCGTCCCGCCCATGTTCAGGGCCCGGCCTTGAGGTCCAGCCTGTCCTCACCGGCAGCAAGGATGCCGGTGAGGCGCCAGCTTGCCTGTTCATCGCTGATCAGCACATGCAGCCGTGTGTCGGCACGCACCACGCTGCCCGTGTAGGCACCCGCATCGCGCCGCAACAGCAGGCGCTGATCCATCTGCTCCAGGGTCGGGTGTATCAGTTCCAGCCTGAGGCGATCGGGCGCCACACCCGTGAGGCTGACGCTGACTGCCTGCCCGCGGCCCACCGCCTGCGGCCGCAGTTCCAGTCGTGCGCTCACACCCAGCTCGGTCGCACGCCGGTCACGTTGCCGGTCGAGTTCGATGGCCATGGCGAGCCTGCCGAAATCGTCCACCACCAGTGCTGGCGGCGCACCGGCCAGGTACAGCGTCACGAAGCCGGCGATCACGGTGCCGATCAGCGGCCCGAGCGTGAACCATACCCAGAAATGCCGGTACCAGGCTCGTTCGGTCATGGCAGCGGCCCCATGAAGCGCGCATCCCGTTCTGCCTGCACCGTGCCGTCGCTGGTGCTTTCCACGCGGATGCGCAGGTCCGCCCGGCCGCGCGGCGCCGCACTGCGCTCCACGCTGATCCTGGCGACGACATCCAGCAGGGCACCCGGGCCGAGTTCGATGTCTGCGGGAGCGGTTTCGATGCGTGCACCGGGCAGCCCGTCAACGCTGATGCGCACGCTGCGAGGCTGGTCTTCCTTGTTGAGGATCTTCAACTGGTAGACGTTTTCGATGTGCCCGTCGGGCAATTCGCGGTACAGGGTGTTGCGGTCGCGCATCACGTCCAGGCGCACGGCAGCGCGTGTACTCAGGGTGATCACGAAACCGGCAAACAGCAGCAGCAGGGCACTGCCATAGAGAATGACGCGTGGCCGGAGCACATGCCGCGTCTTGCCCTCGACGGCATTCTGCGTAGTGTAGCGGATCAGGCCGCGCGGATAGCCGACCTTGTCCATGACCGCATCGCAGGCATCCACGCATGCCGCGCAGCTGATGCACTCGTACTGCAGTCCCTTGCGGATGTCGATGCCGGTCGGACAGGCCTGCACGCACATCCGGCAGTCGATGCAGTCGCCGAGTGCACGGCTGGCGGGACTGGTGCCGCGCTGCCGTCCGCCGCGCGGCTCGCCCCGCGCCGGATCGTAGGAGACGATCAGCGTGTCGCGGTCGAACATGGCACTCTGGAAGCGCGCGTAGGGACACATGTAGATGCAGACCTGCTCGCGCAGGGCGCCGGCATTGCCGTAGGTTGCCAGGCCGTAGAAACAGATCCAGAACACTTCCCAGCCGCCGAGGTTAAGGGACAGCAGCGAACTGCCCAGCTCGCGGATCGGCGTGAAGTAACCGACGAAGGTAAAACCGGTCCATGCGGCGAAGCTGATCCAGAGGACCTGCTTGGCGCTTTTGCGCAGGATCTTCTCCGCGGACCACGGCGCCTTGTCGAGCTTGATGCGCTGGTTGAAGTTGCCCTCGGTGATCCGCTCCATCCAGACGAATATCTCGGTCCAGACGGTTTGCGGACAGGCGTAGCCGCACCAGACGCGCCCGGCCACCGCCGTGGCAAAAAACAGCAGCAGGGCGGCCATGATCAGCAGCCAGGAAAGGAACACGAAATCCTGCGGCCAGAGTGTCAGGCCCAGGATGTGAAACTGGCGGGCGGGCAGGTCAAACAGGATGGCCTGGCGTGTACCCCAGTACGGCCACGGCGCAATGTAGTAGATGCCGAGCAGGACGATGACCGCCGTATTGCGCAGGTTCGCGAAAAAGCCCTTGACCTCGCGGGCGTGGATCTTTGCGCGCTTCGCATACAGCGCCTCGACTTCGACCTCGTTGCTGGCCACGCTCAGGCATCCCTGTCCGGGGCGCGGCCCGGTGAGGTGTGAATCAGGTATGCCGATACCGCGCTGGACAGTGCGGCTATCAGCCAGAAGAAAAAGAAGGTGATGCCATATACCGCCATGCGCGAGCTCTCGATGTCGTTGCCGGCGCCTTCGTACAGCACCTCCGGATCCACGAAGGCGAAGAACAGCATGGTGGCAAAGCTGGCCGCGAGCAGGGAGGGCCACAGCACGGCAGCCAGCACCTGGGCGCCCGTGCTCCAGGGGCGTGGCGACTGCTCCGCAGCTTGCTGTTCCGGCGTCTCGTTCAAGGTTGCGACCCGCTGCTTTCGCTCAGGCTCAGGACATAGGCCGCCAGCACCCGGATCCGGTCCGGCGTCAGCACGTCACTCTGCGCAGGCATCTGGTTGCTGCGGCCCTTCATCAGCACGTCACGGATGTCGGCATCAGTCGATCCGTGCAGCCAGTCCTCATCGGTGAGGTCGGCGGCACCCAGGATCTGGTTGCCCTTTGCATCGACGCCATGGCAGCCGACACAGAGGCCCATGAACCGTTGCTGGCCGGCGGCGGCCTCGGGCGTGAGGGCACCCGGATCCGCTGCGCCGGACAGTTTCGGCAGTGCGCGCAGGTAGACGATGACTTCGGTCACACCTTGCTCGCCGAGCGCGGGGCCGAGCGCGGGCATCGTGCCGGTACGCCCGTTGGTGATGGTCGCCACGACCGCCTCCGGTGAATTGCCCCACAGCCAGGCAGCGTCGGCGAGATTCGGGAAGCCCTTTGCGCCACGGCCATCGGAGCCGTGGCAGGTGGTGCAGCGGTTCAGGAAGATATTGCGCCCCAGGCGGAGTGCGTCCGGGTCTTTCACCAGTTGCGGGATGGGTGTGTCGGCAAAGGCCGCGAACACGTTGCCGAAGCGCTTCTCGGCATCGGCCATTTCAGCCTCGTACTGGCTGACCTGGCTCCAGCCACTGATACCCGCGAAGGTGCCAAGACCCGGATAGACCACGAGGTACACGAGCATGTAGATGCCCGTGATCCAGAACAGCCACAGCCACCAGCGGGGCAGGGGGTTGTTGAGTTCCACCAGGTCACCGTCCCAGACATGGCCGGTGGTGTCCTTCTCTTCCGGTTGCTTGCTCTTGCGTTTGGTGGTCAGGGTCTGCAGGAGCCAGAGGCAGCCCGCGAGCGTGCCCAGCGTCAGCACCCACACCCAGACATTCCAGAATCCACTCATCTTCGCTTGCTCCTCGCCAGTACGGCGATGTCAGGACCGGTGCGCCGGTTCCCGTGGTGGCTTGTCATCGGACTCCAGCGGCAGCTGTGCCGCTGCATCGAAGGTCGACTTCTGCCTGCTGCTCCATGCCCAGAAGCAGATGCCCGCGAACAGCACCAGCATCAGGACGGTGAAGATCCCGCGCAGCAGGCCGGCATCCATGTCAGCGACCCTTGACGGCGGTGCCAAGGCCCTGCAGGTAGGCGACCAGCGCGTCCATTTCGGTCTTGCCCTCGACCGCTGCCGAGGCCCCGGCAATGTCTTCATCCGTGTAGGGCACACCGAGGGTGCGCAGGCGCTGCATCTTCACCGGCGTCAGGCTGGCATCCAGCTGGTTCTCGCCCAGCCAGGGGAACCCGGGCATGTTGGATTCGGGAACCAGGTCGCGCGGGTTGTTCAGGTGGATCCGTTGCCACTCATCCGTATAACGGCCACCGACGCGGGCCAGGTCCGGTCCCGTGCGCTTGGAGCCGAACTGGAACGGCCGGTCATACACGGCCTCGCCGGCCAGCGAGTAGTGGCCATAACGCTCGGTCTCGGCGCGGAAGGGGCGGATCATCTGTGAATGGCAGGTATAACAGCCCTCGCGGACGTAGATATCGCGGCCTTCAAGCTGCATGGCGGTGTAGGGCACCACGCCCGGCGTCGGTTCCACCGCCTCGCGGGACATGATCAGGGGTACGATTTCAGCCAGGCCGCCAATGCTGATGGCGATTGCCGTGAGCACACCCATCAGGCCGGCGGATTTCTCGATCGTTTCGTGTCGCATCGCGCGGTACTCCTCAGGCCGGATCCATGACGGGTTGTGCGATCTGCCGTTCGCTGGTGACCACCGTCTTCCAGACATTCCAGGCCATGATCAGGGCACCGCACAGGAAGAGAACGCCGCCCATCAGCCGTGCTGCATAGTAGGGATAGGTGGCCTTGAGGCTTTCGATGAAGGTGAAGGTCAGGGTGCCGTCGCTGTTGACCGCGCGCCACATCAGCCCCTGCATCACACCCGCAATCCACATGGATGCCACGTACAGGACGATGCCGATGGTGGCGACCCAGAAATGCAGGTCGACGGCTTTGGTGCTGTACATGCCCGTGCGACCGTAGACCCGCGGGATGAGCGCGTACATGCAGCCGAAGGTGATCAGCGCGACCCAGCCCAGCGCACCGGAATGGACGTGGCCGATGGTCCAGTCGGTGTAGTGCGACAGTGCGTTGACCGTCTTGATAGACATCATCGGCCCTTCGAAGGTCGACATGCCGTAGAAGGACAGCGAGACGATCATGAACTTGAGCACCGGGTCGGTGC
>JAHDYM010000021.1 GCA_023383705.1 Gammaproteobacteria bacterium | reverse complement strand
TCCACCGCGATGCCTAACTGTGCCTCATCAGCGGCGAATTTCAACAGCCTGCTAGTAGGCTTTCAGACCTTCGGCACGGAAGATGGCCAGCGCCTGCTCGACCAACGCGGCAGTCGGTGGCTCGACACTTTCCAGCTTGTACTCGATGCCGAGCTTCCCCCACTTGTAGCGACCCATCTGGTGGAAAGGCAGCACGTCGACCCGCTCGACATTGCCGAGACTGGCGGAAAACCGGGCAATCTCCGCAATCCCGGCCGGGTCGTCTGTCTGCCCCGGCACCAGCACGAAGCGCAGCGAGATCGGCCTGCGGCGCGCAGCCAGGCGCCTGGCGAATTCCCGTGTCGGACCTGGCTCGCGTCCGGTGAGTTCACGGTGCCTGGCATCGTCCCAGGCCTTGATGTCGAGCAGCACGAGATCGATCGTATCGAGTTCCGCGTCGCTCAGGCGGTCGCCGTAGTAGCCGTTGGTGTCGAGTGCCGTGTGAATGCCCATGGCCTTCGCCACCTGGAACAGCTTCACGACAAAGCGGTCCTGCATCAGCGGCTCCCCGCCGCTGATGGTCAGGCCGCCAGACATGACCTTCAGGCCGTAGCGATACTTGCGCAACTGCTCGGTCGCCCGCGCCACGCTGACCGGCACGCCATTGCGCATCGTCCAGGTGTCCGGGTTATGGCAGTACAGGCAGCGCCACATGCAGCCTGTCGTCCAGGCCACGACGCGCACCCCCGGGCCGTCGAGGGTCGACCCCGTGGTGAAGGAGTGCAGGAAGCCCATGTCGCCGGTGGCGAGGGCCGAACGGACATCGGTCTCCGCAACGTCCTTGCCGAGATCGACGCGCAGGTCGAACGGGCTCTTCGCCTCCAGGGAGACGGGGCTGTTGCTCTCTTGTACCGCCATGATCCTATGCTCCGTGAAATGTGCGGGTAATGACGTCCATCTGCTGTTCACGCGTCAGGCGCACGAAATTCACCGCATAGCCTGAAACGCGGATCGTCAGCTGGGGATATTTCTCGGGGTGATCCATGGCATCCATCAGCGTCTCGCGGTTCATCACGTTGATGTTCATGTGGAATCCCGTGGAGCCGAAAAACGCATCCAGCATCGCGGTCAGGTTGGTGATCCGGTCGTCGGGCACGCGCCCGAGGCCGGTCGGCACCAGCGAGGTGGTGAGCGAGATACCATCCTGGGCATCGCGGTACGGGAGCTTGGCGACCGAGTAGGCCGAGGCATGGATACCGTAGGCATCGCGCCCATGCATCGGGTTGGCGCCGGGCGCGAAGGGCTCGCCCTTGCGCCGGCCGTCCGGCGTATTGCCGGTCGCCTTGCCGTAGACGACGTTCGAGGTGATGGTGAGGATGGACTGGGTGTGAACGGCCTTGCGGTAGGTCGGGTACTTCCGCAGCTTCGCCATGAACGTGCTGACGACCCAGGCCGCGAGCTGGTCCACGCGGTTGTCGTTGTTGCCAAAGACCGGGAATTCGCCCTCGGTCTGGTAATCGGTCACGAGCCCGGTCTCGTCGCGCACCACCCGCACCTTCGCGTGCCTGATGGCCGAGAGGCTGTCGGCCACCACCGACAGGCCCGCGATGCCGAATGCCATGGTCCGCAGTGGCGCGTAGTCATGCAGCGCCATCTCGATGCGCTCGTAGGCATACTTGTCGTGCATGTAGTGGATGACGTTCATCGCGTTGACATACACGCCGGCCAGCCAGTCCATGGCCGTTTCGAAACGGGCCAACACGTCGTCGAAGTCGAGCACCTCGCCCGCGACCGGTGCGGAGGCCGGCACGATCACCTGGTCTCCGCTGACTTCGTCGCGGCCGCCGTTGATGGCGTAGAGCAGGCACTTGGCCAGATTGGCCCGCGCGCCGAAGAACTGCATCTGCCTGCCGAGCGCCATCGGCGAGACGCAGCAGGCGATCGCACTGTCATCGCCCCATGCGCCGCGGATGATCTCGTCGCTTTCGAACTGCACGGAACTGGTGTCTATGGCGACCTTCGCCACGAAGCGCCGGAAGCCATCCGGCAGGCGCGGCGAATAGAGAATCGTCAGGTTCGGCTCCGGCGCAGGCCCCAGGTTGTAGAGGGTCTGCAGCATCCGGAAGCAGTTCTTCGTCACCAGCGGCCGGCCGTCGTCGCCATCGCCGCCGATCGACTCCGTCACCCAGGTGGGATCACCGGCAAACAGCGCATCGTATTCCGGCGTACGCAGGAAGCGCACGATGCGCAGCTTGATGACGAAATCGTCGATGATCTCCTGTGCACGCGACTCGTCGAGCCGCCCCTCGGCGAAGTCGCGCTCGAAGTAGATGTCGAGGAAGGTGGACACCCGGCCGAGCGACATGGCCGCCCCGTTCTGCTCCTTCACCGCCGCGAGGTAGCCGAAGTACAGCCACTGCACGGCCTCCTGCGCCGTGGCGGCCGGGCGCGAGATGTCGAAGCCGTAGCTCTTCGCCATTGCGGCGAGTTCCTTCAGCGCGCGGATCTGCTCGGCAAGCTCCTCGCGGTCGCGGATGATGTCCTCGGTGGACATCTCGGCATCGAGCGCGCTCTTTTCTTCCTGCTTGCGGGCGATCAGCCGGTTCACGCCATAGAGCGCCACGCGGCGATAGTCGCCGATGATGCGGCCGCGGCCGTAGGCATCGGGCAGGCCGGTGAGGATGTGGGAGCTCCGGCAACGGCGGATGTCGGCGGTGTAGGCATCAAAGACCGCGTCATTGTGCGTCTTGCGGTATTTCGTGAAGGCCTCGACGACGGCCGGTTCGGGCGTGTACCCGTAGGTCTTCAGCGCGCTCGCCACCATGCGGAATCCGCCGTTCGGCATGATGGCGCGCTTCAGCGGCGCATCCGTCTGCAGGCCGACGATGAGCTCGTTGTCGCGGTCGATGTAGCCAGGCGCATGCGCCGTGATCGAGGACGGCACCTGCGACACGTCGAGCACGCCCTTCCTGCGCTCCTCGACGAACAGTTCCTGGAGCCGGCCCCAGATGCGCTGCGTGCGCGGCGTGGCTGGCGCGAGGAAAGACCCGTCACCCTCGTACGGCGCGTAGTTCTGCTGGATGAAGTTGCGGACATTGACCTGCGTCTGCCACAAGCCGTCGCGGAATCCCCGCCACGGTGCGGGGTCTTCAGCAGTCGTCTGGTTTGTCGGTGCGGTCGCGGTCATGTGTTTGCTCCTCATTATTTGAATTCACCGCCGGACTGCAGGGCGGCTTCAGCCGCGAAACAGGTCGCGGCTGAAGCCGCTCCTGCAGCGCGTCAGATCAGTCCAAGCAACCGCCCGGTGTGGCGGGCGATCATCAGTTCCTCGTTGGTCGGGATCACCCAGGCGGATACGCGGCTGCCGGCCCGGGAAATCCGCGGCCCGTTCCTTTCGTTGGCGCCCGCGTCAAGCTCGATGCCAAGCCATGCCGAGGCCGCGCAGATGCGCCGGCGTACCTCCGCCGAGTTCTCGCCGATGCCGGCGGTGAACACCAGCCCGTCGAGCCCGCCGAGTACGGCGCTCAGCGCACCGATCTCCTTTGCCACGCGGTACACGAAATAATCGACCGCCAGCCGCGCCGGGGGTTCCGCGCTGCCCAGCAGGTCGCGCATGTCGTTGCTGATGCCCGAGATCGCCAGCAGACCCGACTTCTTGTACAGGATGGTCTCGACCTCCTTCGCCGAGAGGCCCAGGTTCTGGAAGAGGTACAGGATCACGCCCGGATCCACCGAGCCCGGCCGCGTGCCCATGCAGAGCCCGTCCACAGCCGTGAAGCCGAAGCTGCTGTCCACGCTCCTGCGGTCCTTCATCGCGCAAAGGCTCGCGCCACTGCCGAGGTGGGCAACGAGCACGCGCCCATTGGCGATTTCCGGTGCCGACTCCGGCAGCACGGACGCGATGTACTCGTACGACAGCCCGTGGAAGCCGTAGCGCTGCACACCGGTGTCGCGGATGTGCTTCGGCAGCGGCACCAGCTCGGCAACCGCCGGCTGCCCGCGGTGGAAGCTGGTGTCGAAGCAGGCGACCTGCGGCACATCGGGCAGCCGTTCGGCCACCGCATCGATCGCCGCCAGGTTGTAGGGCTGGTGCAGCGGCGCGAGCGGAATGAGCTCGCGCAATTCCCCGAGCACCTGCGGCGTGACGATGGTCGGGCCGGCAAACTTCGCCCCGCCGTGCACGACGCGGTGGCCGACACCGAGGACGCGCCCGCCCTGGTAACGGCCAGCGAGCCAGCCAGCCAGCGACTCGAGCGCCGTACGCGCATCGCGGACGGCAGCATCGAGCTTTGTCTTCCCCAGCACGACACCGTTGGAGTCCTTCGCGGAAAATTGCGGCGCGGTACCGATGCCCTCGATCTGTCCGCGCGACTCCAGGCGCCAGCCGGTACCGGCTGGCCGGCCGTAAACCGAGAATTTGAGGCTCGATGAGCCGGCATTCAGCACCAGCACGTAGTCGTCCATGCGCTCTCCGCGATCTGCCTGTCCTGTGGGCCGCTGGCTCATCTTCAGGCCTTGCTGCCCCGCCGTGCGTGGGCGGCGAGCATGCCGACCGCACAACTCGCCATCCTCGACCGGACACTGTCGGCGCGGCTGGTGAGGATGATCGGCACGCGCGCGCCGAGCACCAGCCCGGCACTGTCGGCGTTGGCGAGAAAAGCGAGCTGCTTGGCGAGGATGTTGCCGGCCTCGAGATCCGGCGCGAGCAGGATGTCCGGGTCGCCCGCCACCTCCGAGCGGATGCCCTTGATCCGCGCCGCCTCCTTGCTGATCGCATTGTCGAAAGCCATGGGGCCGTCGAGGATCGCTCCCTTGATCTGCCCGCGCTCCGCCATCTTGCAGAGCGCGGCAGCGTCGATGGTGGCCGGCATCTTCGAGGTGACGGTCTCGACGGCAGCGAGGATCGCCACTTTCGGCATGGCCACGCCGAAGCTGCTGGCGAGATCGATGGCGTTCTGGCAGATGTCGACCTTGTCCTCGAGCGTCGGCGCGATGTTGATCGCGGCGTCCGTGACCAGCAGCGCCTTGTGGTAGGTCGGTACGTCCAGGATGAACACGTGGCTGAGCCTGCGCCCGGTGCGCAGGCCGGTCTCGCGCGCCACGACCGCGCCGAGCAACTCGTCGGTGTGCAGGCTGCCTTTCATCAGCAGTTCCGCCTTGCCCTGCCGGACGAGTTCCACCGCCTTCGCGGCAGCCATGCGGCCATCGGCGGCCTCGACGATCTCAGTCGATCCAAGCCTGATGTTCTTCTTGCGCGCAATCTCGCGGATCGTGGCGGCGGGGCCGACCAGGATGGGCTCGATGAGCCCTGCCTCGCCTGCCTCGATCGCGCCGCTGAGCGCCGTCTCCTCGCATGGATACGCCACCGCCGTCGGGATCGGCTGCAGGCGCCGGCAACGCGCAACGAGCTTCTCGTATTTTCCGGTTCCGCTTTTCCTGTTCATGGCTTACTCCTGGGTTGCCGGTGACTGCCGGACCGCGGGTCCTGTTTCCCTGAGGACGAGAGCCAGCACGATGGCGAGCGCCACGCCGTACAGCAGCGGTTCGAATGCCGATTGATAGTGCGCGCGCGTCATGGTCGCGGCCCCTGCGGCCGCGTCACCCAGCCGGGATGCGAACACCGGCCCGAGCAGCGCGCTGAAAGTGAAGTTGAGGAAATTGACGACGCCAGTCGCGGTGCCGCTCACCTCGGGCGGATTGGCCTCCTTGATGACCGAGTACGGCAACATCGCGGCACCGGAAGCGATACCCGTGAGCAGGCCGAGCACGTAGGGCGGGAACACCCCGGCCGGACCGTACAGGATCCAGGCAAGGCAGCCCAGCAGCAGCAGCGCGGCGCCGATGATCACCGGCCGGCGCCGGCCGATGCGGTCGGAGACGAAGCCCAGCAACGGGCAGCCGATGATCCAGCCGAGGGGAACCGTCGCGGAACGCATCACGGCATCGGTGTAGTCGAAACCCAGCGCTTCCTGCGCATAGCGCACGCCCCACACCATGTCGAAGATCGTGGTGGGGATGAACATGAGGCCGGCGATCATCCCGCACAGGAGCGACTGCGGGTTGCGAAAGACGGTGCCGAAGGCACCCACCACGCTCCGCATCCCGCCGCTGCCCTGGACCGGCGGCGCCTGCGGCGGCAGCAGCAGGTAGAGCAGCACGCAGATCACCAACCCGGCGATGCCCATGCCAAGCCAGAACTGGTTCCAGGCGAGGCCGGCGCCGATCGCCGGCCCGACCACGAACTGCCCGGCCGAGCCGCCGGCCATGCCGAACATCTGCGTGGCACCGATCAGCGTCGCGGCCAGCGAGGCAGGAAAGTTCCTGGTGGCGATATAGATCGCGCCGACCAGCGCGAACACGCCACCGGCACCCTGCAGCAGGCGGCCGATGGCTGCCAGTTCACTCTGCCCGGTACTGAAGAGCAGCGCGCCGATACCGACCGCCGCAGCGCCCAGCGGGATGACCCTGCGGGGGCCGAGCCGGTCCATGGCAGCGCCAGCCACCAGGCTGAACGGCGAGTAGCCGTAATAGAACAGCCCGACCAGCGATGCGACTGCTGTTGCCGTCAGGCCGAAGGCCTCCGACATCTGCGGCATCATCACGGCCGGCGCGGAGCGCAGGGCGTACTGGTAGAAATAATAGACGGCCGCGATCAGCCAGGCGATCGCAGCCGTCCGTGCTGCTGCCTTCACGCGACTGTCTCCGCCGACAGCCCCTCGGCAGGGCACGCAGCCTTAACAGAGCACCACTGACACGGCCAAACCACCTTCCGAGGTCTCCTTGTACTTGGAGTTCATCTCCTTGGCAGTCAGGGCCATCGCAGTCACGGTCGTATCGAAGTCCACGCGCCGGTCCGCCGGGATCTCGTTGCTCGCGATCATGAAGCCGGTCCAGGCCTTCACGGCGCCGAAGGCACAACGCTCGATGCAGGGAATCTGCACGTAGCCAGCCACCGGGTCGCAGGTCATGCCGAGATGATGCTCGAGCGAGGACTCCGCGGCATTGGCCACGACCTGGTGATCGAAGTCATGTGCCTGGGCGATGAGCGCCGCGCCCATCGCCGAGGCCACGCCGATCTCGGCCTGGCAGCCGCCCTCGGCACCCGCCAGCGTCGCATTGTGCTTGCAGAGATAGCCCACCACCGCAGCCGCCAGCAGTCCGTTGCGGATCTTCTCCTGCGGAAGCTTGCGGCCACCCTCGCCGAGCGCATAGACGATGGCCGGAATGACGCCTGCCGAGCCACCGGTCGGCGCCGTCACCACGAGGTGCCCGCGCGCATTCTCCTCGGAACCGGCGAGCGCATAGGCGGCCACGACACCGACACCGCGCTGCCCCGCGTACTCGTCGTCCGTGGCGCGCTTGTAGACCTCGCCCGCCTTGGTCTTGAGCTTGATCGGGCCCGGCAGTGTCGCCACCGGCATGCTCAGCCCGGTCTTGACGATGTTCACCATCGCCGTCGAAATCTTGTCGAGGAAGGCGTTGATCTCGGCTTCCGTCCGGCCCGACACGGCGACCTCGTTGGCCATCGCCACCTGCGCGATGGAGAGCTTGTTCTTCGCCGCGTGCGCCTGCAATTCCTTCATGGTCGAGTACGGGTACTTCGGCTGGCCTTTCTTCGGTGGCGTGTAGCCCTTCCACTCGATGAACCCGCCACCGACCGAGTAATACTCCTGCTCGAGCAGCACCTGGCTGCCAGCCATGAGCTTGCAGGTCATGGTGTTCGGGTGCGGGAAATCGCCCTTCGGCGCGTCGTAGATGATGTCCTTCAGCGATGCATTGAAGGTCTTGTCGCCGAGCTTCACCGCGAAGACCTGGTCCGGCCGGTCGCGAAGATCGTCGAGAAACAGGGGATCGACGGTCGCCGGCTCCTTGCCGACGATGCCGGCGAGCGCAGCGCGTTCCGTGCCATGCCCCTTGCCGGTGGCACTCAGGCTGCCGTACAGGTGCACCCTGAGGGCGGTCGCCTTCGCCAGCTGGTCTTTCGGCAGCTTCGTGCAGCGGTTGTAGAAGTCGTAAGTGATGCGCATCGGCCCGATGGTGTGCGAACTCGACGGCCCGGGCCCCACCTTGTAGAACTCGTCGATCACGGTCATGACCGGACCCCTGGACTTCCTGACGACGTCGAGGTCGGCCGACAGCGGCACCTTGGGCGATGTGGCCTGTGCTGCAACCGCCTGGGCATTTGCAGGGACGGGACGTCCCGCCAGGACCGCCGTCGCACCAATCAGGGCGCTGCGCATCAGGAATGCCCGACGATCGACACCTGCCGGCAGGTCTGCCGGAGGCGCCCCCTCAGCCGACAACCCGTTGATCTCACCTTCGCGTTCTTGGCGGCTCATGGCGCAGCTCCTCGCTCGGTTGGGGACACCCCAAAGCTACTCGATGAAAAACCTCCATACAAGCGGTTTTCAGCTGCGGGTCGGCCATGCAGGTTCAGTCGTTCGGCAAAGCGACGGCTTGCCGGTGACGAGCCCGCCTGGCCTGCTCGGGTCCGGGCTCTATGTGATATGTTCGGCGAGCGAATTTTCGAGCACTCAATTCCGTTCCCTGGAGAGTCAGATGGCTACGTCGAACTGGTTCCGGTTTGCAACCCGACTCGGCGCAGCCGGACTCGCCATCGTGCTGGGCGCCTGCAGTGACGGCGAACAAGCGCCCCCGCCGCCACCCAACGTGGTGGTGACGGAGGCCGCCCGGCAGGACGTGCCGATCTACGGTGAGTTCGTAGCGAAAATCGACGCCAGGGAGACGGTGGAGATACGCGCCCGCGTGCAGGCCTTCCTCGAAGCGCAGCATTTCACCGAGGGCACGATCGTCAGGAAGGACCAGTTGCTGTTCACGCTCGACAGGCGCGAGTACGAAACGAAACTGCAACAGGCCAACGCCGAACTCGAGGTCGCGATGGCGCGACTCGGCAAGGCCGAGACCGACGAACGGCGCCTGAAGCCGCTGGCCGAGCGCAGGGCCGTACCGCAACAGGACTACGACGATGCGATGGCGAACCTGCTTTCCGCCCGCGCCGGCGTGGCGGCGGCCCGCGCCAATGTCGATGCGGCGAAGCTCGACCTCGGCTACACCACGATCAGGTCGCCGATCGCCGGCCTGATCGGCAAGCGGCTGGTGGCGCCCGGCAACCTGGTCGGCAAGGACGAACCCACGCTGCTCGATACGGTATCGAGCATCGATCCGATCCGGGTCAATGCCACCATCAGCGAGGCCGAGTACCTGCGCTTCTTTGCCCAGCACAAGGACGGCAGCAGCAACAGCGGACCGCTCGACCTGATCCTGGTCGATGGCCGGGTATTTCCGTACCAGGGCAAGCTGGTGATCGTCGACCGGGCCGTCGACGAGACCACCGGCACGCTCAACTTCGTCGCCGAGTTCCCCAACCCCGAGGGCCTGCTGCGGCCGGGGCAGTTCGGTCGCGTACGGGCGGTCGTCGAGACCGTCAGGGACGCGGTCGTGGTGCCCAAACGCGCCGTCCAGGAAATCCAGGGCATGCAGGCCCTGTTCGTGGTGGGTGCCGACAACAAGGTGGAGCTGCGCACCATCCAGCCCGGCGAAACCGCGGGCGACCTGCTCATCGTCCGCGAGGGACTGAAGCCGGGCGAGCGGGTGATCGTCGACGGCACCCAGAAGGCCCGGCCAGGCTCCATGGTCAATCCAACCACGGCCGGCACACCGCCGCCGGCAACCAGTGCCGGAGACAAGACGCAGGAGGACAAGCCGGCCGGACCGGATGCGGCCAAGGCCGGGGAGAAATAGGCCGTGTCGAATTTTTTCATCCGGCGGCCGATCGTCGCGATCGTCATCTCGATCCTGACCGTCCTGTTCGGGGTATCGACGCTCAACGGACTGTCGGTCGAGCAATACCCGTTCCTCGCCCCGCCGAACATCCGCGTGACCGCCAACTACCCGGGCGCCTCGGCTGAAGCGGTCGAGCAGTCGGTGGCCACGCCGATCGAGCAGGAGGTCAACGGCGTCGACCGGCTGATCTACATGAAGTCGTCCAACACCAGCGACGGCCGCATGCAGCTCGACGTGAACTTCGAGGTCGGCACCGACCAGGACACCGCCAACGTCCTCACCCAGAACCGCGTCTCGGCCGCACAGGCGCGCCTGCCGGCCGAGGTCACCCAGCAGGGGGTGACGGTCAAGAAGCAGAGCCCGAGCATCCTGATGGTGATCTCGGTCTTCTCGCCCGAGGATGCCTACGACGCCAACTTCCTCGTCAACTACGCGGGCATCAACCTGCGCGACCAGTTGCTGCGCATCCCGGGCATCGCACAGGTCGACCTGTTCGGCGGCACCGACTACGGCATGCGCATCTGGTTCCGCCCCGACCGGCTGGCCAAGCTCGGCCTGACCCCGGCCGATGTCATCAACGCGATCAAGGAGCAGAACCTGCAGGCCCCGACCGGCCAGATCGGCGGTGCGCCGACGCCCCCGGACCAGCAGTTCACCTACACCGTGAGCGCACCGGGCCGCCTGGTGACGCCGGAGGAATTCGAGAACATCATCGTCCGCCAGAGTCCCGACGGCGCGGTGGTGCGCATCGGGGATATCGGCCGCGCCGAACTCGGCGCGCAGAACTACAGCTCCTTCGGACGCCTGAACGGCAAGCCGGCCGGCGCGATGGCCGTCTACCTGCTGCCCGGCGCAGACCAGCTCAAGGCCGCCGAGACGATCTACGCGACGATGAAGCAGTCTGCCGGCCTGTTCCCGCCGGGCATGGACTACAGGATCGTCTATGACACTACGCCGGCGGTCGAGGCCTCGATGCACGAGATCGTCAAGACCTTCGTCGAGGCGCTGATCCTGGTGACGCTGGTGGTCTTCATCTTCCTGCAGAATGTCCGCGCGACCATCATTCCGCTGCTGACCATCCCGGTGTCGCTGATCGGCACATTCCTGTTCTTTCCGCTGCTCGGCTTCTCGCTCAACACCCTGTCGATGTTCGGCCTGGTCCTTGCCATCGGCATCGTCGTCGACGACGCCATCGTCGTCGTCGAGGCCGTGATCCACCACCTCGATCACGGCATGAGCCCCAAGGAGGCGACGATCAAGGCGATGGAGGAAGTGTCCGCGCCGGTGATCGGCATCGCGCTGATCCTGTCGGCGGTATTCGTGCCGGTCGCGCTGCTCGGCGGACTGGTCGGCAGCATGTACAAGCAGTTTGCGCTGACCATCGCGATCTCGGTATTGCTGTCGGCATTCAATGCGCTGTCGCTGACGCCGGCACTCTGCGCGATGCTGCTCAAACCGCCCAAGCCGATGGGCGGGCCGCTCGGCACCTTTTTCCGCGGCTTCAACAAGGCCTTCGAGGCCAGCACCAACGGCTACGTCAAGGTATCGACGCTGCTGGTGCGGCGCTCGCTGCTGACCGTCGGCATCGTCGCCGCGGTGGCGCTCGGCGCAGGCCTGTTCGCGCGCGCGCTGCCGGCCGGCTTCATCCCCGATGAGGACCAGGGCATCTTCGGTGTCAACGTCCAGCTGCCGCCCGGCGCATCGCTCGAACGCACCAGCGCCGTACTGAAGAAGGTCGAGGAAATCCTCGCGCAGACCGACGGCATCGAATCGTTCCAGACCGTCGGTGGCTACGGCGCGGTGACCAGCACCTATCAGTCGAACTACGGCTCGATCTTCATCCGCCTCAAGCCCTGGGAGGAGCGCACGACGAAGGCGCTGCACGTCAACGGGATCATGGCCAGGCTGCAGCCGCAGTTTGCTGCGATCCCCGAGGCGGTCGTGTTCCCGTTCAACATCCCGACCCTGTCCGGCTTCGGCGCCTCATCGGGGTTCAATTTCCTGCTCCAGGACCGCAGCGGCACCTTGTCGGTCGAGGAATTCGGCGAACTGTCCGGCAAGTTCATCAACGCGGCCCGCCAGCGGCCGGAACTCGGCGCCGTATTCACCGCCTTCGACCCGAACTACCCGCAAGTCAGGGTGGACCTGGACCGCGAAAAGGCCCGCACGCTGGGCGTACCGGTCAACGAGGTGTTCCAGGCGCTGGCGACGACACTCGGCGGCACATACGTCAACGACTTCAACCGCTTCGGTCGCCTGTACCGCGTCTACGTACAGGCTGAAGCCGAGACCCGTCTCAAGACCGATGATATCGGCAGGATCTATGCGCGTTCGAAGACCACCGGCGAGATGGTGCCGCTGGCCACCCTGGTGAACATCAAGGACACCGTCGGCGCCGAACTGACCACGCGATTCAACCTGCAGCGCTCGGTCGAAGTCTCCGGCGCGCCCAGGCCCGGCTTCACCTCGGGTCAGGCGATCGCCGCGCTGGAAGAAGTGTTCGCCGAGACGATGCCGGCCGAGATGGGTTTTGCCTTCGCCTCGATGTCCTACCAGGAGAAGATCGCGCCACCGGCCACCCCGACCTTCATCCTGGCGATCGTCTGCGTGTTCCTGCTGCTGGCCGCACTGTACGAGAGCTGGCGACTGCCCTGGGCGGTGCTGCTCGCCTCGCCGCTGGTGGCGCTCGGCGCCTTTTTCGGCGTGTGGCTGATGGGCTTCGACAACAATGTCTACGTGCAGATCGGCCTGGTGATGCTCATCGGCCTGGCGGCGAAGAACGCCATCCTGATCGTCGAGTTCGCCAAGGCAAAACGTGAGGAAGGCATGTCGCTCGAGGACGCCGCGCTGACATCGGCACGCCTGCGCTTCCGGCCGATCCTCATGACCGCGTTCGCCTTCATCCTCGGTGTCGTGCCGCTGATGCTGGCCAGCGGTGCCGGCGCCGGCGCGCAGAACGTGATGGGCACCGGCGTGTTCTGGGGCATGCTGATCGCCACCGCCCTCGGCGTATTCATCATTCCGGGCAACTTTGCCTTCGTCGAGGCACTCGGCCGTCGCGACAAGGCCGGCAAGGCGGCAACGCCCGCCGTTGCGCCAGGGGAAGGAGCCGATTGACATGAGCCGCCGTCGCACACTCGTTCTCCATGCTGCGGGACTGATCGCGGCCGGCTGCACGGTCGGCCCCGACTACCAGCGCCCGGAGGTCTACGCACCGGACGCCTTCCGCGGCACGGCGGCCGTGCCTGCGGATGCGGAGGCCGGCGCCTCCTTCGGTGACCTGGCCTGGGACAGCGTCTTTACCGATCCCGACCTGCAGGACCTGATCCGCACCGCGCTGGCGCAGAACCTCGACCTGCAGGTGGCCGCCGCGCGCATCCTGCAGGCCGAGAGCCAGGTCACGGTCGCCCGCTCGCCGCTGTTCCCGACGGTGGACGGTGTTGCCGATGGCGCCTTTACCGGCTTCACCGGTTCCGACACGCCAGTGGTCGACAGGAGCTTCGATTCGCGGGCCGGGGTCGGCGTGAGCTGGCAGCTCGATTTCTGGGGCCAGTTCCGCCGTGGCACCGAAGCCGCGCGTGCCGAACTGCTGGCCGCAGAGGACGCGCGCTACGCGATCATGACGACGCTGGTGGCGCAGGTGAGCCATGCCTACATGAACCTGCGGGCGCTGGACCTGACGCTGGAGATCTCCCGCCGTACCGTCGAGTCCCGCAAGCAGTCGCTGGATCTCGTGCAGGCCCGCCTCGACGGCGGTGTGGCCGGGGTCATCGAACTGCGGCAGGCGGAGACGCTGCTCTACACCGCGACGAAGTCGATCCCCGATACCGAGCGGCAGATCGAGCAGACCGAGAACTTCATCAGCATCCTGCTCGGCAAGGAGCCGGGACCGATCAGGCGCGGGCGACCGCTGGAAGAACAGATCACGGCCCCTGCCCTGCCACCCGGCTTGCCGACCGGACTGCTGACCCGCCGGCCGGATGTCCGCCAGGCCGAGCAGCTGCTGGTGTCGGCGAATGCACAGATCGGCGTCGCAAAATCCCTGCTGTTCCCGCAGGTCACGCTGACGGGTTTTGGCGGCATCGGCAGCCAGGACAACAGCGGCTCCGCGAACATCGGACCTTACGGGATCTTCAGTGCGCTGCCGGCAGTCACCCTGCCGATCTTCAATGCCGGTCGCCTGCGGGCTGGCGTGGATTTCAACCAAGCCCGCGCCCAGGAGGCCGCCTTTGCCTACCGGCAGACGCTGCTGCGGGCCTTCCGCGAGGTATCGGACGCGCTGATCGACATCAGCAAGCGGCGCGAATTCCGCGAGCAGCAGGAACTGCTGGTCGTGGCCCTGCGTGATGCCAGCGAGGTATCCAGGCTCCGCTACGAGGGCGGCGTCACGAGTTACCTGGAAGTGCTGGATACGGAGCGGCAGTTCTTCGAGGCGGAGACCGACCTGGTACGGGCCAGGCGCGAGGAAACCACGAGCGTGATCGAACTCTATCGCGCGCTGGGTGGCGGATGGCAGCCGGAATCATCGGCCGTGGCCGCCGCCGCGAGTCCTGCCGCCGGCACGCGCTGAGGCTGCCGGGGAGACCAGCGACGGATCCGGGCCCCGGGCCAACCGGGGCTTGTCGCCCGATCTTCAGCCCGGGTGCAGTTCCCGGTACTTCGCCACCGCGTCCTCCAGGTTGAAGAACATCCGCCCGTCGCCGAGCGCCTCGCCGAGCGGGGAACGGCGCACCATCGCCAGCACCTCGGGCGTCAGCCCGACCAGCCACAGCACGACGCCGCGCTCGCGCTGGCGCTTCTCGGCCTCGGTGAGCATCTTGAGCGCCGTGTATTCGAGGTCGAACATGCCGCTCAGGTCCAGCGCCACCACCCCGGGATTCGCCGCCGCCACCAGCGGGCGGAGCCGTTCGCCGACGCGTTCGGCATTGGCGAAGAACAGCCGGCCAACCAGGCGGATCATCAACAGGCCCGGGTAGGTCTCGTCACCGGCATTCTCCGGCGAGATTGGCCGGAACACGTTGGTACCCCGCTTGCGGCCCAACACGTACACGGGCGGATCGGCAACCTGCTGGGCCAGCGCGACGAGCGAGACGATGATCGCGACGAGGATGCCCTTGAGCGTGCCGAGCAGGATGACGCCCGCAAAGGCCGCCAGCGTCCAGATGAACTCGGTGCGACGCACGCCAAGGATGGCCCGGAACTCCGCGGGCTCGATCAGGCCGATCGAATAGACGATCACGATCGCAGCGAGCGTCGCCTGCGGCATCAGGCTGACCAGCGGCGCCAGCAACAGCAGGGTCAGCAGCGTCAGCCCGGCGGTCACCAGGCAGGAGAGCTGGCTGCGCGCACCCGACAGGCGGTTCACCGCCGTCTGCGAGGTGCCGCCGCCGGCAGGCATGCCGCCGATGAAGGCACCGGCCGCAGTGGCGAGGCCGGTCGCCACCAGTTCACGGTTGGCGCGCAAGGGCGGTTCGTCCGGCCGGCCGAAGGCTCGCCCGACCGCTACCGTCTCGGTGAAGCTCATGAGCGCGATGCCCATCGCCCCCGGCCAGAGCACGGGTATGAGCGACAGGTCGGGCAGCATCAGCGCCGGCAGGCCGCCTGGAATCGCACCGATCGATTCGACCCCGCGAGCCTCCAGGCCGAGCAGCGCCATGGCCGCGATGCTGGCACCGACCGCTACCAGCGGCGCCGGCAGGCGCTTCACGAAGCGCTCCATGCCCAGCAGCAAGGCGATGGTCGCGCCGGCGACTGCCAGCGTGATCGCCGAGGTCTGCGGCAGGCTTGCCAGCAGGGATTGCAGGTTGCCGACGAATGTCCCCTTGGGGAAATGCACGCCGAGCAGCTTCGGCACCTGGTCGAGCACGATCACGAAGCCGATGCCGGCCTTGAAACCGATGAGCACCGGCTCGGAGATGAAGTTGGCGAGGAAGCCGAGGCGCAGCAGCGCGCCGAGGGCAAGTATCGCGCCGACCAGCAAGGTCAGGGTGGCCAGCGCGGGCAGCAGCACGGCCGGGTTGCCGTCGGGGGCAACGATGGCCAGCTGCGCGCCGGTCAGGATGCCGAGGGTGGTCGTGGTGCTGACGCTGAGCACCCGCGAGGAACCGAGCAAGGCGTAGACCAGCATCGGCAGGAAGGCGGTATACAGGCCCGCCTGCACCGGCAGGCCGGCGACGGTGGCGTAGGCCATCGCCTTCGGGATGATGACCGCACCGGTGACGAGACCCGCGACGAGATCGGGTCGCAGCCACTCGCCGCGGTAGTTCCGGATCCACTCGAACATGGCGTTAAATACCTGGCTCGCCAGGCATGCGCCTGGCCGATGTCCGCTTGCAGGCTAGCACAAGGATGAAGCACCGGCAGGGGGTCGCGGCGCCTGTTCAGGCGTATCCGGCATGTTACCTTTTGCCTGTGCCAGACGGCCGGGTGAGCGAGGAGAACAGGCCCCCATGAACAGCAGAGCTGCCTCCGCAGGCAAACTGATCGCCGCCCTCCTCCTGCTCAACTTCACCAGCGTTGCCCTTGCCGACAAGACCGATGTCATCCACCTGCGCAACGGCGATCGCCTGACCGCCGAGATCAAGCGGCTGGAGCGCGGCCGCCTGAAGCTGAGTACCGACAGCATGGGCACCGTCTATGTGGAGTGGAAGGACATCGTCCGGCTGACGAGCAAGGAGATCTATATTGTCGAGCTGCTGGACGGTGAACGCGTGCAGGGCACGCTCGCGACACCAGGCGATGACGGCACGCTGGTGGTGATCGACCGGGACGAACCCCGGCGGCTGGATATGGGGCAGGTCGCGTGGATCGACCCGCTGAAGCTGGACATCGAGCGGATCAAGCGCTGGGACGGCTCGGTCAGTGCCGGCTTCGACAAGACCAAGGCCAACAACGACACATCGATCAGCGCGAGTTTCGACGCGCGACGGCGCGCGGTGAATTTCCAGCTCGATCTCGGCGGTTCGCTGTATTCGCGCTCCCAGGACGACGCCGAGGACAGCATTCGGGCGGACTTTGGCGCCGTCTATCGCCGCCTGCTCGAGCAACGCTGGTTCTGGGCCGTGCTTGGCAGCCTGGAGCGCAATGACGAACAGGCCATCGATCTGCGCGCGCTCGCCGGCGCAGGTTATGGACGCTTCCTGCTGCAGACCGGGCGCAGCCTCTGGTCGGCCACCGGCGGCCTGGCCGTGGTCAACGAACAGCGTGCCGGAGCCGAGAGCGCCGAGACCAGCGTCGAAGGTCTCCTGAACACCGAGTACGAGTTCTTCACCTACGACACGCCGAAGACCAGCATCCTGACCTCGCTGACTGTCTATCCCAGCCTGACGGAAGGCGGACGGTTCCGCACCAACCTCGACCTCGGCGTGCGCCGCGAACTGATCGAAGACCTGTTTCTCGAGTTGAGTTTCTACAACACCTACGACAGTGAACCGCCCATCGAGGGCGAGAAAAACGATTACGGCATCGTCACCAGCCTGGGCTATACCTTCTGAGCCGGATGCCAGCCCGGGCCTGATCGCAGCTAGCGCATGATGTAGTCAGTCAGCGCGAAGCCGATGCCTACCCGCTCCACCCGCTGATCGTAATCAAGCAGGCTCTCGCCGTAGCCGTTGAAGTAGAGGGCATACACGCGCAGCCACTCGGAAACGGGGTGGCTCCAGGTCAGCTCATAGGCGGCTTTTTCCGTACCCGGGCGCAGCATGAACGAAAAGGTGTTCCGGTTCGGTGCCCAGACGGCGCGGATATCGCCATAGCCGAGGTAGCGGTACATCCTGGGGTTGTCGTCGTCCTCGTCATCCTCCGGAATCCGGTACCACGCACGCAGCGCAACCGCGACGTCACCATAGTCGAGCACGGTCTGCCCCATCACCCGGTTCCAGCTTCTCGACAGCGCCTCCCCGCGACCGTTGGACTGGTGGTTCAGACCGATGTCGAAACCGGCGATCCGGCCACCCAGGAACTCCGGCCCGCCGTAATGACGCAGGAATATTTCGGGCTCGTAGTTGGTCTCGCGGAATGCCGACGACACGTTCTCGTCATCGTTGTAGACCTGCCACCACGACCGGGTCGTGTATCCGAGCAGCAGATCGTTGTCGCCCCAGAGATCCCGCGCCAGCGGAAACTTGATGCTGATCTGGAACTCGGCCTCGGTCTTGTCCAGTTCGGCAGCATCCGGATCAACGGCCAGGAAAGGCTCGTTGTTGGGCTTGCTGTTGTAGGCGACCGGAAGAATGAAGTTCGGCCGGTGTGCGGTAAGGAAGTAATCACGTTCCTGCGCGGAGAACTCCTGCTGCAGGCGGGTATCGACCACCGACCGCTTTTCGGGCGGCGTGGCGACATCGGCCGACGGCGCGGGCAATGCGCCCCGCTGCCGGCAACGGTCCCTGAGCTGTGCGACGGTGGTGCTGTCGTCCGCCGTCTCGATGCCTTCAAGCAGGCAGTCCGAAAACGTGTCAGCGCAGATGGCAGGACTCGTCGCCAGCAGGGCGGCTGCCAGCACGCCGCTGATGGACCGACAGTGGCTGTTTTCCGGCCTGGTCATTGAATTACCCCCAACAGATTCCTTCAAAAGTCCGCAGCTAGTCCTCACCCATCCACGCCCGCGCCTCAGCCAGGCGTTCAGGCGGGAAAAACTCGATGGGAAAGGACCGCAGCTCATTCGAGGTAAAGAGCAGCGCGAGATCGCGCCACTGTTCGGCAGCCACGATGGCCATGCGCCCGATCCGCGAGTCGTAGGTTTCCTGGAAGGAGAAATCGTCCCATGTGCCACCGGCGGCCCACCCCTGGAAGTCCTCGGCGCAAACCAGGATGCGGACATTGCCGAGGCGCTCGATGATCGCACCTGTCTCACGGTGCAGGGCAGCCAGGTCCGCCTGGGTCAAATGGCCGCTCAGGCGTACCGTGAGAATGCCGTCTTCCAGTCCGATGATTTCAGCGCTCATGGTGCCTCAGTACCTGACCATACCCATCGGTTGCCGCGCGCGGCACGTACCGACCCAACACGGAGTGATTATTGCCGTTGCCGCTTCCAGACACCAGACTGCAGGAAACCGGCTTCAGCGATTGCTCAGCTGTCACCCTGCTTCCGGGCCGAAAACCAGCGATTTGAGGCCGGCATGAACCATAGAACACAGGGCACTACCGACAGCGCAGCCCCGGCAATCAAAGCCAGGTCCGTAACCTTCGCGTACACGAGAAAGCCGGCACCAGCCAATACAACGATGGTATAGACGTAGCGCAACCAGCCCCGGCCCATATAGATCAGATACGCCACCACCAGCCACAGGATTGCGCCGACGATGGCCTCGGTCACGTCGCCCTGCGCCAACGTGCCCTGGCTCAGTGGCAGTCCAACGGTGTACGCCGCATCCAGCATCTGGAGGAAAACAACGGCCCATACCGCAGCGACCAGTTCTTTGGGACGAACATTCACGGGGCACCTCCCGGTTATGCGTAGCAGCTAACGAGAAAAAACCCACGCGGCTACATCCGAACGCAACGCATGGTTGGCTCGCAAGATCATTTGGCCTCCATCAGCTTTCTGACGGTGTCCTCCTGCAGCTTGCGCAGCTTCGGTTGCATCGCTGCAATGGGCCCCTGAACAGCTTGCATGGAAGCCTGCATGACAGCAGGCATCTTCGTGACTACCGCCCTCCCAGCCGGTGACTTGTAGAACTGCAGCATGCCCTGCACCTCTTCTTCCGTGAAAGTGTTGAGGTAGACATCAATCATCAGCGGTTCAAACACTTCCCACGCCAGCTCCTCCTTGAGCAAAGCGCCCATCTGCTTGCGCATATCGTCGAGAACGACCTGCTGGGCTGGCGTGACAGGCTGTCCGGACAGCGCCTGCTTCATGGAGTTCTCCATTATCAGATCCATTTGTACCCACATTCGGTCGAGCAGCTGCTTGGCGTCCGTTACCAGCAGAAGCTCCCGGATCGATGCTTCATTGGCGTTGGTTTCCTGGGCATGCACCTGGGGCTGAAGGAGCAGCACCAGGCAGGCGATAACAATTGCGCGGGCAGTCATCGTGGCTCCTTTGAGGCTAGTGTTGCTGATCAGGCTTGAGAGATCCCAACCCTCTTATTTCGGGAGTTGAATAGAGGCACGAAGCCGGTATAACGACCGGTCAACAGACTCACTTCTTCGGTTCCTTCGAGCGCTTGTTGAGCACGGATCTCTGCAACAAGCGCTCGGATCGGACAACGTGCAGGATATAGACCGACTCGCTGTCGTGACGGTAAATGACGCGGCACGGAGGCTCGATTATCTGCCGGTACCTCCAACCCTTCAGCTCAGGAAGCTTCGAACCACTCGGGGGGTGGGCGACCAACTGGTCTACATGTCGAAATACCTGCTGCACCAGTCGGGACGCAGCGTCCGGATTATCCAGCGCAATGTAGTCAGCGATTGCGTCGAGATCTGCGAGTGCAGGCTCTGACCAGACTACTTCAACCATCGGCTCATGCGCCGCCTGGCTTGCGCGTGAGACACCATGCGACCGTCTTCCAAGGCCTTTTCTCCGCGTGCGATGCCCTCCAGCAGACTCATGCGGCGCTGGAGCATCTCGAAACTCTCCACATCCACCAGGTACGCGCTGGGTAGCCCGTGCTGGGTGATGAGAATGGGCTCACGACTGCGCTCGAGCTCATCGAGCAGCTCTGTGGCCTGGCGCTTGAGGGTCGTGACGAGTTCGGTACGCATGAAGTGATACTAAAGTATCAGTCTACGCGGAGCAACCCTGGTGCCGCCACTGCTACACCCCATCAGGCACCTTTGACGCCATCTGCCGGCGGCGGTCGAGTTTCCTGCCATCCACGATGAATGTTCCATCACCGACGGCGTGTACCGTGCGCTTCTCCTTCCTGGCGGCATCCACATGCGCAGCGACGCCCTCCAGAACGACGATATTGTGCTTGCTCACAATGTCTACAACCTTGCACTCGATGTTTGCGAGACATTCCCCGATCAGGGGGACCCTGACCACCCGGGCGCGCATTGGCGTGAGGTGGAACCTGCTGAACTTGTCTGTCTCTGCTCCCGAGCATGTTCCCACGCCAACCACGGTATCCAGCATGTCCACGGTCGGAACAGCGATAACGCACTCCCTGGTCTTTCTGAGCGCCTTGAAGGAGTAGTTCCAGTCTCCTGTCGTAATGGCGAATCGCGGCGTGAAATCGGTCACCATGGTCCAGGAGATGGTCATGATGTTGTTCTTCTTTCCGTCACTGGTGACCACCAGAACGACCGGTCCCGACTCGATCAAGGTAAAGGCCTTGCCCAGTTTCATCGATTTCATGGCAGCCTCCGTGACCTGGGATCCAATCCTAAGGCCAATCAAACCGCAAGTTCCCATGGTAATCGAGGGGGCCCCAGAAACTGGACCACTACGCTGGTACCTTCTGCGGCCCCAGCCCCGGACCGCGCAGCCGGCCGGTGGTCACCGCGTACCGCAATCTGCACCGGGTCCTGGCCAAGGCTCGCAGTCGGCACCGCTCCGCACTATCTTGCGCGTGGCGATCTGGTAGTCATATTGTTATCCCGAGGCACAGGCACCCGAGCATGATCTGGTTGAAGCGCATATTTTTCGGACTGGCCGGCCTGCTGCTGGCCGCATGGCTGGCAATGGTGGTCTACGCGTACTGGCCGACCGGCATCACCGAGGTGCCGGCCCGCTCGCTGGCGGATCCCGGCGACAGCTTTGTCAGCGTGAATGGCCTGGAGCTGCGCTACCACAGCTGGGGCGAACCGGCGCCGGACAAGCCGGTTGCGGTGCTGCTGCACGGCTTTGGCAATTCCCTGCAGAGTTTCCGGCTGCTCGCGCCGCTGCTCACCACGCACTATTACGTGATCGCCGTGGACATGCCGGGCTATGGCCTGTCGGCGAAGCCGGTGGACTTCGACTACCAGAACCCGAACCAGGCGCGGATGATGAAGGACTTCATCCGGGCGCTGGGCCTGAAGAACGTGGTGATCGGCGGTCATTCGCTGGGCGGCGCGATCGCCTTTCGCGTGGCACTCGACAACCCGGATGTGATCGGCCTGGTGGTGATGAATCCCGGCATCATCTCCACCGGCGTACCGCCGATCGCACGCTACATCTTCTTTCCCATGCAGCGCATCCAGGCGAAGCTGTTCGGCGACCCGGAATTCCGCGCGAATTTCCTGCGCCGCTCCTTCGTCGATCCCTCGATCGTCACCGACGAGGTCGTGCGCAACCTCAGCCTGACCTCGCGCAGCGAGGGCTACCTGTCCGGCATGACCAGCCTGATGGGCCAGTACAACGAGGCCGACGAGGTACCGATGCTGCCGCAGCTAAAGGTGCCAGCACTGATCGTCTGGGGCGCGCAGGATCGCGGCAAGCCGGCCGGCGAGTTCGAGCAACTGCGGGAACTGATGCCGAACAATACCGCCGTGCTGGTGCCGACTTCCGGCCACTATGTGCAGGAAGAAGCCCCGGCAGAAACCGCCGCAGCGATGAATGCCTTCGCCACACGGCTGATGCCGACGGCCCCATGAGCCCCCGCAAGACCAGCCCGGTACCGCCACGCCGCGACCTGACCATCGGCGCGCTGGCGAAGCGCGCGCGCGTGGCGCCCTCGGTGTTGCGCTACTACGAGAAGGAAGGCCTGCTCAGTCCGGGGCTGCGCACCGCAGCCGGTTACCGGCTGTACGGCCCGGAAGCGGAACGCACGCTGCTGTTCATCAACCGCGCCAAGCGGCTGGGATTCTCACTGGACGACATCCGCCAGTTCCTGTCCGCCGGACAGCCGGCGCCGGCGCAGAAGAAAGCCGCCAGGGGCAAGGCCCGGCCGGCTGGCAGCGTCACGCGGATTGCCGAGGACCGCTTCCTCGAAATCGAGCGCCGGCTCACCGAACTGCTGGTGCTCCGGCATGAGCTCGAGGTTTTCCTGCGCGAGATGTCCGGCCAGCTGCCGGCCGAGGACGGTGCGCGCGAACTCTACCGCCGGCTGGTAGACCAGGTCTGCGGCCACAAGAGCACGCCGCGGACCGAAGCCGCGTCCCTGCGCTCGCTGATGAAGCGCATGGGCTGCGCGCTGGCGAGCTGGGACCGTGGCGAGGTGCTGGACATCCTGCGCGGCCGGCACATCCACGTGTGGCGCGAGACCGATGGCTACAGCGTGCTGGTCCCCGGCGATGACCCGCAGATCGGCGTGGCGCTCCAGCAGATTGCCGCCTCGGAGGCTGGCTGCGCCGCACATACCGAACCGCGCGTGGAATACACCGCGGAAGGCTATGTGTTCTCGGCCCACGGCGACAATGCCTTCCTTTTCGCCCAGTTCTTCCTGGCCCTGGAACACCGCGCCAGCACTTGATCCGCATTCATTAATTCCCCCCTTCGGGCCCGGCCCTTGACCCTGAAGCTGCCTTCAAGGTCGATCATCCCGGCCAGCAACCCGGATTTGCCGGGCTGGCGGGGAGTTTTCTGTGATGAATACGACTGTGGCACCCACCGGACCAAGCCTGCGGCTGAAGATCGGCGGCATGGACTGTGGCAGCTGTGCGCTGACCCTTGAGCAGGCGCTGCGCAGCCTGCCGGGCGTCACGGCCGTCAAAGTCAACTTCACTACCGAGACCCTCGAGGCGAGCGGTTCGGCCCCGCGCGATGCGGTGGAGGCCAAGATCCGCAGCCTCGGCTATCACATCGTCGACGGCAGCGAAGCCAGGCAGGCGCCCCGCCCCGAACTGCGCGGGCTGAAGGGTTTCCTGCGCTTTCTCTACGCCGAGCGGCGCACGAAGATTGCGCTGCTGGTCAGCGCCCATCTGGTCGCGGTGGCGCTGGCCGACGTGCTGTTCGGCACCGACTTCGTGGAAATCGCCCTGCTGGCGACGGTCGTCATCATCGGCGCACCGATCCTTTACAAGGGCCTGCGCTCACTGCTGATCGCGCGGCACGTCACCATCGACCTGCTGATGGGCGTGGCTTCGGTGGGTGCGGTGGCCATCGGCGAGACCGGCGAAGCCGCCGCCGTGGTACTGCTGTTCACGCTCGGCGAAGCCCTGGAAGCCTACAGCGCCGAGCGCTCGCGCGATGCGCTGCGCAGCCTGCTGTCGCTGCAGCCCGATGAAACCACCGTGCTGGAACCGCACCACGGCGATCACGGTGCGCCGGCCGCAAAGGCCGAACACAAGCACGGCCCCGGCTGCAATCACGAGGGCCACGACCACCAGCACAAACCTGCCGTGCACTACCACCAGCGTCGTCATCCGACCTCCTCGGTGGCGGTCGGTGCGCGCATCCTGGTGAAGCCCGGCGAGCGTATCCCGCTCGACGGCGAGATCATCGAGGGCAGTTCCAGCGTCAACCAGGCGGCCGTCACCGGCGAGAGCATGCCGGTGGACCGCACGGTCGGCGACGAAGTCCTGGCCGGCACCGTCAATGGCGCCGGTGCGCTCACCATCAACGTGCTGCGCGCGGCCGGTGACTCCACCGTGGCGCGCATCGCCGGCATGGTGGAAAAGGCGCTGGCCGAGCGCACGCCGGCCGAACGCTTCATCGACCGCTTCGCCCGCTGGTACACGCCGCTGGTCTGTGCGCTGGCCGCACTGATCGTCGCCATCCCGGTACTGGTTTTCGGCCAGCCGTTCCTCGACCTGCCGGATGGCACGCACGGCTGGCTGTATCGCGGACTCGCGATGCTGATCATCGCCTGCCCCTGCGCGCTGATCATCAGCACGCCGGTCACGGTGGTCAGCGCACTCGCCCGCCTAGCCCAGCTTGGTGTGCTGGTGAAGGGTGGCGCGCAGCTCGACCGCATGGCCAACATCCACATCGTTGCCTTCGACAAGACCGGCACGCTGACGGCGGGCCAGCCCGCCGTGACCAGTATCCTCGGCCGCGACTGCCGGCATGAAGCGCTTGCCGCGAACGACTGTGTTGTCTGCGAGGAAGTCGTCGCCATCGCCGCTGCGGTGGAAGTGGCCTCGGAGCATCCACTCGCGCAGGCGGTGGTGGCATCGGCACAGTCGATGGGCGTGGCCGGGCGTTTCCCGCAGGCGACCGGCATCACCGCCCACATTGGCCGCGGCGTATCCGGCGAGGTCTCCGGCGAGCGCATCGCGGTGGGCACCCACGAACTCTTCGCCCATGGCGACAACTGTGCGGAACAGATCTGCGGCAGCGCCGCGGCGCTGCAGTCCTCGGGCAAGACCGTGATGCTGGTCGGACGCGGCAACGGCATGCTGGGCTTCATCGGCGTCGAAGACCAGCCGCGTGCGGAGAGCAAAACGGCGCTCGCCGAACTGCATGCGCTCGATCCGCGCATGAAGACCGTCATGCTGACCGGCGATCACCGCAACGTGGCCGAGTCGGTGGCCGCACAGATCGGCGGACTCGACGAGATCCGGGCCGGCCTGCTGCCGCAGGACAAGCTCGGCGTCATCCGCCAGCTGCAGGCCGAGGGCCCGGTGGCCATGATCGGCGACGGCATCAACGATGCGCCGGCGCTGGCACAGGCCGACATCGGCATCGCGATGGGCGGTGGCGGCACGGCCCAGGCCATGGAGACGGCCGATGTGGTGCTGATGCAGGACAACCTGCGCAATATCCCGCTGGTGCTGCGCGTCAGCCGGCAGGCACGCAGCGTGGTCCAGCAGAACATCGCACTGAGCCTGATATTGAAGCTGGCGGTACTCGGACTGGCGGTCCCCGGCATCGCCAGCCTGTGGCTCGCAGTGCTGGCGGATGTCGGCGCCACGCTGATCGTGACGCTCAACGGGATGCGGCTGCTGCGGGCGCGCTGAGCCGGCGCGGCTGATACGAGCCTGGGCTACGGGCCGGTCGGCTGCGGGTCCGGCACCTTGATGAACAGGAACCACACCCAGACCAGTGCGGTCAGCAGCGCACCGACCAGCATCGGTGCCGAGGGCACCACGCTGTAGACCAGGCCGCACAGGATCGGACCGAAGATCATCCCGACCGTCGGTGCAGCCGAGAGCAGGCCGGCCACGGCGCCCTGCTCCGCCGTGGTCACGCTGAGGCTGCCGGCGGCATTCAGCGCCGGCGCACAGAAGCCGAAGCTGAAACCAAACAGCGCGTAGCCGACATACAGCGCCATGACGCCGGGACCCCAGGCGATGATCAGCAGGGCGATGACCATGACGCCGAAGCCAAGCTTGAGCATGGTGCCCGGCGTGGCCTTCCAGCGCTGCAGCACAACGGCCTGCACGAGCACGGTCACGAAGGCCATCGACAGCAGCGCCACCATCATGGTGTGCTGGATGTCGACGGTCTCGGTCAGGCCAAAGCGGTCGGCGATGAATCCGGAAGTGATGGTCTGGATGCCGGTGAAAACGCCAAAGACCACGAACCAGCCGACCAGATACGGCAGGATGCGCGGATCGAACACGCGCAGTTTCGCGGTTGGCCCGCTCTGCACGTGGCGTACCGGTTCGCGCAGTCCGGCATAGGCCCAGACACCCGCTGCGGCCGCGAGCAGCGCCGCGGCATACATCGGGAACACGGGGCTGACGAATACCAGTGCGCCACCGAAGGCCGGGCCGAGGATCGTGCCGAGGCCGCCCGACATGCCCACCAGCGCCATGCCCTGCGCACGCGAGCTTTCATCGGTGGTATCGGCGATGTAGGCCGTGGCCGCGGGGCTGACGCCACCCACGACGATGCCATAGGCCAGGCGCAGCACCAGCAACAGGATGAACAGCGGTCCGGCCGCTATCCAGCCCCAGAGTCCGGCCTGCACGCCCAGCGCGAGCGCGGCATAACCGAGCGTGTAACCACCGAGCCCGATCAGGTAGACGGTGCGCCGGCCCATCGACTGGCTGGCCACGCCCCAGCGCGGCGCGGAAAAGGCCAGCATGACGTTCGAAGCGGCGATGATGAAACCGAGCTGCCATTCCGCGATGCCGAGCTGGCGGGCCAGCGGGGCAAAGATGACGAACAGCAGGGACTGGCCCATTCCATAAGTGATGAGGCCGACCAGCAGGATCAGACGATCCCGCGGCAGGGAAGCAGCCACAGAAAACTCCTGTATTTCGCGTGATCCGCCGGGCGGATGTCAGGGGGCGGCTAGGATATGCGAAATCTGCCGGCGCTGATACGGCACGACCTCGAGATGCTCCTCGGCCACGTGCGCGGCCTTGAGTTGCCGCCAGTAATCGGCATCCAGCAGGGCCGCGTGATAGCGCAGGAACTCCTCGCGCAGTTCGCCGCGCAGGCCGAGGAACTCGAGAAACTGCGCCGGAAACACATCGTCCGGGCCCACATAGAACCACGGCTCGGCGCGCAGCTCGTCATCGTCATCGCGGGCAGCCGGCAGGTCGCGAAAGCGGCATTCGGTGACCAGGCACAGTTCGTCGTAGTCATAGAAGATCACCCGGCCATGGCGCGACACGCCGAAGTTCTTCAGCAGCAGGTCGCCGGGGAAGACATTGCTGAGTGCCAGGTCGCGGATCGCCTGCCCGTAATCGCGGATCGCCCGGCGCGCTGCCGCCGGTTCGGCTTCACGCAGGTAGACATCCAGGGGCTTCAGGCGGCGTTCCAGGTAGCAGAGGTCGATGATCAGGTCATCGCCATCGAGGCGGCAGCTGCTGGCCGCCGAGTCCAGCAATTCAGCGAGCAGTTCCGGCGCGAAGCGTGCGCGCGGGAAGCGCAGCCGGCGGAACTCCTGCGCATCGACGAGGCGTCCGACCCGGTCGTGGCGGAACACGAAGCGGTACTTCTCCATCACCTCCTCGCGCGAGGAGGTCTTCGGAAAGGCAAAGCGGTCGCGGATCACCTTGAAGACCAGCTCGCTGGAGTTGAGCGTGAACACCACCATGACCATGCCGGGCACGCCCTCGGCATGCACGAAGGGGTCGGTGGAGGCGGCAAGATGGCGAAACAGGCTGCGGTAGCGTTCGGTCTTGCCCTGCTTGGCCCGGCCAAGCACGGTGTACAGCTCGTCGACGGGTTTGCCCGGCATGATCGAACACAGGTAACGCACCACCGGCTCGACGATGGCGAGGTCGGCGTGGAAGTACGAGCGCGAGAAGCCGAACAGCGGGCGCAGCTCGTAATCCGAGATCATCACCGTGTCGGCAACGATGCCCGACTCGGGATGCGCGCAGGCAATCACCAGCGGAAAGGTCCAGTCACCGCCGCCGATCCGGCCCACCACATAGGCACGCGTCGCGCGGTAGAACACCGGCTCCAGCACTTCGAGGCGGCTGAGCTGGCCGGCCAAGCCGCGCACCTGCAGCACCGTCTCAATTTCAGCGGCGATGAACTGTGCCGAGCGTGCGGCATCCTGGAAGCGCCCGGCCCAGGGCAATCCGGCCAGCAGGCGCTCGAGGCCCGGCACCAGGCCATCCTGCCGGCTGATCCCGATGACCGGCGCGGTGCCGTGTGGCAGCTCGTCGTCATCGGCGATGAACTCGACGCTGGCGTTCACACCGACCGTCGCGAACACCTTGCGGGTCAGGGAATTGAAAAAGGTCGCGTGAAACTGGCGATCGGGGCAATCGGCGGTCAGGCTGGCGAACTCGGTCCGCGCCGCGCTCCAGGTGGCCTCCTCGGCGATGTGCCGGCCGAGTGTGCCGACCAGCCCGGCCAGGCAGCGTTCCACGCGATGATCGTAGAGTTCGATGCGCTCGACCGCATCGCGCTGGCCGAGCTGCCACTCGCGGGCCTCGAAACGCCGCTGCGCACGGCGCGTGATGCTGCGAAAAGTGTCGTTGTAGTCCTCGAAGGCCGCAAAGATCGCTGCCGCAGTCGGCGCGGCAAGTGCGTGGATGGCAGGATCGTGGCTACTGCCGTCCATCGCCCTCACCCAGGCACCTGCAGCAGGCCCTGTCAGTGGCCAGCGGCACGGAACTGCTCGGTTTCGGTGCTGCCGGCCATCGCGGTGGTCGAGGTGCCGCCGCCCGAGATCACGGTCTGCACGGCATCGAAGTAGCCGGTGCCGACGAAGGCCTGGTGCCGCACGGCGCGGAAGCCATGCGCTTCGTTGGCAAACTCGCGTTCCTGCATATCCGAGTAGGCATACATCCCGTCCTGCCGGTAGGCACGCGCCAGTTCGAACATCGACAGGTTGAGCGCGTGCCAGCCGGCCAGGGTGATGAACTGGAAGCGATAACCCATCGCCGCGAGCTGCTCACGGAAATCCCGCAGCCGCTCGACCGGCAGGTTGGCGCGCCAGTTGAAGGACGGCGAGCAGTTGTAGGCCAGCAGCTTGCCCGGGTATTTCGCATGGATCGCCCTGGCAAAGCGCTCGGCCTGGGCGAGATCGGGCTTCGAGGTCTCGCACCAGATCAGGTCCGCGTAGGGCGCATAGGACAGGCCGCGGTCGATGGCCTGCTCGATACCGGCGCGCGCCTCGAAGAAGCCGTCCTCGGTGCGACCACCGGTCAGGAAGCGTGCATCGCGGCTGTCGAAATCCGACTGCAGCAGGTTGGCCGCATCGGCATCGGTGCGCGCCACCAGCACCGTCGGCACGCCCATCACGTCGGCCGCAAAGCGCGCGGCGACCAGCTTGTTGATCGCATCCTGCGTCGGCACCAGTACCTTGCCACCCATGTGCCCGCACTTCTTGGCGGAGGAAAGCTGGTCCTCGAAGTGCACAGCGGCGGCGCCGGCGCGAATCAGCGACTTGGTCAGTTCGAAGGCATTCAGGTTGCCGCCAAAGCCCGCCTCGGCATCGGCGATGACCGGCGCCAGCCAGTCGATGCGCTCATCACCCTGCATGTGGTGGATCTGGTCGGTGCGCAGCAGTGCGTTGTTGATGCGCTCGACCATCTTCGGCACCGAGTCGACCGGATAGAGGCTCTGGTCCGGATACATCTCGCCGGCACTGTTGCCATCGCCGGCCACCTGCCAGCCCGAGCAGTAGATGGCCTTGAGCCCGGCCTGGATCTCCTCGACCGCCTGGTTGCCGGTCATCGCACCGAGTGCGCACACGACCTTCTCGGTGTGCAGCAGGCGCCAGAATTTTTCCGCACCGAGCCGGGCGAGCGTGTGCTCGACCTGCACCGAACCGCGCAGGCGGAGCACATCTTCCGCGGAATAGGGCCGCGTGATGCCGGCCCAGCGCGGGCTGTCGGCCCAGTCGCGGCGGAGTTTTTCGGCGTCGTTGCGATTGCTCATGGCGTCATCCTCAGACAGCTCGGGTGGTACCAGTACAGACGGACATCAGGCCAGGCGTGCGTAGGCCGGCACGGTAAGAAACTCGTCGAACTCGCGCTGCGCGATCATCGCGGTGAACATCTGCACCGCCGCGTCGAAGTGCCCGGCGCCGAAGCGTGCGGCACCGAGCTCGCGGGCGATCACCTGCAGTTCCTCCTGCAGGGTGGTGTTGAAGCGCTCGATGCTGACAGGCCGGCCATCGCTGGTTTGCGCACCATGTCGCACCCACTGCCAGATCTGTGCGCGGCAGATCTCGGCGGTCGCCGCGTCCTCCATCAGGTGATAGAGCGGCACGCAGCCCTGCCCGCCCAGCCAGGCCTCCAGGTATTGCAGGCCGACGCGGATGTTGTGGCGCAGCCCCTCGTCGGTGATCGGGCCCTCCGGGACGCGCAACAGGTCGGCGGCAGTCACCTGCACATCGTCGCGGCTGACCTGCAGCTGGTTCGGACCCGTCATGACGGTGGCAAAGGCTTCGAGTGCGACCTCGGCGAGGCCCGGGTGGGCGATCCAGGTGCCATCGTGGCCGGCCCTGGCCTCGCGCAACTTGTCGGCGCGCACGCGGGCCATCGCCGCGTCGTTGGCTGCCGGATCGTTCTTGACCGGGATCTGTGCGGCCATGCCGCCCATCGCATGCGCCCCGCGCCGGTGACAGGTGCGGATCAGCAGGTCCACATAGGACTTCAGGAAGTGCCGTTCCATGGTCACCGTGCTCCGGTCCGGCAGCATGAAGTCCGGGCGGTTGCGGAATTTCTTGATGAAACTGAAGATGTAGTCCCAGCGTCCGCAGTTGAGCCCCGCCGAATGCTCGCGCAGTTCGTGGAGGATCTCGTCCATCTCGAAGGCGGCGAGGATCGTCTCGATCAGCACGGTGGCCTTGATCGTCCCCTGCCGCATGCCGAGATGCTCCTGCGCGGCGACGAAGACCTCGTTCCACAGCCGCGCTTCCAGATGGCTCTCCAGCTTGGGCAGGTAGAAGTACGGGCCGGTGCCGTGACGGGCCAGCGATTCGTGGTTGTTGGCGAGGTACACGCCGAAGTCGAACAGCGAGGCGGATACCGGCACACCGTCGATTGATATGTGTTTCTCCACCAGGTGCCAGCCGCGCGGGCGCACGATCAGCGTTGCGGTCCGGTCATTGAGGCGGTAGTGCTTCCCGCTGGCGGGATCGGTGTAGTTGATGGTGCGATCGACGGCGTCCTTGAGGTTCTGCTGGCCCTGGACGATGTTCGCCCAGGTCGGCGCACAGGAGTCCTCGCAATCGGCCATGAAGGCCAGGGCCCGCGAGTTCAGCGCGTTGATCATCATCTTGCGCTCGACCGGACCGGTGATCTCGACCCGCCGGTCCTGCAGGTCGGCGGGCACCGGCGCAATCTTCCAGTCCGCTGCGCGTATGGCCACCGTCTCGGGCAGGAAGTCGGGCAAGGCGCCGGCGTCGATGGCCGCCTGGCGTTGCTGGCGGGCTGCCAGCAGTTCCAGCCGGCGCGGATTGAAGCGCCGCTGCAGTTCGGTGACCAGCCGCAGGGCCTGCGGCGTGAGAATGCTGTCGGGCTGGCTGGTTGTCTGGCTTGCTGTATCCATGGCCAGAGCTTACGATGCTTTTCAGAGAAATTTCACATCGGAAATTTCACACTGTAAATTTCACATCAGCCTTATGTCCACTCTGCTCAGAAAAAGCCACTTCCTCGGCGCCAAGTTCCGCGCACTCCGCAAGCGGAATGGCCTGACGCTGCAGGACCTGTCCAGCCGCTGCATCCAGCTCGATGCGGACCTGGCGCCTTCCGTTTCCTACCTGAGCATGATCGAGACCGGGCAGCGTATCCCGTCGGCCGAACTGCTGGAGCTGCTGGCCTCGGTGTTCCAGAAGGACGCCCACTGGTTTCTCGACGAGAACCCGGAGATCGAGGCCGCGCCGCGCGACAAGGTCAAGGGTGGTCCGGCGAGGATTCCGCTGGAGCCGGGCTTCCTGTTCTCGCGTGAACTGCTCGAGGCCGCGATCCCCGAGCTGCTGGCACAGACCGGAACCACCGGCCAGCAGTTCGCTCATTTGCTGATCCGCTCCTATCAGGAAATGGCGCAGAACGATTTTCCGGACCTGGAGCGCTCGGCCGAGGCCATCGGCGAACGGCGCTTCCCGCTGACGGTCGATGACCTGCTGCGCCTTTGCAAGCGGCATGGCGTGAAGATCCAGTGGTTCGAGCGCAAGCCGCTGCTCGCCCGCGACAACGATCGCGAAGTCCGCAGCATGGTGCGCTCCTTCTATGAAGCGCCAGGTACCGTCTACGCCAACCGCCAGCTGCAAAAAGATCCTGCCCGGCTGAAGTTCGACCTGGCCTCGCACCTGGCGCACAAGATCCTGCACGGCGGCGACGGACTGAAGTCGGCCCACGCGACGGGTGGCGTGATGGGTGGCAGCCCGACCGGCAACATCGGCAACACGGGCGGGATGAATACCCAGGATGTACTGTCTGCCTGGCGCGACTTCGAGTGCGGTTTTTTTGCCGGCGCGCTGCTCTGTCCGAAAGTGCCGTTCCGGCGCTTCCTCACGCGCGAGAGCTACCGCATAGAAGCCTGCAGCAAGCTGGAACTGACGCCGGCTGTGCTCATGCGACGGATGACTGCCGTATCACCCTACCGTCACTGGCATTTCTTCGACGCCTATCCGCCGGGGTACCTGCGCGCCGTGTACCGGGGCAACGGCATTCCCCTGCCGTGGGGAAATTTCACCATGGTCTCCGATCCCTGCCCACACTGGGCCGTGTTCCGGATGCTCGACCAGGGCAAGACCTCGCAGCCGGCCTCGCAGATCTCGGTGCTCATCGACGGTGATCGGATACTGCTCTACTGCTGCCACTCACTGCGCACCAGGGACATGGCCGGGAATCCGCACGTGCTGTCGGTCGGCATCGATCTGGTACCGGCTCTGGAATCACAGGGTTTCGATGCCGAGGCCATCGTCGCGAGCGTTCACCAGGCCTGCCGGGGCCACCGGGGCCGCGCGGCCGTGCCGGCCACCGCAGCCAGTGCAATCCGCGCGGTCGGCGGCGTGCTGAATATCGCCTGGGTGAGCGAGGCCCTGGATTCACCGGCCAGCGTGATCTGTCCGCGCAGCAATGCCTGCCCGCGCACACCTGCCTGCAGTGCCACGGCGCCGGCATCGCGGACCACGGAGATCAGCGCAGTGCGTCAGCAGATCCTCGACGACAGCCGCCGGAAGAATCCGGCGCAGCAGTGAGCCACGCGCCCGGGCTCGCTCACTTCAGCTTCCGGGCCAGAGCGAGCATGAAGCGCCACTCCGCCGGCGTGACGGGCATGACCGAGAGGCGATTGCCCCGGCGCAACACGGCCAGATCCGCGAGCTCTGCATGACGGCGCAGTTCATCCAGCGTCAGCACCCCGGCAAACTTCTGTTTGAAGCTCATCTTCGGCGCGAGCCACACCGGCTTGTCGCGCTTTGCCCGCGCATCGAAATACTCAGACCGGGCGTCAAACTGCTCGGGGTCAGGGCTCGCCGCCTCCGCGACGGTCATCAGGCCGACGATACCGGGCTGCGCACAGCTTGAGTGGTAGAAAAAGGCCTGGTCCCCCGGACTGAAGTCGTCGCGGAACATGTTGCGTACCTGGTAGTTGCGCACGCCGGTCCAGTCCGTACTGCCGTCCCGCGCCAGATCATCGATGCCGTACACCGACGGTTCGGACTTCATCAGCCAATAAGCCATCTATACATACCTCGGCCCGCGCCGGACACTGCGCACGCGGCAAAAGTATAGCCGTGCCGATTGAGGCACCGGCATCCGGCAGGCATGATCACGGCAGCGAATGGAGGTCCGGCCATGCTGAACCGGCTGCAGAACCTGGTGATCCGCGTGTCGCAGACCTGGTGGCTCTACCTCTGTGTGGTGCTGCTGTTTGCGGGGTCGCTGCTGTCCCTGCTGCGCATCGGGGAAAAGTTTCCAGCCCATGCGGCGGGCAACCTGCCTTTCGACCTGCAGAATGCGCTCGCGCCGGCCGAGGTCTACCCGCAGCTCGCCACCTGGACGGAGAACGCGCGCCAGCTCTACTACGCGTTCACGCTGATCGACTACGCGTTCCCGTTCTTCGCCGGCCTGTTCATTGCGGCGACCGCGGCCTTCGCGATGCGTGCCAGCCTGCCGGGCTGGTACGCCGCACTCACGGCGCGGAATCTGCTGCCGGTGTTCATGCTGGGAACGCTGTTCGACTGGCTGGAAAACCTCTCGGCCCTGGGCCTGATCAGCCTCTATCCCGCCGAGTTTGGCTGGCTGCCCGTCGTGCTGGTGCTGGCCAAGAAGCTGAAGCTCGCCTGCGTCATGAGCGGACAGGCCGCGATGCTGCTGTTGCTGGTCTACGCTGTCGGCAACTGGCTGGCCGGAAAACTGCGCATCAGGCCTTGAGGGCAGCGCTGGCGGCACGTTCTGCAGCCCGGTTCTTGAGACCGAGCGCGAGCATCGTCATCAGCGCCATCACGCCACCGATGAGCATGAAGCCCTGCATGAAGCCCCGGGGATCATCCGGACCAAAGGATGCGGCAATGGCGCCGACCAGTGCGGCACCGCTGAGCTGGCCCATCGAGAGCATCACGCTCAGCAGGCCCTGCGCCGCACCGCGCTGTTCGGCACCGGCCTCGTTGAGCACGACGTAGCGCAAGGGCGCGCCGAGCAGTGCCGCCAGGCCAAAGCCCGAGAGCACCTGCCCGAGTACAAACCAGATCATGTTGGTGCCGGCAATGCCGAACATGAAAAAGCCCAGCGCCGTCAGCAGCAGGCCGGACTGGACCACGATCTTCGAGCCGATGCGGTCGAGCAGACGCCCCGCCAGCGGCGAACCGATCATCAGTGCGATCACGGTCGGGATCATCCAGAAACTCGCCTCGTGGGGGGTCATGCCCATGCCCGCGACGGCCAGCGACGGCAGGAACACACCGCTGGTCTCGGCCATGCCGGTACCGATCGACAGCAACCCGGCGATGTTCATCTGCCGGGAACTGAACAGCCGGGGCTGGACGACCGGGTCTGCCGCGCGCTTTTCAGTCGCCCAGAACAGCGGAACCAGCACCAGTGCAAACATGATCGCCCCGCCGATCAGTGGCTCGCCCATGCCCATCAACGGCAGGCTCCGGTCGAGGCCGGTGATGCCGAGCGCAAGCGGGCCAAGCACCAGGGTCAACAGCAGCACACCCTTGAAATCAAAGGGCTTGCGCTGCGCCGGCCGCGTCGCCGGCAGCATGCGTGCGGCACTGATCATCAGTATCAGGCCGATCGGCAGATTGATCAGGAACAGCCAGTGCCAGCTCAGATACTTGAGGATGAAGCCAGCGAGGACCGGCCCGATCAGAAACGCCATGCCGAACACCGCACCGATGAGTCCCAGTGCTCCGCCACGTTTTTCGGCGGGGAACGTGTCACCGATCACGGCGGCCGCGACCGGCAGGATGCCGCCCGAACCCACGGCCTGCAGGGCGCGGCCCAGAATCATCACCGGATAGCTGCGGGCGCTGGCCACGACCAGCGAACCCGAAACGAACAGCGCGACGTCGAGGATGTAGATGCTGCGCCGGCCGAAGCGATCGGAGAGCTTGGCCATCAGCGGTGTACTGATCAGGCTCACCAGCACGTAGATGTTGAAGATCCAG
>JAHDYM010000020.1 GCA_023383705.1 Gammaproteobacteria bacterium | reverse complement strand
TATGAGAGCCGATATCGGTCAGTTGATGAAGCAGGCCCAGCGGATGCAGGAGCAGATGCAGAAGGCCCAGGACGAGCTTGCCAGCATCGAAGTCAGCGGTGAGGCGGGCGGAGGGCTGGTCAAAATACGCATGAGCTGCAAGCACGAGGTGCGCGGCATCAGTGTGGACCCGGCACTGCTCGGTGAAGACCGCGAAATGCTGGAAGATGTGCTGATCGCCGCATTCAACGATGCCCTGCGCAAGGTGGAGCGCACCAGCCAGGAAAAGCTCGGTGGGATGGCTTCAGGGCTCGGCTTGCCGCCGGGCTTCAAGCTGCCGTTCTGAGCCGGTTCCGGTACACATGGCCTTTACGCCGCTTCTGCAGGATCTGCTGACCGCGCTGCGTTGCCTGCCCGGTGTCGGGCCGAAGTCCTCGCAGCGCATGGCTTTTCATCTGCTCGATCGCGACCGGGACGGGGCGGGCCGGATCGTGGCCGCGTTGCAGGCCGCGCTCGACAGGGTGGGGCTCTGCGGTCGCTGCCGGATGTTTGCGGAAGCCGAGTTGTGCATGATCTGTGGCGACGCGCGCCGTGATCATGGGCTCGTGTGCGTGGTCGAGACGCCCGCCGATGTCGTCGCCATCGAGGAATCCGGCAGCTGGCGCGGCCGGTATTTCGTGCTGATGGGCCGGCTGTCGCCGCTGGATGGCATCGGTCCGGCCGAACTCGGCATTCCACTGCTCGAGCAGCAACTCGCTGCGGGCGTTACGCGCGAGCTGATACTCGCCACCAGTGCCACGGTGGAAGGCGAGGCGACCGCTGGCTATCTCGCCGGCATTGCGCGGGAGCGCGGAATTCGCGCCACGCGTATCGCCCATGGCGTGCCGATGGGCGGTGAACTCGAGTATGTGGATGCAGGCACCCTGTCGCATGCCATTGCGGCACGCACGCATATCGGTGCAGATCAGTAGACGTTGTCGGCAGCCTGGCCGGCGAGATTCATGAGCCGCCGGTAGCTTTCATGGCGTCGCGCATCGATGCGGCCTTTCGCGACTGCCGCGTTGACCGCACAGTTCGGTTCGCGAAGATGGCTGCAGTCGGCAAAACGGCAGTTGCGTCCGGTCGCGCCGATTTCGACAAAGCCATGCGCGATATCGCGCAGCTCCGGTATGGCCGGGACGAAGTCACGCACGCCGGGTGTATCGATCAGGCGCCCACCGCTTGCCAGCGTGTACATGACCGACGCCGTGGTGGTGTGCCGGCCTTCGTCGCTGGCCGCTGACAGCCCGCCGGTTGCCGTGTTCGAACCCGGCACCAGACGGTTGAGGAGCGAGGATTTGCCCACGCCCGACTGTCCGGCGAGCAGGCCGATGCCCTGGCCCAACCAGGTGAGCAGCGCGTCGAGTCCTGCGCCTGTCGTCGCCGATACCGGAAAAAGCGGGTAGCCAATCGCGGCATAGACGGCGAGTTCCGCTCCAGGCAGTGGGGCGAGGTCAGCCTTGTTCCAGGCGATGGCAGCCTGTGCCCCCATCAGGCGTGCCGCACACAGGTAGCGATCGGTGATGAACAGGTCGGGTGCCGGCAGCGCGGCCATGACGATGACCAGGTGGCTGATATTGGCGGCGATGGTTTCTGCCTTGCTGCCCCGGGCGGGTTGCCGGCTGAGCTCATTCCTGCGCGGGAGCACTCCGCTGACCACGACCGGGTCGTTGGCCGAAAATGCCTGCCAGTGCACGCTGTCGCCACAGCAGACCTGCAGTCGCCGGCCGCGGACGACATAGGGCAGGGTGATGCCGCCGGTCGTCTCGAGCATGCCACGCCGGCCGTAAGCCGCGACCACGAGGCCGGCTTTGCTAGAATCCTGCGTGGCGTCAGTAGCCATGGTGGCTTCGCGAGGATCCCGACTGATGAGTGCACAGATGCACAGGCTGATCTGGGTTGACCTGGAGATGACCGGTCTCGACTGCCAGAACGATTCTATCATCGAGATTGCAACGGTCGTCACCGATGCGGACCTGCGCGTCATCGCCGAGGGTCCGGTGCTGGCGATCCATCAGAGCGACGAGGTGCTGGGCCGCATGGACGAGTGGAATACCCGTCAGCATGGCCGGTCGGGCCTGACGGAACGGGTTCGTGCCAGCCGGGTTACGGCTGCGGAGGCCGAGCAGCAGACCCTGGCCTTTCTTGCCGGGCACCTGGCGCCCAGGACTTCGCCGATGTGTGGCAACAGCATCTGCCAGGATCGTCGCTTCATGGCGCGCGAGATGCCCCTGCTCGAAGCTTTCTTCCATTACCGGAACCTGGATGTTTCCACGCTGAAGATCCTGGCCGGCCTGTGGGTGCCGACGGCGCTCGAGGGCATCGTCAAGAACACCGAGCACCTGGCGCTGGCCGATATCCACGACTCGATCGCCGAGTTGAGGCACTACCGTACACAGTTGCTGAAGCTGCCGGCCGTCACGGGCTGAGTGCCGGCGCCACCGTTCAGGCCGCGGCGACAAACAGGCCGATGATGCAGCCGAGGCCTGCCACCCAGACCAGCGAGCGCAGGGTGGAGCGGTCGGTGATGTAGAAGATCCCGTAGAGCACGCGTGCCAGGACATAGCCGAGCGCCAGCAGGTCGATGGTGGGCTGGGCCGCCCCGGCCACATGCGCGATCACCACGCCGGCAGCAAAGCCCGGGAAGCTTTCGTAGTGATTGGCCTGCGCCCAGTTGGCGCGCTGGCGCCAGCCGTCCAGCGTGGCGAGATATTCACGCGGGCGGGCATTGTCGAAACCCCTGGCGCCGGCTTTGGCGATACCGGCCCAGACGATCGGCATCAGTATCGCCACGAGTACACACCAGTAGGCTGTGGTCATTTCCCGGCTCCCGATGGCCTGCGAGGCGTGGAACGGACGCTATACGGTTTTCCCGGCCAGGAACAGCCAGGTCTCGACCACCGTATCCGGGTTCAGCGAAACGCTGCTGATGCCCTCGGAGATCAGCCAGCGGGCGAAGTCCGGGTGATCGGAGGGCCCCTGGCCACAGATACCGATGTACTTGCCTTCCTGCCGGCAGGCGTCGATGGCCATCTTGATCAGCATCCGCACCGCTTCGTCACGTTCGTCGAACAGTCCGGCAATCAGGCCCGAATCGCGGTCGAGTCCGAGCGTCAGCTGGGTGAGGTCGTTGGAGCCGATCGACATGCCGTCGAAGTACTGCAGGTACTGGTGCGCGAGCAGGGCATTGGTCGGCAGTTCGCACATCATGATCAGGCGCAGCCCGTTCTCGCCGCGACGCAGGCCATTCTCGGCCAGCAGTTCCGTGACACGCCTGGCTTCCTCGACGCTGCGCACGAAGGGCACCATGACCTCGACGTTGGTCAGTCCCATGTCATCGCGCACCCGGCGCAGGGCCCGGCATTCCAGTTCGAAGCAGGGCTTGAAGCTGTCAGCCACGTACCGGGAAGCACCGCGGAAGCCGAGCATCGGATTTTCTTCGTGCGGTTCGTATTGCTTGCCGCCGATCAGGTTGGCGTATTCGTTCGACTTGAAATCGGACAGGCGCACGATCACCGGATTGGGAGCGAACGCCGCCGCAATGGTGCTGATTCCCTCGGTCAGACGGGAGACGAAATACTCGACCGGGCTGGCATAGCCGGCCGCGTGTTCCCGCACCACTTCCTTGAGGTCGGGGGGTAGCCGCGCGAAGTCCAGGATCGCTTTCGGATGCACGCCGATCATGCGGTTGACGATGAACTCCAGCCGCGCAAGTCCGATACCGTGATTGGGCAGGCTGGCGAAATCAAACGCACAATCCGGATTGCCGACGTTCATCATTATCTTGACCGGCAGGGCAGGCAGGTTGGCGAGTTCGATCTTTTGCTGCTCGTAGTCGAGGATGCCGTCGTATACCAGTCCCTCGTCACCCTCCGCACAGGACACGGTGACCGGCGCGCCATCGGGGATGAGGTGGGTGGCATCGCCGCAGCCAACCACGGCCGGAATGCCGAGTTCACGGGCGATGATCGCCGCGTGGCAGGTGCGGCCGCCACGGTTGGTCACGATGGCCGAGGCGCGCTTCATGACCGGTTCCCAATCCGGGTCGGTCATGTCGGCGACCAGCACATCGCCGTCGCGCACCAGGCCCATTTCGGCAGTGCTGGCGATGATGCGGGCCGGACCGGCGCCGATGCGCTGTCCGATGCTGCGTCCGCGGGCCAGAACCTTCGAGTGGCCCTTCAGCCGGTAGCGGAGCAGGGTATTGCCGGCCCGGCTCTGCACGGTTTCGGGGCGGGCCTGCAGCAGATAGATCTGGCCGTCGCGCCCATCCTTGCCCCATTCGATGTCCATCGGGCAGTTGTAGTGCGACTCGATGACGAGCGCATAGCGCGCCAGCGTCTCGATGTCCTGGTCGCTGAGCGAGAAGCGCGCGGAGTCGGCTGGAGCGACGTTTTCCGTGCGTACCGTGCGCCCGGGTTCCGGCTGGTCGTTGAAGACCATGCGGATCTTCTTGGTGCCCAGCTTGCGGCGCAGGATGGCCTGGTGGCCGCTCTTCAGGGCCGGCTTGTAGACATAGAACTCGTCCGGGTTGACCGCGCCCTGCACGACCGTTTCGCCAAGGCCCCAGGCCGAGGTGATGAACACCACATCGCGAAAGCCGGACTCGGTATCCAGCGTGAACATCACGCCGCTGGAGCCGAGGTCGGAACGCACCATGTGCTGTACGCCGACTGACAATGCCACCAGCTTGTGGTCGAAATTCTGGTGTACGCGATAGGCGATGGCGCGGTCGTTGTACAGCGAGGCGAAGACATGATGCACGGCTTCGATCAGCCGCGGCAGTCCGCGGATGTTGAGGAAGGTTTCCTGCTGCCCGGCAAAGGATGCCTCGGGCAGGTCTTCGGCCGTCGCCGATGAGCGCACCGCAACCGCCATGTCGGCGGCCTGTCCGCGGCTCATGTCCTGCCAGGCCGATTCGATGGCGGCGAGCAGCGCCGGTGGCAACGGTGTACCGAGGATCCAGTCGCGGATGGTTTGTCCGCAACGTGTCAGTTGCGCGATGTTGTCGACATCGAGATCGCGGAGCAATTCGTCGATGCGGGTGTCGAGCCTGTCCTGTGCCAGGAATTCCCGGTAGGCATGCGCAGTGGTGGCAAAGCCGCCGGGCACGCGGACACCCAGTGCGGACAGCTGGCCGATCATCTCTCCCAGCGAGGCATTCTTGCCGCCGACGCGATGGACGTCAGTGAGTCGCAACGACTGCAGCGGGATTACGTAGGGTTCCATTTGCCTCCACTGTCGTGACCGTCCATGATCGGCTCACCACAGCCAACGATGTCGGTCCGTCATGAACGAGAAAAGCACCAATCGACGCGTCGTATTTTTTCTGTCAGACCAGACGGGCGTGACTGCAGAAACCCTCGGCCGGAGCCTGTTGACACAGTTCGAAGAATACCAATTCGACCAGGTGACTGTGCCATTTATCGATAGTGTTGACAAGGCTGATGAAACCCTGCGGCGTATCAATGCGACCGTTAGCGAAACGGGCAGCAGACCGATCATTTTCAGCACCCTGGTGCATGACCACGTCCGTGAGCGGTTCGCCGGAGTCAACGGACTTTTCCTGGATTTCTTTGCTACCTACCTCGGGCCGATGGAGCGCGAACTGCTGGTTCGTTCCTCGCATACCTCCGGCCGTGCCCACGGCATGAAGGATACCGGCAGTTATGACCGGCGCATGGATGCCACCAACTTTGCGCTCAACAATGACGATGGTGCACGCACCAATGATTATGGCCGGGCGGACGTCATCCTGCTGGGTGTTTCGCGATCCGGGAAAACGCCGACCTGCCTGTATCTGGCGCTGACTTATGGTGTATTCGCCGCCAACTATCCGCTGTCCGACGACGAGTTCGAAACCGGCCGGTTGCCGAAGGTGCTGGAGCCGCACCGGCACAAGCTGTTCGGGCTGAGCATTTCCCCGGAACGCCTGCAGCAGATCCGGCGGGAGCGGCGTCCGGAGGGCCGCTATGCCTCCTCCGAGCAGGTGCGCTACGAACTGCGCGGGGCGGAGACGCTTTACGGGCGCTACCAGATCCCGTGGGTCGATACCACGCAGTTTTCCATCGAGGAAATTGCCAGCCGGATACTGAGCACGACCGGCATCGAACGCCGGGCGCGTCCGTAGGCTGGTCATCGACGTTGTTCAGATCATGCCGGTTGGTGCATTGGCGCCGATGAACTCATGGATCCTGGCGAGTTCGGCGGCCAGGTTTCCGAGCGGCGCAAGGATCTCGCTGCCGGATGAGTTGATCGATGCTTCGTCGTGGACATGGCGCTCGAGGTAGACGCGCAGGGTTGCACCGGTGGTCCCGGTTCCCGACAGGCGATAGACGATCCGTGAACCGTTGCCGAGCACGAGGCGGATCCCCTGATGTGCCGATTCGCTGCCGTCGACGGGGTCGCGATAGTGGAAATCATCGGCGCTTTCGATCCGCACATCGCCATACTGCCGGCCGCGAAGACCGGGTAGCGCGCTGCGCAAGGCCGCGACAAGTTCATTGGCGCGTGCGGTATCGGCCGTGTAGTAATCCCAGCGCTGATAGTGGTGGCGGCCGTAGGTGCGCCAGTGCTGACTGGCGATGTCCTTGAGGCTGCAGCGCCTGGCAGCCAGCAGGTTGATCCAGAACAGCACTGCCCACAGACCATCCTTCTCGCGCACATGCGCGGAACTGGTGCCAAAGCTTTCCTCCCCGCACAGGCCAATCAGACCGGCTTCCAGCAGGTTGCAGAAAAATCGCCAGCCGGTCGGTGTCTCGTAGCAGGGGATGCCGAGTCTTGCGGCAACCACGTCGAGTGCGCGGCTGGTTGGCATCGAACGCGCGACGCCGGGAACACCGCTCCGGTATCCGGGAATCTGTTGCAGCGATGCAAGCATCATGGCCACGCTGTCGCCCGGGGAGAGGAAAAATTCCGGGCCGAGGATCATGTTGCGGTCGCCGTCGCCGTCCGAGGCGGCCAGCAGGTCGGCCGAATCGGCGCGCATGGATTCCGCGACCAGTCCCGCGGCATCGATGGGATTGGGGTCCGGGTGCAACCCCCCGAAGTCGGGCAGGGATTCGCCATGCAGGATGCTGTCGGGCGGACAGCCGAGCAGATCGACGAGGATCCTGCGCGCATACAGCCCGGTCACGGCGTGCATGGCATCAAAGCGGACGCGATGCCCGCTCTTCAGCCAGTCGCGGATCGCATCGAAGTCGAACAGCTGCTGCATCAGCGCCGTGTAGTCGGCCGCCGGATCGATTACCTGGATGGCCAGTTCACCCAGCCGCGTATGGCCAGTGCGAGCGAGGTCCACGGGCGGCAGATCGGCGATCCGGTAGCCCGTGAGTTGCTGGCTGGCCCTGAACACGGCCTCGGTGACCTGCTCGGTGGCCTGGCCACCGGTCGGTGAATTGAACTTCAGGCCGAAGTCACCGTCCGGGCCACCTGGATTGTGGCTGGCCGTGAGTATGAATCCGGCCGCAGCCCCGTATTTCCGGATCACCAGCGATGCGGCCGGTGTCGACAGCAGGCCGTGCTGCCCGACGACGACTTCACGCAGGCCATTCGCGGCGGCAATGCGGATGATGGTCTGTATCGCTTCGGTGTTGTGGTACCTGCCGTCACCGCCGATCACCAGGCGTGCGCCCTGCGGAAGCTTCAGCGTGTCGAAGATCGCCTGGACGAAACATTCCAGATAGTGCGGCTGCCGGAACACGCTGACCTTCTTGCGCAGTCCGGCCGTGCCGGGCCGCTGGTCCTGGAAAGGCGCGCAGTTGACTTCAGTGATGGCAAGCGTGGACAAGATCACAGACCCCGCTGGATTTTGCTTTAGTGTTGGACGGGTGATGGGTAAAAAGTGTGCATGAGCCACCGTGCTATAGTCAAAAGGTGATTACCGACAGCTACATCGTTCCGCAATGTATCGTCGCCCGACGCGGTCTCGGCGCGTTGATGGCTCTGTATGAAGGCAACTTCATCAAGCTCGCGGGACTCACGCCCCTGTTGCCGCCCGGGCAGTTCCCTGCTGCCTTCAGCGCAGTGTCCCGGTCGGCCCATGACCTGGACCTGCATCTGGCCGTCGATGCCGTAACCCGTTATACGCTTGACCTGCGGCTCAGTTACCACTTCGAGGATCCGGCCGGTTGCGTGGCTGATCCCGACCTGCGCCTGCGGGTGTACCTCGATGCGCGCATGGTCGAGGTGCTGGGCTGGGTGAGCGCCCCTCGCCACGACACGCTCCGGCAGTTGATGCACGACAGTGCCCGGGAGGCCGACCGCCGCTGGTCGAAGAACATCATGCTGGGCAAGTGGCTCGACTACCTGCACGACATGGGGCACCGGTTCCTGCCTCCAGTGCCCGTCGTGGCCTGAGAAACTGTCGATTGCTTCACCGCCGCCACGCGCGGAACTGTTTAGCGTCGAGGGTGGATTTTCAGGTCTGCCCGGTCAAATGGCGTCCATTGCCCAGCAACTGTTTTTTCGCCGCAAGCCCGCAGAGGACGAGCGCCTCCTGCAGCTGTTCTGGAACCGTGCGGAGCTGAAGCGCGAATTCGCGCGCCTGCAACGCGACCGTGACGGGCTGTCTGACCAGTTGCGCCAGCAGGAGGGGGCTACCCTGCGGTGGCAACAGCGCCTGGAGCAGCTCGAGGGTTTGCTTGCCGATCCGGAGCGGGCGGCAAACGCCGCCGTCTTCTTCCAGCTGCGGGGTGTGTGGCAATACTGCCGCCGGCGCCTCGCCCGCCTGGCACGGGAACTCGCCACCCGCCAGCAGGAGGCCGAACTCCGGCGGGAGACGGCGCGCTTCGAGGAGCATCGCAAGATCGCACTGGCCTCGATAGAACAGCGTCTGGCGCCGCTGATCGAACGTCGTGTGTCGATCGAGGCCGAACTGCACGATGTCCGGTTGCAGCAGGCGAAATACACGAGGTTCTGGCAGTTCCTTGCGCGTCGGCGTTATGGACATGCGCAGGCTGTGCTGGACGCGGCGCTGGCTGGCGTCCAGTCGCAGATCGAACGCTATGAAAAGGCCCGGCATGAAAAACTGCGGGAGTCGGTGACTCCCGCCAGCGAGATAGACACGGGCAGCAAGCGGCTGGTCAATCTCTCCGTCATCGCCCTGGCACAGGAGCTGGTTGTCCAGCTCGAAACGCATCATGTGGCACAGATGGCACGCGATGCATCGCTGCGGCAGGTCAACGACCTGCGTTACGGTGATCTGCAGGCCTGCCACCAGACCGGCCAGCAGGTCGCCCGGATCCTCCGGCAGCTTGACGAACTGGATGATTTGCCGGTGCTGGTGCGGAGCCGGGCTGAATACCTGCGCAGGCAGGTGGAGTACCTGCGTGACGCGGACACGGTACCGATCGCGGCCTCATGTGCCGACATCCCGCTGCTGCTGACTGCGGGGGATAACCCGGTTCCGGCCAATGACCGTCGCCTGCCAGTGAATGTGCTCGGCGAGGAGTACTGGGAGATCTACTCGGTACTGTTGAACTGAGATCCCGGGCGCGCCGCGCCAGCCGGGGTCGAGCGGGTCAGCAGACCCTGGCTTGCCTGGCTGATGCGCGAATACTCGGAGGCCACCCTGGCTGCGGTCTGCAGCAGCGCATCCGGCTGTTCACCGGGTTTCAGCTTTTCAAGCGAGTCCAGCGCTGGCAGGCCCTGTGCAGCTCGTCGGGCATTCTCCCGCTGCAGCTGCCCCTGCTGCTCGCTTTCGCGTTCCTTCCTGCGTTCAGCGAGGTTCAGCGACACCTGTTTGCGCGAGCGCAGTTCATCGATCGCCGCGATGCTGTCCTGCAGATGCCGCATGTCCGGGTTTCTGGCCAGCTCGGTCTTGCCGTAACGGCTCAGTTCGGCGATGGCCGCATCCAGCGGCTGGTTCATCTGGAAGCGGGTGGCAGCGATCTGGTCCCAGGGCAGGGCACGGTCGCGACTGCTCTCGCCGATGGTTGCGGCGTCGATGGCCGAGGGCAGGGCGATATCGGGAATGACGCCGCGGTGCTGGGTACTGCCGCCATTGACGCGGTAGAACTTGCCAATCGTCAAAGTCAGCTGGCCCAGTCCGCGATCGGCCTGGCTGTGTGAATACTGGTCGAGTTCGTACAGGTTCTGCACGGTGCCCTTGCCGAAGGTCTGCTGGCCGATGACGATTCCGCGTCGATAGTCCTGTATGGCTGCCGCAAAGATTTCCGAGGCCGAGGCGCTGAACCGGTCGACCAGCACGACGAGGGGGCCGTTGTAGGCCACGGCCGGTTCGGGGTCATCGAGTACCTCGATGCGGCCATTGGTGTCGCGCAACTGCACGACCGGTCCCTGGTTGATGAACAGGCCGGTCAGTGCCGTGGCCTCGGTCAGGTGGCCACCGCCATTGCCGCGCAGGTCGAGGACCAAGCTGACAATCTTGTCCTTGCGCAGTTCGCCGATCAGGCGCCGCACATCGCGCGTGGTGCTCACATAGTCCTTGTCGCCGCGATTCCGGGCTTCGAAGTCCTGGTAAAAGCTCGGTACGCTGATCACGCCGATGTTCACCGGTTCGCCGTCGCGCTCGACCTTGATGACATCCTTCTTGGCGGCCTGTTCCTCGAGCTTGATCTTGTCGCGGGTCAGTTCCAGCACGTACTCGGTCACGCCAGGTGCGGCGCCGCCGGGGAGGATCTGCAGGCGTACCTTGCTGCCGCGCGGTCCACGGATCTTCTGCACGACATCATCGAGTTCCCAGCCGACCACATCGACCATTTCCTTGCTGTCATCCTGGCCGACGGCGGTGATGCGGTCGGTGGCTTTCAGGCGGCCGTCGACGGCCGCCGGGCCGCCCGGAATCACGTTCATCACCTGCACGAATTCCTCGTCGAGTTGCAGGGATGCGCCTATGCCCTCATAGGACAGGCTCATCTGGATCTTGTATTCCTCGGACTGGCGCGGCGACAGGTAATTGGAGTGGGGGTCGAGCGTCATGGCGAAGGCATTCATGAAGGTCTCGAAGACCTCGTCGCTGTCCAGCTTGTTGACGCGATCGAGCACCCGCGTATAGCGCTTGCGCAGTATCCCGGCGGTTTCCTGCCAGGTCTTGTCGGCGAGCATCAGGCCAAGCGCATCGTTCTTCACGCGCCGGCGCCAGAGGTCCTGCATCTCGGCGGGCGTCGCGAGCCAGGGCAGGTCCTTGCGGTCGAAAACGTAGTCTTCGTTGATGCTGAAGTCGGGTTCCTGATCCAGCAGGCTGAGCGCGTAGCCGAGGTTCTGCTGCGTACGCAGACGGTACAGCCGGAAGATGTCGAAGACGGGATCCATGTCGCCCGAGCGGAGGGACTCGTCCAGGGAATTGCGGTAACGGCTGAAGTAGGCGATGTCCGATTGCAGGAAGTAATGCCGGTTGCCGTCCAGCGCTTCGAGATAGGTCTTCAGCGTCGCTTCCGACAATGCGTCATCGAGCGACAGCCGTGAATAATGTGCTCGCTCCACGAAGCGGGTGACCATGCGGGCGACCTGCCGTTCCCGCGGTGTGGTGTCAAGTACTGCCGGGCTTGCCGGGGTTTCCGTTTTTGCGATGCCCGGGGCGGCCGGTCCCAGCAGTGCCAGAAGGCCCGCAACGGCGGCGTATTTCAATATGCTGTTCATGCGTGGCGACTTTGCTGGGCTGTCTCGTCAGGGGTCAGGGTCCGACCGGCCACACTAGGCTAGACTTGCACCGGGTGCGAGGCAAGCGACTGGCGCAATCAAGGGACCGATCCATGCAACCTTTGACCATCATTCTGGGCATCGTGTTCGGCAGTGTGGTTTCCATCGCTTTCAGCCTGGCCGTCGTATTGCTGGTATTCGGCATGCGCAGTGGCGAGGATTCACGCTATGTGCTGGAAATCCCCGAGCTGTGGCGCGCCGTGCTGATGTTCAGTGTGACCGCGGTATTCGCCGGCCTGGCGTTTTTCGGCTCCTTGCGCGCGGCGCCGTGGCGCCGGTGGCCGATGGCGATCCTGTACGTGGCGCTGACCGGCATCGGCTTTTATTACTGGCCCGACTAGCGCTGGACCTCATCCGCTGGTTGCCAGCAGCCGGCGCTGCAGCCGCAGGAGGATGAACCAGACCAGCCAGACCAGGGTCGGCGACAGCAGGATCAGCCAGGCCAGCAACTCACCACGGCCGGCGGCGGCATAGATGCTGCCGGCATAGTCCATGAAGCCCAGCTTGCCCTCGTAGGCACCGATAAGGCGCTTCCCGGCGACATAGGCTGCGGCGGGAACCAGCACGGTGCCGGCCACACCGAGTATGGTGAACAGCAGCAGCCAGCGGATGAATGCCATGAACGGATTGCGCATGGCTCATTGTCCCACTTATGCGCGATCTGTCATAACGCAGTCTGTCCGGTCGGCTGGCTGCCCGGTATGCGTTTGGCACGGCTGCGGCGCAGGCGGGAATGCCTGCGGCGTTGGCGCAGGGCCATGATCCACAGGCCGGCATGCAGGCAGCCTGTGCTGATCAACAGGAGATAGCCGAGGATCCAGCCGGGATCCGGCAGATAGATGCCCGAGGCCAGGGCAAGGCCGCCAAGCAGGAGGTACAGGCAGGGCAGGGCTGCATAGATTGGTGCGGGCAGCCAGATGCGCCTGCCAAGGATGCGCTGCACCGGTCCTTTGCGGGCTGATTGCCGGGGTGTCGCTGAGTTGATCTGCATGCCGCCGCCTGTTGGCGCCAGTGTCGACGGTGGGCAGTTGCCTGTCTGTGTCCAGGCTCACAGGGCTGGTGTGTCAGTCGAAGCCCGGTACTGCGGTGGGCGCCAGCGAGCGGGGCAGTTGGCCGCTGAGTTTCTGCGCCTTCAGGCGCAGGCTTTGCAGGTCTGCGGTTTCGCCGGCCGTCACCATTCCGCGGACCAGGCTGGCAAGGCTCGCGCGGTTCCCGGTAGCCTGACGAAGTTCGGTGTCGAGATCGTGGAAGACGGCCACGGCAGCCGCAGTCACCGGGCCGGTGGATGACGTCGTGCGCAGGCTGCGCACCTTGCTGCCCCACTGCCGCAGGCTGGCGATGGTCTGCACATAACGTGTTGCCGATATCGTTCCGGAATCCCGCAGGGCGCGCAGCGCAAAGTACTCGGCCAGGCCTTCGTCGATCCAGTCCTGGTCCGCCGGCGTCTTGAGGTCGGCCAGCAGTACATGGACGAACTCATGCACGATGGTGCTGGTCCCGTTTTCGCTGATCAGTGGCCTGTTGGCGTGGACAAAGATCGAATTGGGCGCCGACAGTGCGCCGAGCCACATCGGCTCGCCCGCAGCGACGATGTTCAGGTAGGCAGGCCCCTTGCCCAGTGCGGGGACGAGTTCCGGCAGGGTCCAGCGCAACAGTCCGAGCATCGCGAGCCGTTCCATGCGTATCCCGCGCGGTGCAGATACCGTGATCTCGCTGCCGGCAATGACGTCGCGTCGCGTGCCGATGTCGCCGGCGATTATCCAGCCCATCGGACGGGCTCTTCGCTGGCCCGGGTTCCTGATCCGCATCTGCCCGGAAGAGTCGGACAGGTAGGGCGTGACCACGGACCAGCCCCTGGGTGCCGTCACGGCCAGGACGCCTTGCAGGGAGCTGTTCTTCTTCAGGCGCCAGGACGCGATCGGAAAGGCCTTGTCGGCGCGGAATATCGCCAGCTTGCTGCCTACCCAGGCGTCGTGGCTGGATGCATCCAGCGCGGAGCGGCGATGTGTCAGCCGGACCTGGTAGCGCAGCTCGCCGCCGCTGGCCGGTGGGTTCCAGATCAGCTTGCTGCCAACGCGTTTGAGTTGACCGTCGCCCCGGGGTTTGCCGGTGAATGCGTCGGCCGACAGCTGCAGTTCGCGCAGGCTGCCCTGATCCTGCCTGACAATGATGCGCGCTTCGGCGCCAGGGCTGTCAGCCAGCAGCTGCAGTCTGAAATCCAGGTCGATAGCCGCTGCCAGCAATTCGGCATGCGGCCAGACCAGCAGGCAGAGGGCTGCGGCGAAACTGGCGCAGCGGCGCCGAGCAGCAAGCGCAGGGGTCAGGACATGTCCTCCTGGACGATGAACTCGCGCAGTTCACCCGCCAGTTCCTTGCAGGCAGCGGTCTCGGTGCGGGCAATGAACGGCAGCGGCAGGATCAATGCCGGCACCATCGAGCTGCCATGGACATCGGTGCTGACCTTGCCGGGGGCAGAGGATGCCTTCAGGTCCCAGACCCTGGCCGTATATGTGCCGTCGTCCTCCCACCAGACCAGGCCAAAGCATCCGCCGCCGGCGGGGCCCGCGGCGCAGCTCATGCCGCCACCATCGGAGGTTTTCTTCGTGCTGCCGTCGACCCAGACGAGGTAGCGCACGCCGCTGGCACTGATCTGCTCGCGAACGCCCGGTTGCGCGAGCAGTCCGGGCAGGTCCTTGATTTCCTGCGGCATGGTGCGTGGCTCGAACCAGGGAAATAATTCGTCGAGGAATTTCTCGCGCGGGTAAACATTCACTGCCTTTGCGCCGCCATCCAGTTCATCGTCCATGCACTGGAGGAAGTCGGTGCCGGTACGGTTGCCCTTGTGGTAACTGGCGGCAACGACCACGACGGATTCATGGTCCTCGATGCCGGTGGCGGAATTCTTGACGCCCTCGACGCGGCTGGTGACGCAGCCGGCGCAAATGCCGCTGACGAGAATCGCCAGCACGAAACGGCTGGCTGCCTGCTCAATCGCTTCAATCGGTGCTGGCACTGGATTTCTCCCGCAGCAGTTGGTCGATTCCGGGTTGCCTGGCAAACTCGATGCTGATGGTTGCCGCCGCATCGCGCATGGCGAGAATGGTTGCCTCTTCCATGGAGCGTGCCGGTTGCAAAGCGTTCTTTTCCGCTTCTCCGTAGCCGCTCAGCTTCCAGGCCGTGACCAGTTGGCCTTCCGGCCCGTAAACGCGGACAGTGTAGCGTATCCAGACGGCATACTGATCCGCGGTCGACTGTTCCGGCAGGGAAATCTCGAAAGCATCGATGGCCGGTTCGAGGATGACATCGAGGGGTGCCGGATTCCCCGGCTGTGGCAGCGCACCGACTCTTGCTGTCTCGCGAAAAAGGCGCTTGCCGAGCCGGTCAAAGAGTCCGACGTTCGCGGCCCCGAGCCCGATATCCCAGGCAGGTTTATCCTCCGGATCCGGGCTATGGCGGTAGGTTGAAAAAGCGGGCGTGTAGTAGAGCCCGGCGCGAAGCGGCAGGGACTCGATGAGCGGTTCCGGTACGCGGTCCGGGATGACGAGTGACTGGCTGCAGGCTGCGCCCAGCAGAAGGAGGAGGGCGGCCGTGACGGGACGACCTGCAGTCATGGTGCTCAGCTATCCACCGGCACTGGCGAGGATTGCCGGGGGCTTTTCAAAGCTGTCGCGTCGCTCGGCAAAACCCAGCGGATCGGGATGGATGATGATTTCGCAATCGGGATACACCTTCCAGATCTCGGCTTCCACCTGGTCGAGGATCAGGTGTGTGTCGTGGAGCGAAGTTCCCGCGTCGAGTTCCAGGTGAAACTGCACGATGTAACCCGAGCCACTGAAACGTGTGCGCAGGTCGTGGAAACCCAGCACCTCCGGATGCGCCTTGGCGATATCGCGGATCCGGCGCCGGTCGGCTTCCGGAATCTCGCGGTCGAGCAGTACATCGAGTGAGTGCATCGCGATGCTCCATGCCCCTGACACCAGGTAAAGGGCAACTGCACCGCCGACCAGCGGGTCCAGCCACGGCAGTCCGGTCATGGCGGCGCCGGCGACTGCACCGGCCACCACGACATTCACCAGCACGTCGGTCTTGTAGTGCATCGCATCAGCAGAGATCGCCAGTGAGCCGGTCTTCCGCTTCACGTAGCTCTGGTAAAGAACCAGCGCGACCGTTGCCACAGTCGAGAAAGCCAGCACCGCCAGTCCGGCGCCGGGCTCGCTGATCGGCACCGGGGCGATCAGGCGTTGCACGGCTTCATAGCAGATGAATACCCCCGAGCCGCAGATCACCAGTGCCTGCAGGAGGGCGGCGAGTCCTTCCGACTTGCCATGTCCGAAGCGGTGTTCGCGGTCTGCCGGTTCGAGCGAATAGCGGATGGCCCAGAAAGTCAGCAGCGAGGCCAGCACGTCGAGGACGGAGTCCGCCAGCGAGCTGAGGATGGACACGGAGTCCGTGGCCTGCCATGCCCAGATCTTGCTGACTACCAGGCTGCAGGCGACCAGGACGGAGGCATAGGTAGCGGACTTGAGCAGCCAGGCGCGTTCGGCCTTGCTGAGGCGGGCAGGGGTACTTTGCGGTGTGCCGGTCACGGTCGATCTTCCAGGGTCTTGTGCAAGAGCCGCCACTCGCTGTTGGCGACGATATGGGTCAGTATGCCATGTATCCCCCCGCTTATCATGGCCCGCATGGCGATGAGCGGCTACTATCGGCGGGCCTCTCCACTGGCCTTGCGCCGCATGTCACCGAACGAGTTCCTGCAAGTCATTCTCATGGCAGCCGCCTGGGGCGGTTCCTTCCTTTTTCTGCGCCTCACCGTTGGCGAGTTCGGCGCCATCGCCCTGATCGGCATGCGTGTGACGATGGCTGCCGGCGTGCTGCTGCCGGGCATGCTTATGGATCCGCAGTTGCGTGGGCAGTTCCGGCGCAATCTCCTCCCGCTGGCGGTGCTCGGCGGGATCAATGCCGCGATCCCGTTCAGCCTGTTTGCCTATGTGACCCTGTATGTGACGGCTGGTTTCGCCTCGATCATCAATGCGACAGCGCCGCTGTTCAGCGCCTTTATCGCCTGGCTGTGGCTCAGGGAACGGCCGGGTCTGCTCGGCATCATCGGTCTGGCTACCGGATTCTCGGGCGTCGTGTTGCTGGTTGGCGGCGTGCCGACTGCGCAGAGTGGCACCGTGCTGGCCATCGCCGGTGCGTTCCTCGCCAGCTTTCTCTATGGTGTGTCGGCGAACTTCGTCAAGACCCGGCTGGGCAATGTGCATGCATGGGTGACCACCGGGGGCAGCCTGGTCTTTGCCGCCCTGTGGCTGGCGCCACTCGCGGTCTGGCAATGGCCGGAGCACATGCCTTCGCTGCAGGCCTGGGCAGCCGTCGCCATGCTCGCGGTTTTTTGCACCAGCATTCCGAACATCTACTACTTCCGGCGGGTGGTGCGTGCCGGGGCCACGCGCGCCATGGTAGTGGCCTTCCTGATCCCGGTGTTCGGCATGCTGTGGGGCGCGCTCCTGCTTGGCGAGACCGTTACACTCACCATGCTGGCCGGTTGCAGCGTGATCCTGCTCGGTACGGCACTGGTGGGTGGATTTACCAGCCGGCGGTTGCGCTAGGCGCCGCGTCCGGCACGGGGGTGTATATGTACGACATCGTCAAGGATTACTACGGCAAGCAGCTGCAGGGCACTGCCGATCTCAAGACCACCGCCTGCTGTGACTCGAGCCAGGTGCCGGGCTGGCTGAAGCCCTTGCTGGCGCGCATTCACCCGGAGGTGCTGAAGCGCTATTACGGCTGTGGCCTGGTGTGTCCGCCGCTGCTCGAAGGCTGCCGGATACTCGACCTGGGCTGCGGTTCAGGTCGTGACGCCTATGCGCTGGCACAGCTGGCCGGGCCACGCGGCAGCGTGACGGGCGTGGACATGACCGCCGAGCAGCTGGCCATCGCCGATGGCCATCGCCAGTGGCATGCCGAACAGTTCGGCTATGACAACGTGCGTTTCCTGAACGGCTACATCGAGCGACTGGATGAACTGGATCTCGCCCCCGCGAGTTTCGACGTGATCGTGTCGAACTGCGTGGTCAATCTCTCGCCGGACAAGCCCGCCGTGCTCGCCGGTGTGCAGCGCCTGCTCAAGCCAGGCGGCGAATTCTACTTCTCCGATGTCTACGCCGACCGGCGTGTGCCTGAAGCAGTGCGCAACGATCCGGTGCTCTACGGCGAGTGCCTGGGCGGCGCACTGTACTGGAACGATTTCCTGCGTCTGTCGCGGCAGGCCGGTTTTGCCGATCCGCGCCTGCTCGGCGACCAGCCGCTTGCTGTCACCGATGCAGAACTCGCCGCACGGGTCGGCGATGTCCGTTTTTATTCGGCAAGCTATCGTCTGTTCAACATTGCGGGGCTCGAGGACGCCTGCGAGGATCACGGCCAGGCCGTGGTCTATCGCGGCACGGTGCCGGATCAGCCCCGGCGCTTCGTGCTCGACAAGCATCACGCGATGGAGACCGGTCGCGTGTTCCCGGTGTGTGGCAACACCTTCCGCATGTTGCGCGAGACGCGGTTTGCAGCGCACTTCGGCTTCATCGGTGACTTCAGCCGGCACTTCGGGCTGTTTGCCGGCTGCGGCAGTTCGATGCCCTTTGATGCGGGCCAGCCAGTCGCCGCAACCGGTGCCTGCTGCTGAGTTGTGGTAATGGGCCGGGTTGGCGGTGCTGGCGGCATCTGGTGTGCCGGGCAGTTTCTAGCGCAGTCGTGGCAGGACCTTCTCGCCAAGCATGCGGATCGAATCGGCCGGATTGTCGTGCAGTCGCAGCGCGATCTCGCTGAGTCCGCCGGCACGAAACTCGCGCAAGCGTTCGACGTGCCTGTCCAGGTCGGAAAGATCCCCGGCGCAACTCAGGCCGTCGACCAGTCGCTGTACGACATCGGCAGGAATGCCGTTCACCACGCCGTCGCGGGCGTGATAGGCCTTGCGGAAGGCGCTGCGGTTGGCAAGCACGAACTCGGTTTCCTCGGCCGACAGGAATGCCTCCAGCCACTCGCGCTCCAGCCAGCCACGGATCAGCAATTCGCGGCGTGACTCCCGGAACGAGGCCTCGCGGTCTTCCTTGACGTGCCAGGCGACGAAATTGCTGATGCGAAAGCTGTCGGGCGTCCGGCCGGCGGCGGCAAGTCCTTCCCGGATCAGCCGCATCGGCTTCGCCAGCATCGGCAAGGCGATGTCGCTCAGCATGGTGCCGTCAGCCACGCGTGTGGCCATGGCCAGCATCTTCTCGCCCGTTGAGCCGGCATACACCAGCGGCGGGCGTTGCCCCTTCGCCCAAAACGAGCGGTAGTTGCGCGCCTTGTATACCTCGCCGTCGTAGTTGAGTACGCCGCCGGTGATGGCGCCGCGCACGATCTCGATGGCCTCCCGGCAGCCCGTGATGCGCTTGCCGTGCCCGATGCCCAGGATTCCCGGCCACTCGCCGCCGGCACCGATCACGATCATGGCGCGCCCGTCGCTCACCTCGTTCAGCGTCATCAGGCTGTTGGCGATCTTGATGGGGTGCATCTCGTAGGGGCTGACCACCACCGGTCCGAGCAGGATGCGACTGGTTGTCATCGCGGCCGGCACGAGGCAGATGAAGGCATCGCGCGAACTGGAGTAGTTCTGCGTCCATAGACCGCGAAAACCATAGCGCTCCGCCAGTACCGCCAGTTCGCGGACCTGGGCGCCGGTGACGTCAGCCTCGAGAATCAGATCGAATTCCATGGGCGGGAGTGTTGCGCCGGCGTGAGCGGCGCAAATTGACCAGGATCATGATCGACGGCTGAAATCGCCGCCCCGGATCACGCGCTCGACCACCCAGTGAACGGCCCGGAAAGGTGCCGGATTTATTTCCCGCAGCCGGCCATCACGGCTTCGTGGCAGCGCGCTCGCGCAGATACTCGGTATCCTCGAACACGAATTCCTTCCAGTTCTTCGTGTCGAGTATCTCCGGGACAAAGCGGCGTACACCGGCCATCACGTCCGCGGGCAGGGCATCAAGGCCGGAAATCTTCGTGCCGAAGCCGCGGGCAACGGTACCGCCCGGTCGATCGCCCATGCCGATCCACGGTTGCCAGCGGCTCTTGTTCTGCAGCTGGGCGTGGATGGGCGCCGAGTTGATCTGCGGATTCGCAAGGTCCACGAGCAGGGCCGACATGGTCGTGAAGGAATTCACATAGGTGGTTTGCCCGGGGTTGACCATGTCGGGCATTTTTTCGATGGACTGCGTTGCCAGGAAGACCCGGTCGCCGATCAGTTCCAGTGGCAGCGCCTTCGGCGTAAAGCCCATGGCGGTAATGCCCTCCGGTGCGTAGATGCGCGGGACAGGGCCGAGCCGGAAGTGGTGGATATTGCGACGCTCGCCGGTGACCGGATTGTCGAAGTGCTCGAGCGGTTCGTGGCTGTCGAACTTCGTGTAGAAGCCGACCTCGTACTTGCGCATTTCGTGCCGGTCATTGCCCTTGGCTTCCCAGTAGTCGACCAGCACGTTGTTCATCGTGAACAGCGGGATGAAATTGCCCGTGCCCAGGTCGCCATAGAGATTGAGCCGAAAGAAGCTGTACACGGTTTCCGTGCCCAGGCTGCCGACCATCTTGACGTGGCAGCGCAGGGCAGTGAGCGGATCGGTGAGGCTGAAGTTCCTGGAGACGAGTGCCTCTGCGGCCTGCGTCGCTGAAGGCGCCAGGCTGAGTGCGCCGAGGCTTGCCACACCGCCGAGTGCGGCCCGCCGGGTTATCGATTGCATATCGGTATTCTCCTGGTCTTGCCATCAACGCTGAGGTTGGCACTGGTCCCAAAGTACCATCGCGGTCCGGAATCCATCAAGGCACCGCTCCGCTGTGCGCACGGGCAGGCGCAGGTGTGGTGTATCGTCGCAGCGGAGCCGCCATGAAACCCGGAAAAATAATCCTGTTGATCCTGCTGGCCTGCCTGGTCGGGTTGTTCTTTTACCTGGATGGCACGCGGTGGTTGTCTTTCGCTGCCCTGAAGGACGGCGTCGCTCAACTCCATGCCTGGCGGGACGCCAACCCGGTGCTGACGATGGCAGGCTTCTTCCTGCTCTATGTCGGCGTGACGGCCCTGTCGCTGCCGGGTGCGGCGGTCATGACCCTGGCGGGAGGCGCGCTGTTCGGGCTGGGGTGGGGCACCTTGCTGGTTTCCTTTGCGTCCAGCCTGGGTGCCGTGCTGGCCTTCCTGGTCGCGCGCTACCTGCTGCGCGATTTCATCGAGTCGCGGTTTTCGGAACGACTGGCTGCCATCAACCAGGGCGTGAGCAGCGAGGGGGCGTTCTACCTCTTCACGCTGCGACTGGTGCCGGTCATTCCGTTTTTCCTGATCAATCTCCTCCTGGGACTGACCCGGATGCGCGCCTGGACCTTTTACTGGGTCAGCCAGCTGGGCATGCTGGCCGGGACCCTCGTCTATGTGAATGCGGGTACGCAACTGGTGCAGCTGTCGACACCGTCCGACATTTTTTCCCCGGCGCTGCTCGGCTCATTCGCGCTGCTGGCCGGATTCCCGTGGCTGGCCAGGGCCGGCATGCAGGCGTTCAAACGTCGTCGCCTTTATGCGCGCTGGCCACGTCCGCGCCGCTTTGACCGCAATCTGATCGTGATCGGCGCCGGCGCCGCCGGGCTGGTGACCGCCTACATCGCGGCCGCAGTCAGGGCGAAGGTGACCCTGGTCGAATCCGGCAAGATGGGCGGTGATTGCCTCAACTACGGTTGCGTGCCGAGCAAGGCGCTGATCAAGAGCGCGAAAGTCGCCCACCAGATGCGCCAGGCCGCGCGCTTCGGGCTGAGTAGCACAGAGCCGATATTTTCATTCAGACAGGTGATGGCCCGCGTCCACCAGGTCATTGCCGAGGTGGCACCACACGACAGTGTCGAGCGTTACACGCAATTGGGTGTCGATGTGCGCCAGGGGCGCGCATGCCTGCTTGATCCGTGGACGGTGGCGATCACGGATGACAGGGGCGCGACCGAGCGCCTGACCGCACGGGCCATCGTGCTGGCGACCGGCGCGCGGCCCTTCGTGCCACCGCTGCCGGGACTGGACACTGTTGATTACCTGACGTCGGACACCCTGTGGGCGCGTCTTGCTGAACGGGACAGCCCTCCGGCCCGCCTGGTTGTGCTCGGTGGTGGTCCGGTCGGCTGCGAACTCGCCCAGGCATTTGCACGGCTTGGATCCGGGGTCATCCAGATCGAAATGGCTGGACAACTGATGGCGCGTGAAGATGCGGAGGTGTCCGACTTCGTGCGCTCGGTGCTGGAAAGAGATGGCGTCACGGTCCTGCTCGGCCATCGCGCCCTGCGTGTCGAGCGCGAAGGCGGCGAGACGTTTCTGCTCGTGGCCAGCGCACAGGGCGAGCAACGCATCGCCTTCGATGAGCTGCTGGTCGCCGTTGGCCGCGAGGCGCGCCTTGAAGGGTATGGCCTCGAGGCCCTGGGCATTCCGGCCGGGCGGACGATACAGACCAACGACTACCTCGAGACGCTTTATCCCAATATCTACGCCGCGGGCGATGTGGTGGGCCCGTATCAGTTCACGCACGTCGCCGCACATCAGGCCTGGTATGCAGCCGTCAACGCACTGTTTGGCCGATTCAGGCGCTTCAAGGTCGATTACTCGGTGATTCCATGGGTCACGTTCGTGGACCCTGAGGTCGCGCGGGTTGGGCTGAACGAGCGCGAGGCCAGCGAAAAGGGCATCGCCTTCGAGGTGACGCGCTATGGCCTCGACGATCTGGATCGCGCCATCGCCGAGAGTGCGAACGAGGGCTGGGTCAAGGTGCTCACCACGCCCGGTCGCGACCGGATTCTCGGCGTCACCATCGTCGGCAGCCACGCGGGCGAACTGGTTGCCGAGTTCGTGCTGGCCATGAAGCACGGCCTGGGCCTGAACAGGATACTCGGCACCATCCATCCCTATCCCACCTGGGCAGAAGCCAACAAATACGCCGCCGGCGCATGGAAGCGCGCGCACGCGCCGCAGACCTTATTGAAGTGGGTCGAAACATGGCACCGCTGGATGCGGTAGGTGCCGGGTTTGGCTTATTTGGCTTGTTGGGCTGAGTGCATCTGCGCAGACGTGCTGTGATGCGGCTTGCCTGATGAGGGCCCGGAGACCATCCGGGCCCTTGCTTATTGCTGGCGGATGGTTGACGGCAGAAATCGGTCCTCGGTCAGCCATTTCGGAGCGGTGCGAACGTGTGCGGATTCCCGCGTATCACCGCGACAGCAGCTCGATGTAGGGCTGGTAGCTGTAGCTGCGATTCTTCTTCTGGCCGGTCATTTCCGTCACGATGCCCAGATCTTCCAGTACCTTGACGGCGGCAGTGGCGGTCGGAAAGGTGGTTTCCAGTTTTTGCCGCACCCGCTCGATGGTGAAGCGCGGCATCATGGGCAGCAACTCGAACAGCCGGTAGCTGGCGGGGCTGGCCTTGGGTGTTTCGAGCAGGCGGCGCCGATCCGCCGCGATCAGGCTGGCAATGGCGATGATGCTGCGTTCGGCGTCACTGGCGGCCGTCGCCACACCTTCGAGGAAGAACGCGACCCAAGATTCCCAGTCGCCTTCGGTGCGGATGATCGACAGGCGCCGGTAATACTCGGCCTGATGCTGCTTGAGGTAGCCGCTGAGATACATGAGCGGTTCCGTCAGCAACTCCCAGTGTTCGAGAAGCGCCGCGATCAGCAGGCGCCCAATGCGACCATTGCCATCGAGGAAGGGGTGGATGGTTTCGAACTGGGCGTGTGCCAGCGCGATCCTGACCAGCGGCGGCAGCGTGCCTGCCTCGTCGTGAATGAATTGCTCCAGGTCGCCCAGCAGATCTGCCACCCGGTCGGCCGGGGGCGGCACGAAAGCGGCGTTGCCCGGACGGGTGCCGCCGATCCAGTTTTGAGAGCGACGCAGTTCCCCCGGCTGCTTCCCGGCACCTCGCACCCCGTCCAGCAGGACACGGTGGGCCTCACATAGCAGGCGCACGCTGATGGGCAGACCATTAGGGTCGCGCAGATTGTCCTGTACCAGCCGAAAGGCGCGCAGATAGTTGGTGACTTCCTCGACATCGTCCGTGTTGCTGACGGCGAATCCTGCTTCCTCGTCGAACAGGTCGGTCAAGGTGGCCTGGGTGCCTTCGATTTGGGAGGTGAGCAGGGCCTCCTTGCGGATGGCGCTGTATAGCAGCCAGTCCACCGAAGGCACCAGCCCCGACACCCCGGACAGGCGGGCGAGCGCCAGCTCTGCCTGATGATTCAGGTCGGCATACGCCTCTGGGGCCAGCTCAGGATTGCTGGGCGGCAGCGGGTGCGGGACGAAGGCCTGAACCGATTCGCCCAGTGTCGCCGAGATGGCGTAAGTGCCTGTAGTTCGCCTCATGATAAAGCTGCCTTTAATGTGACCTCTTGGTATTAAAGCATTCTTTAATACGAAGCGCCAGCATTAAACCTGCCTTTGAGCAGATGGTCTGCCGCCGACTTACCCACCCGAACTGTCAAGGATGTGGGCGATGGCGCGTTGTTCCGTTTCCTCTGGGTAGGCGGCCTCAATGGCTTCAATGTCTCGTTTGGTGACGTGTCCCAGTCCTGTAGTTTGCTTGTTGCGTGCGATGGCGACGAAATTTGGCTTCAGATATCTCATCTCCATACGCCGATCGGCGGCTGGTGTGGCTATTAAGAATGGTGACGAGTGGGAGGAGCGGCCGTACATCTATAGGGGAAATAGGTTGGAATTTGCCGGCCCGCCAATTCGTCGCGGCTCCGGTCCAGACGCTTCACTGGAGCCTAGTACCATAGTTTCTGATGGCGACTCAGTGGTTTTAATACCCGATGCCGAGCAAGGTATTCGTTTCACTGGCATATGCTTGGCGGAGGGTCTGTAGACAAATCAGGTCCCGTCCAGCATCCGAGTCCAACACCCTAATGCTTTGGCTAAATGGTGCTCGTGCTTGGCAGTAAGGTGGTCAAAGGTCTGCCATCGCATCCACTTTGGCTTTTCGCCTTCGTCGTTGAGAATCCCTGGTTCCCAACCGAGGCGCGCTCGGATGTGATCGGCGCAGCGAGCGGCCCGGTCGCCTGAGTCCTCCCGAGTGCTTGGGTAGGCGAGTTCGTGGCAATGGCGGCATGCGAATATCCCACCTCCGAAGAGGATCGCTACGCGCCGCCCGCAGCTAGATGCCGGACAAAGGAACCACGGACGGGTGCCGCCCAGATGGCAAGCGGTGCGCTCGATGCGGACCGGGTATTCCGCGTCCTGCCAGTTCTCTCCGCCGGAGCGATACCGGTAGCACAGAATAATCTGGTATTGCTCCGATCTAATTTGGATTGAAGCAATAACCTCGCCTTCGCGGAGCCATTGCCAGCCGCCGGAGAAACCCGGCCGAAGCGCGCCAGCGCGGGCGAGTCGTCGCACGTCTAGATTGCGGAAACTGTCAGTCGTGGATTTCGCGCCGAAGTTCCATCGGTTCCCGCTCCCAGGTCCGCCCATTCGATTCTCCCGAAATCATTTGCCTAACTCGGGCTGTCTGCTGATCACCAGACGGCCTACAATCGTCCCTGCTGCGATTCCGTGGCCCCGGGAGCGGCGAACACTTGCTGGCGTATACCGCTTGCCCGGGGTGCTGTTGCTAGTTCATCGTGAGTCCGGCCCACAACGCATTTCCACGAGGCCGAATTTTTGCCAAGCCTCCCGCTGAACCCCTTGCTGGCTCTGCTTTCCAGCCTTCCGTAGCTGGTGTGGGAGTAGGAGTCAGAGCGGGAGAGGGGGAAAGGGAAGGGGAGCTGTGACGTTTTGCCGATGCCGCTCTTGCCGACGAGCACGCCTTTCACGCCACGGCGCTCGGCCAGGCGCTGGTCTGCAGTAATGATGGGGAGGCTCATTTGCCGGCCTCCTCGGTGCTGATGTTGGCGAACGCGTCAGCGACGGTGGTCACGCCGAGTGCGCCGCGCTTGCGGGCCATTTCGTACAGGTCGCGCAGACCGCCCAGACGGCGATGGATCAGACGGGACTCCGACTCCATGCCCTGGATCGCGAAGGCCAGGTCATCGATGGTGGCGTCTTCGAGGCGACGCACGACTTCGTCGGGGCGATTGCCGTCCAGCGCCGGGATGCGGATGTTGTCCGGCAGATCACGGAGATACATTTCCGGCTGCTTGCGCAGCAGTTCGAGCAGCGTAGGTTTGGTTTTCATGGCGATTACTCCTGAAGCAGAGCGAGACGAAAGCCCGGCTTGCCGGTCTTGAGGGTGCGTGCCGGAGCGAAGGCGCTCTTGAGCGACTCGGGCCACGCGTTGAACTTGGTTTCCGAGATCCGGTAGCTGATCTCCACGTACTCGGACGGGTCGTCACCGTTGGCGGCGATGCGCTGGGTGATCTCGGCAAGCCGCTTCTGATCCCAGTCGACTTTCTTGGGCAGATCGGCGGTGATGCGGACGTGCCCGTCGTCGAAATGGACGACGCCGGTATCCTTGCCAGCTGCCAGGCGCAGTTGGTGGGCGCGGTCGGCGTACTTGAGGTCCAGTGCGCGATCAACGTGCTCGACGATCGCCTTGGCAGCAGCCAGAAGATCAGCCGCGTCGTTCTTGAGCTGGAACAACGATTCGCTGCCAAGCGCGGCGAGCTCGCCGGCTGGGGTGGTCAGGACTTCGTCGGGGGAGATGCGGTTCACAGTGCACCTCCCGCATTGACGCGTTCGGAGGTGCTCTTGCGCAGGCTCTCGGCCTCGTAGGCTTCGATGTCCTCGATGCGATACGCGACGCGGCCTTGCAGCTTCAGAAATACCGGGCCGATTCCCTCGGAACGCCAGCGCTCAAGCGTGGCTTCGCTGACTCCCCAGCGTTCGGCCAGTTGGCCTTGATTCAGATGTTTGACACTCACGATGCACTCCTTCTGGTTGTTGCGAATTCGTGAGGTCAGTTTCGAAGTCGACCTGTGCGGGCGTCTGCCGCCGCCATGTACGGGCGGATGTACGGGCGCAGCTTCTGAGGGGAAAAGCGGGGGCCAGAAAGCAAAAAACCGCCCGAAGGCGGTTGTGCGTAGTGCTGCCAACAGGTGGCGGGTCAATCTCGTCGGAAGCCATACTTTCCCTTCTCAGGGTTGTCGATGTAGTCCTCCCACTCCGTGTTGCCGCTGAACAGGTTCTGCATGCGCTGACTGCGAGCGGTCTTCTTGTCGGCATAGGCTGCGCCGAGAATCTCGGCAGCTGGAAGGAGCCATCTGTCGTTGATGGCCTGTTCGAACATGTAGCGGACTGCTGCAGCCTGGCGCTCGCCCTTGATCGTCCAGGGCTTGGTCTTTGTGCGGATGTTCAGCGTGTTGGTGTACTCGTCAAAGTGCACCGGCAACACGGGGCGGATCGCGCCATCGGGTGGCGCGGCCAAGATGCGATGCAGCAGATCCATGTCGATGCATGGCGTCGCGACATAGTCGACGATTGCTTCTCGAAGCGACGCGAAGCGGTAGCTGCGAGGCGGGCGAACAAACTGCGGTAACACACCGCCAGACGACAAAATCAGACCCTGGTCAGGAAGACTTGTCTGGCCGAAGTGGCGGAATACCTCTTCGACGGAGTGCGCCAAGCCGCGAACGAGCCAGACGTCTGTCAGCGCGGGGCCGATTCTTGCCTTCCCCAAATGCCAGAGGGAATCGTCCAGCAGCGGCGCATCGATCCCTTTTCGCAGAGCCTGCGCGATCCCCAGGAGATCGGCGATGGCGCTCAGGATTGCAGCTGGCCGAACGCTGTAGACGGCGACTTCAGCGGCGGGGACAAATTTCCACCGAAAAGTCTCAGGGCAGCGGTAGCGATATCGATCAGCTTGGTCATCTTCAGTCAGGTCGACTTGAACGAGATCGTCATCAAGCGATGCTGGATAGCTCCCCGCGTAGCCGACGCAGTCGGTCCACTGCTCCAGCAGCTTCGGCGTCAATGACGTCCGACCAAGGACTTTCCACCCAGGCACCCCACGAAGCCGCTGTCCGTCGCCGTCGGCAATCGGCTGCCCAGACCGTTCGAGCAGGTCAATCAGATCAAGCAGCGACTGCGTCTGCAGGGGCTTCGACGACATCGCCGATCTCCTTCACCAGATGCCATTTGGCCAGCAGTCGGTCGCACAGCGCCCGGTCCTTTTCCCGCTTGGTCTTGATGTTGCACTTGTTGTCGTCGCGGAGGATCACGGTAATCGTCCGTGCGCGGTCCTTGCCGACCTTTTTCAGCTTGATGGACAGCTTGGCGTAGTTGAGCTGGTGATTGCGGAAGTCGAAGGCGGGGCCAATCAACGACCGGGCGGCCGCGTAGATGTCATCGACGTCCTTGGTCCAGATTTTCACCAGGAGCGACCGGCCATTGCCGGCGGCGTAACCGAGCTCGACGACCTTGACGAACGCGACCGGCTCGCCGGACAAGTCGAAATTTCGCAGCGCCGCCAGGCTCTGGTAGTCGTATTGCTTGAGCGGGATCTTCTCGCCGGTGATGGGCGATTGCAGCAGGGTGTCAGCCACGATGCGTGCCAACGTTTCCCGGCCCGCCGTATCTTTCGACAGCACCTCCAGGTGCCCATTGGCCGGCTCGTAAGTGATGTGCGAAGACACCGCCCGGATCACCTCCTGGGGCACCAATTCGCTCGCCTGAACGCAGTCGATGATTTCCGGTGGGCGGTTGTGATGGATGCTGATCTGGTACAGATCCACGTCCTCGCCGGTCTGTGTATCGGGCCGGAGGCGCTTGAAGATCTGGATCGCGACCGCGTCATCGGAGCACCCGAGTTGTTGGGCGACGGTTTGGTGGAATGCCGCCTTGGCCGCTGCATCCTCGAGTACCGCCAGGTTGGCAGGTGCCATGAAACCGGAGTAGCAGGAGGCGCTTTGCCGGAATACGTCGGCCTGTCGGGCGTTGAGGGCTTCCTCAAAGATTACGGGTTCATGGACGTGCAGCCATAGCGCCCGCTCGTACTGGTTCGGAATCGCGGCGAAGGCTTCCCGGGCAGCGTCATCGAAGATGTCGTCCTTGAAACCGTCGATGACGTCCTGGCCGGCGCCGTCTGACAGCAGCACGATTCGTTCGGCCACTTCTTCGATCCGCTGCCGCTCGCCCACCCCAAGAGCCGCGAGCACAACCTCCATCTGTTCACGCTGTTCTTTCTTGGGCTTCTTGGCGTCCAGATCTGGCATGACGAGGCTGAACTCATCCACCATGAATTCACGGAACACCGCCGGCGGCAGGTGGCCTAGGAGCTTGCTCAGGTTTTCTGCATCGTTCATCTAAATACCCCTCAAAGGTTTGGATCGGCTTGGTATCAGCCTCGACGGCCCCTTCTCCTTGTTGGGGTGTGCAGACCGATGACGTTCGGTGCACCGAACGATTCAGATTGTCGCGGAGCGGTTATGGGTTTGTCAAGCAGGTACGAATTCGTTCGGCGAAGTGGTATTATTTTCGGATTGAAGCCAACAAATGAGGAAATACCGGGGCCATCGCCCCTGGGGGACAAGATCCGCGCACTGCGGAAACAGAAGAAGCTCAGCCTGGAACAGTTGGCCGAACTGACCGACTCCAGCAAGAGCTACATCTGGGAACTGGAAAACAAAGACGACCCGAAGCCATCGGCCGAGAAGATCGGCAAGATCGCCACCGTCCTCGAGGTCACCACGGAGTTCCTGCTGACCGAGTCGGCAACCACCCCGGACGAGGAAGTGCTCGACGAGGCCTTCTTCCGTAAGTACAAAAACATGTCCGAGCCGGACAAGAAGAAGATCCGCAAGATCCTCGATGCCTGGGAAGATGAATGACGGACGCGAAAAAGCCCATGGCCGAGGCCAACCGCATCTCGTCCATGCTCAACACGGTTCTCGGTGCGGATCGCTTTCCGGTCAAGGTTGACGAACTGGCGCTGGAGTATTCCCGCCAGTGTTTTTCGGACTCGCCGATCGACACGGTTCGGGGCGAGGATCTGGAAGGTTTCGATGGTCTACTGAAGGCCAACAAGTCACGGTCGAAGTGGCTGGTCCTCTACAACAGCGCCACCCCGTCGGAAGGCAGAAAGCGCTTCACGATTGCGCATGAGTTCGGCCACTACATCCTGCACCGTCACCAGCAAGACCTTTTCGAGTGCGGCGACGGCGACATCGAAACGGGCGACAACAACGAACGCGACATCGAGGCAGAGGCAGATCTGTTCGCCTCGACTTTGCTGATGCCGCTGGACGACTTCCGGCGGCAGGTGGACGGTCAGCCTGTCAGTTTCGATCTGCTCGGCCACTGCGCCGACCGCTATGGGGTATCGCTGACGGCCGCCGCCCTGCGCTGGACCGAGATCGCACCCAAGCGCGCCGTTCTGGTGGCCAGCCGCGACGATCACATGCTGTGGGCCAAGTCGAACAAGGCGGCGCTCAGGTCCGGCGCCTACTTCGCGACGCGCAAGAACACCATCGAGCTGCCGCACGATGCGCTGGCGCACAGCCACAACGCCTTTGGCATGGCCGACATCCAGACGGGGCGTGCCCAGTCCTGGTTTGCCCGTGAACCCGCCGGCATGCCGATCACGGAGATGACGCGCGTCGCGGGTCAGTACGACTACACACTGACCTTGCTACTGCTGCCCGAGGCCGAGTGGCAGGGCGCGCGCCACGACGAAGAGGAACCGGAGGAAGACACTTACGACCGCTTCATCCGCAACGGCCAGTACCCGGTGCGATAGCTCATGGTGGATCGATCATGAGCGCCCACAAATGGCAATTCGCTTCCCGTTTTCGCCGGCATGCCTTTGGCTGGCGGTCTGACACGCCGTTACAGCGGATCAAGGAAGCCATCACGGAGATCAAGCAGGTCGCCCGCAAGGAGCCTGTAATCGCGGCTGACGGAGCCATCACCCTGCTGGAAAAGCTCTCTCCGGCGTTGGAACAGGTGGACAGCTCATCGGGCGCACTGGGTTCGGCCGTCAACAAGGCCATCGATACCCTGGTGCCCATCATCGTCAAGGCTGACGTCGAGCCGAAGCTGCGACAACGCTGGCTCGAACGCTTGTGGCAAGCGCTGCAGGATGATGAGATGCCCTACATCGAACTGCTCGGCGATTACTGGGGCGAGTTGTGCGTGACGCCGGAGCTGGCGTCGCACTGGGCCGATGAGTTTTTGCCGGTCGTCGAGAGCGTGTGGAGCCCAAATGCATCAGGGCACGGATTCTTTAAGGGCACCAGCGCCTGCCTGGCATCGATGTACGCGGCGGGCCGCCACCAGGAACTGTTGGCGCTGCTCGACAAGGCACGGTTCAAGTGGTGGCACGACCGACGTTGGGGCGTGAAGGCGTTGGCAGCGATGGGCAGGAAGGCCGAGGCAATCCGCTACGCCGAGGAGTCGCGCGGTCTCAATGATCCTGGTTGGCAGATTGCCCAGTCCTGCGAAGACATCCTGTTGTCCTCCGGTTTGCTCGACGAGGCCTACCGCCGCTATGCCATCGAGGCAAATCAGGGCACAACGAACCTGGCGACGTTTCGCGCCATTGCCAAGAAATATTCCCACAAGCAGCCGGAAGAGATCCTACGCGACCTGGTAGCCAGCACGCCTGGCGCCGAGGGTAAATGGTTCGCTGCAGCGAAAGACGCGGGGCTCTTCGCAGTGGCTGCTGAGTTGGCAACACGCAGTCCGACCGATCCGCGCACGCTGACGCGCGCCGCCCGTGACTACGCCGAGAAGCAGCCAGCATTCGCGCTCGCCGCAGGTCTTGCCGCGTTGCGCTGGATCTCTCTCGGGCATGGCTACGACATCACCGGCGCTGATGTTCTCGATGCTTATTCGGCAGTCACGCAGGCGGCGGTGAACGCTGTTGTGCCAACCCAGCAGGTCAACGAGCAGATCCGGGACATGATCGCCAGCACCCAGCCCGGCAATTCGATGATGAAGACCATCCTCGCCCGTCATCTGGCGAACTAAAAGGGACCTGCTTTTCGCAGCAACCCGCATCGGTTCGCACGACTCCGAAACTCCCTCATGGTGTCGGCGGCAGTCCATCCGGACAATTTCACTGCATGTGAGTTTGACCGAGAGGACCGCCACCGATGCATCAAATCAACCATCTACCACCGGAGCGGATGACGCCGGAACAGCGTCGCCACGAGATCGCGTCGTTGCTGGCCAACGGCCTGGCACGCCTGCGTATCACCGGCACAGAACAGTCCGCAACCAGGGCAGAAGCGAGCGAGTTTGAGCTTGGCTTCTTTGGCAACCAGCGCGTTCATACAGACCCCGTCAACAAGACAACTACGGAGTCGAAATGAGCACGCAAACACCATCGTTTTCCACGCCGCCATCGGTGGCGGCGCAGATCGCCAGGTTGCCCGAGATGCCGATGGCAGAGATCCGGGCGCTTTGGCAAAAGCTGGTCGGTGGCGACACGCCCACCCACAACCGCCAGTTCCTCGAACGCCGGATTGCCTACCGGCTGCAGGAGTTGGAGTTCCGCAAGGTCGACGCCAACCTGCTGGATCGCAACCAGCGTCGCATCGAATCTCTGGTCGAAACCGGCAAGGTGAAAAAACGCGACCGCGATTACCGTCCAGCCGCAGGCACGGTGCTAGTGCGGGAATACAAAGGCGTCGAGTACCGCGTGATCGCAACCGCCGACGGTAAGTATGACTTCCAGGAACGCATGTACCCGAGTCTCTCGATGATCGCCCGCGAAATCACCGGTATGCGCTGGTCGGGTCCGCTGTTCTTTGGCCTCAAGCCGCCATCCAATGCCAAGACCAAGCCAGCCACCAAGAAGAGAGGTGGACGATGAGCGAAGTCTTGAAGCGCCGCATGCGCTGCGCGGTCTACACGCGCAAATCCACCGACGAAGGCTTGGACCAGGAATACAACTCCATCGATGCCCAGCGCGATGCCGGCCATGCATACATCGCCAGCCAACGCGCAGAGGGCTGGATACCGGTCGCCGACGATTACGACGATCCCGCCTTTTCCGGCGGCAACATGGAACGCCCGGCGCTCCAGCGCATGATGGCGGATATCGAGGCCGGCAAGATCGACGTGGTCGTCATCTACAAGATCGATCGCCTGACACGCAGCCTGGCCGACTTCTCAAAGATGGTCGAAGTATTCGAGCGCTACGGCGTGTCGTTCGTGTCGGTCACCCAGCAGTTCAACACGACGACCTCGATGGGCCGGTTGATGCTGAACATCCTGCTCTCCTTCGCGCAGTTCGAGCGGGAGGTCACTGGCGAGCGCATCAGAGACAAAATCGCGGCCAGCAAGCGCAAGGGCATGTGGATGGGCGGCGTGCCACCGCTGGGCTACGACGTCGAGAACCGACGGTTGGTGCCCAACGAGCGCGAGGCCAAACTGATCCGGCACATCTTCCAGCGATTCGTCGAACTCGGTTCCAGCACCGCACTGGTCAAGGAGCTGAAACTGGATGGCGTGACGTCGAAGGCGTGGACCACGCAAGACGGCAAGACCCGCGATGGCAGGCCGATCGACAAGGGCCACATCTACAAGCTCCTCAGCAACCGGACCTACCTTGGCGAGTTGCGGCACAAGGACCAGTGGTACCAGGCCGAACACCCGCCCATCATCAGCCGCGAACTGTGGGACAGCGTCCACGCGATCCTGGCCACCAATGGCCGGGTGCGAGGCAACGCGACTCGGGCAACCGTGGCCTATCTGCTCAAGGGCATCGTGTTCGGCAACGATGGCCGCGCGCTGTCGCCGTGGCACACGACCAAGAAGAATGGCCGGCGCTACCGTTACTACGTGCCTCAGCGCGACGCCAAGGAACACGCGGGCGCCTCGGGCCTGCCGCGTCTGCCCGCCGCAGAACTGGAGTCGGCGGTGCTCGACCAACTGCGCGCGATCCTGCGTGCGCCGAATCTGCTCGGCGACATGCTGCCGCAAGCGATCAAGCTCGATCCGACCCTGGACGAAGCCAAGATCACCGTGGCCATGACCCGGCTCGACGCGATTTGGGATCAACTGTTCCCAGCGGAGCAAACCCGGATCGTCAAGCTGTTGGTGGAGAAGGTGATCGTGTCGCCCAATGACCTCGAAGTGCGACTGCGCGCCAACGGCATCGAGCGGCTGGTGCTGGAACTGCGTCCCGAGCCGGTCGAGCAACAAGTGGAAACACTGGCATGAGCGACATCCGCATCCAGAAGACCGGCGAGCCCGACATCCTGCAGACCAGCGACGGCAGGCTGACCTTGTCCGTGCCGATCCAGATCAAACGCCGCAGCGGCCGCAAGCTGGTCACCTTGCCAAACGGCGAAACCGCGCCGGTTAGACCGTGGGACGTAGCGCCGACCTCCATCCAACTGGCGCTGGCCAGGGGCTACCGCTGGCTGGCGATGCTGGAATCAGGAGAGGCGAAGTCCTTGAAGGAGATCGCCACGCGGGAAGGAATCGACAACAGCTACGTCAGCCGGATGGTCAACCTGACCACGCTGGCACCCGACATCGTGGCGGCCATCCTGGACGACGCATTGCCGAACCACGTCACGCTGTTTGATCTGGCGGTTGATCCGCCAGCGCTGTGGGATGAGCAGCGGGCCAGGCTCATGTAGACCGAGCGGGGGCACAGGGGTAAAATTGCCCCAGGTGCCCACCTTACTTGCACACGAGTAAAAAAAGGCGCGTGCATACCGGGCGCTGTAACATGGTCGCCAACGCCGCGTCCAACGTATCAGCCGATGTTGGCCAACCCATGCACAGGAGTTTCCCGTGAACAATGCAGTGTGTGATTTGCCGGGTGGTTTGCGGGTCGCGCCCACCGCCGTGCCGTTGCCGCAACAGCCGGCGCCGGCCGGGCTTGATGAACTGGTGCTGGCCGGCGGCTGCTTCTGGTGTACCGAGGCCGTGTTTGCCGCCCTGGCCGGCGTGTTGAGTGTCGAGTCGGGGTATGTTGGCGGCACGGCCGAAACGGCCGAGTACCGGCGTGTCTGCGCCGGTGACACCGGCCACGCCGAAGCCATTCGCCTGCGTTTTGCACCGGCGCAAATCAGTGCCGGCCAGCTGCTGCAAATTTTCTTCTCCGTAGCCCACGATCCGACCCAGAAAGACCGGCAAGGCCATGACCGTGGCCGCCAGTATCGCTCGGCCGTGTTTTTCCACGACGAGGCCGAGCGCCAGTACGTGGCGGATTACATCGAGGCGTTGAACCGTGCCGGCGTGTTTGCCGCGCCCATCGCCACCACGCTGGAACCGCTCACCACGTTTTTCCGCGCCGAGGAGTATCACCAGCGTTACGCACTGCGGAATCCGTGGCAGCCTTACATTCAGGCGGTCGCGGTGCCCAAAATGGAAAAGCTGCGTGATTATTTTGCCGCGCAACTGAAAACCGACGAGGAATGAACATGGCCGTCACGCCCCTGCCCGAAGGTCCGGCGCCAGCCCGCTCCGCCAGTGGCTATGCCCTGCGTCTCGATGCCGGCACGCGCACGGCGCTCGCCGCCCAGTTGAACGCCGAAGAACGCCGCGTCCTGCTCGAACACGGTACCGAGCGGCCGTTCTGCGGCACGCTGCTCGACAACAAACGCGACGGCACCTACGTGTGCCGGCTGTGCCGCTTGCCGCTGTTTGCCTCGCACGCCAAATTTGATTCCGGCACCGGCTGGCCGAGTTTTTTCGCGCCCTTCGATCCGCACCATATCCGTTACCTGCGCGACACCAGCCACGGCATGGTGCGCATCGAAATCCGCTGCCAGCGCTGCGACTGTCACCTCGGCCATGTTTTCCCTGATGGGCCACCGCCCGACATGGACGTTGGAAGTGCCGAAGGGCGTCGGGAACGCCCGCGGCCGACCGGCTGGCGCTACTGCCTGAATTCCATTGCGATGGCATTTCGTGAACAGGGTGAGCATTTGCTGGATGCCGCCGAGCTGGCGTCGCTGTGAACAGGGGGCAGCGGAATGCCGTTGAAGCTGATGCACGTGCTGCCTATGACTGAACGCGAAGGCAGGAATCGAGCGTCATGACGGCAGGCAAGGCTCTTGCCGATCGGATTGAAGTCGCCTAGGTTTACCTCCCATGGTGCCTGTCCTTTTTGACCCCAATCGACACTATTTCCGGTGAGGTCGAATCAAATCAGGCACTTATACCCACCGGAAACAGATATTGCCCCCGAAAAGGGGCGAGATAACGCCCCTTTTCGGGGGGCGAATTCACGTTAGTGTTGCAGGTGTCTCCGTGGATAGACTCAAGCCTTTATTCTTCGCCATTTCAATATTTCTGCCCCCTTGCGTAAGCTCCGCCGCCATTGAAGAGCCAAAAAAAAACATCGGAGTTAGTGAGGTCAAATACATTAACACCGTTCTCGAAATTGCCAAGCCAACTGCCTTGGCACCAATTCGAGTTAAAAACGGCGTGAAGCTTATGGCTCTCGCAACCAACAACGGTGGCGAGGTCGTCATTCAAAACGCCGTCATCGGCTTCGATCATGGTAGCTCATTTCAGCCAGCTCCAGGTGCGGCAGTAGGGCTCTATGCCGTTTTGTGTGGAAACGCTTCGCGTCATGTCGGCATGGCTGGCG
>JAHDYM010000140.1 GCA_023383705.1 Gammaproteobacteria bacterium | reverse complement strand
TTGGCTTCGAGGTTGCGCGGGTTCTCGCCTTCGGCGATGGCGATGATCCCTTCGATGATCATCTCCTTGGTGTGGTTCTGCTTGCCGATGATGTCCTTGAGCTTGCTCGCGATCGGCAGGAAAAACAGGTTGGCGAGGCCGATGCCGTAGATGGTGGCGGTAAACGCGGCCGCAATGCCGCCGCCCAGCTTGCTCGGGTCAGCGAGGTTCTTCATGACCGCAATCAGGCCGAGCACCGCGCCGATGATGCCCAGCGTGGGTGCATAGATCCCCATGCCCTCGAAGACCTTGGCGCTGGCGGTATTCGCCTTGGAACGCACCTCGATCTCCATTTCGAGCGCTTCGCGGATCTTGTCGGGTTCCGTACCGTCGACCAGCATCTGCAGTGCCTTCTGCGCAAAGGGGTCCGATTCGGATTCGAGGGCCGGTTCGAGGCCGAGCAGGCCCTGTTTGCGCGCGATCTCGCTCCACTCGACCATCTTGGTGATCAGTTTCTCGTGATCGTCGAGCGGCGGGTTGAATATCCACGGCGCAATTTTCCATGCGCGCATGAAGGTGGCCTTGGGGGTCTGGATCAGGATCGAGGCAAAGGTGCCGCACACCACGATGACGAACGCTGCGCCGTTCAGCAACGAGCCGATGCCGGCGCCCTTGAGGATGCTGCCGATGACGATCGATATGATGGCGAGGATCACGCCGCCGATGGTCAGGACGTCCATTCATTCTCTCGCTGTGCAGGATTCATGGGGCTCATTCCGGTCATGGTGTTGCCACGAGGCCACCGACTGCGGCATGTACCCGGGCGCGGACCCGGCTGAGTGCCTGGCCATGTATCTGGCAGACACGCGATTCGGTGACGCCGAGGACTTCGCCGATTTCCTTCAGGTTCAGTTCCTCCTCGTAATAGAGCGACATGACCAGTGCCTCCCGTTCCGGCAGTGTGCGGATGGCCTCGCCCAGTGCCGCGCGGAATTCATCCGATTCGAGTTCCGTGCACGGTTCCGCGTCCGGATCGGGGATCTCCTGCAGGCGTGACTCGTTGCCGCTGTCCTCGTCCTGGTCGAGGCTGAACAGACGGTGCGTGGTTGCTGCGCTGACCATCTGGAAATAGTCGTCCAGCGAGATGCCGAGTTCGGCGGCGATCTCGCGTGGTTCTGCCGGATTTCCTGTCCTGTTTTCCACTTTCTGGATGGCTGCCGTCAGTTCCCTTTGGCGTCGATAAACGGAGCGCGGTGTCCAGTCCGTGCTGCGCACTTCATCCAGCATCGCGCCACGTACGCGGATGCTGGCGTAGGTCTCGAAACTCGCCCCCTTTGCCGGTGAGTACTGGCGCGCGGCATCGAGCAGCGCGATCAGTCCGACCTGGAGCAAATCATCCAGGTCCACGCCATGCGGCAGGCGGCCACGCAGGTGATTCGCGATGCGTTTCACCAGCGGGGCGTGCTCCTGCACGAGCGCGTCGGGCGAGTGCCCGGCGGCCGTTGCATAGCGGTTTGCGGGGGTCATGCCTGCGCGATCTCCCGGGCTTGCTGTGCCCGGATCAGGCGCTCCACAAAAAACTCGATATTGCCGCGTGCCGCGCGGGGCTCCTCCCAGCTATCGGCACGCAGGGCCAGTTTCTTGAGGGCGGATGCCGCCAGGCTGGTGGGGAACGACGTCACAAAAGGCGTCTGCAGTTGCACGGCGCGCCAGACGCGGTCGTCGTAGGGAATGCTGCCGGCGTGGTCGAGCGTGACCTGCAGGAAGCGCTCCGTGACCCGCAGCAGCTTTTCGAACAGGTGACGGCCATCGCCACCCTGGTGCGTCATGTTGGTGATGATCCGGAAGCGCGACACGCCGCGCTCGGTGCTCAGCACCTTGATCAGCGCATAGGCGTCGGTTATCGAAGTCGGTTCGTCGCAAACCACTACCAGCACTTCGTTGCCGGCTTCGCAGAAGCGCAGCACGCCCTCGGAGAGGCCGGCCGCCGTGTCGACGATCAGCGCATCCAGGTCCTCGGTGAGTTCGCTGAAGGCATGGACGATGCCGGCATGCTGTGCCGGCGTGAGTTTGGCCATGTCGGACAGGCCGGACGCGCCGGGGATCACGCGGATGCCGGCCGGGCCGGTGACGATGACTTCCTCGAGGCGGCGCGCACCGCTGACCACATCCGCCAGCGAGTGGCTCGGCTGCAGTCCCAGCAGTACATCGATGTTGGCGAGGCCCAGATCCGCATCGAGTAGCATGACCCGGCGGCCGAGCATCGACATGGCGACTGCCAGGTTCGCCGAGATGTTGGTCTTGCCGATGCCACCCTTGCCGCCGGTGACGGTGAGTACCTTGACCGGTCTGGTGTTGCGCATGCGGCGGAGGCCTGCGGCCTGGCCCGCGATGCCCATGTGTTCAGGCGTAAGCATGGGTCGCAACCTCCGTGAATCGGCCAGCCATCTCATCGGTATTGATCACCCGGTTCTCGCGGCGCATGAGTTCCACGGCCATCTTCGCCAGCCACGACTGCCGGTTGCGCATCAGGTGCAGGTCTTCAGGTACGCGCTGGCCATTGGCGACATAGGCCAGGGCCAGCTGGCTGCGAATCAGCACTGACAGCGCGCCCCCCAGCGACATGGCTTCGTCGGTCTTGGTCAGGATGCATGCCGCCGGTCGGGCCGTCCGGAACACGTCCACAATTTCCTGCATTGCGCCGGCGTGGCCATTGGCCGACAGCGCCAGCAGGGTGGTGATGCCGGAACTGGCCGAGCCCAGCCGGGCCAGCTGCTCGGGCAGGCGCGGGTCGCGCTGGCTCAGGCCGGCGGTATCGATCAGCACCAGTCGCCGGTTGCGGAGCGCAGCCAGGGCCTCGCCGAGGCTCTGTGCGTCGCTGGCGTGGCTGACCGGTATGCCGATGATCTGGCCGTAGGTATCGAGCTGTTCGCGCGCTGCAACGCGGAAGGTGTCCGTGGTGACCAGACCGATGCTGTCCGGCCCGTATTCGAGCGCTGCCCGCGCGGCGAGCTTGGCGATCGTGGTGGTCTTGCCGACGCCGGTCGGGCCGATGACGGCATAGGTACCGCCGTCGCTGACCGGATCGGTGTCTGCCACCGGCAGTTCTTCGACCATGGTGCGCAGCACGGCGGTCCAGCCACCGGCCGGGTGCGTGACGGCCGAGCGCTCGGCCAGTCGCCGGGCGATGTCCGCATCGAGTCCCAGCTGGGTGAAGTTGCGCAGCAGGCCGGCGATTTGCGGTGTCTGGCGTGACTGGTCGTCCCAGATCAGGCGTCCAAGCTGGGCTTCGAGCAGCGAGCGGATCGAGCGCATTTCCTCGCGCATCTGGTCCATCTCGCTGACGGTCGCGAGGGTGCGGCCGCGCGGTGTGCCGCCGATGACCACGCAGGGTCCCTCATCCGTCTCGCTCAGGGTGGTGCGGCTGTCGGTCCAGTCGGGGCTGATGGCTTCCACCGGAGTGGCATCTCCATCCACCGCCGCCGAGATTTCCACCCCGGTTGCGTTGTGGGCGGTCTCGAGAATGACCGCTTCCGTGCCCAGGGCATTGCGGACCTGGCGCAGGGCATCCCGCATGTCCACCCCGGTGAATCGTCTGATCTTCATGACCACATCTCTCCGTGAATCAGGTTCCAACCGCCGCAATCAACTTCACGCGCTTGCTGTCGGGCACCTCGTTGTAGGCCAGCACCCGCAGCGTGGGCACTGCAAACCGCAGGAAGCGCGACAGCCAGGGGCGCAGTGCCGGTGATACGAGCAAGACAGCCGGTTGGCCGACAATTTCCTGGCGCTGAGCGGTATCCGACAGCCTGGATTGCAGCTTTTCCGCCAATGTCGGCTCGATTCCTGCCGTATCTGCGCCTCCCTTGAGTGCTTCTTGCAAGATCTGTTCCAGCCGCGGGTCGAGGGTGATGACCGGCAG
>JAHDYM010000139.1 GCA_023383705.1 Gammaproteobacteria bacterium | reverse complement strand
CGCAGGACGTGGCGCTGGCCGATGCCCGCAAGGGCCTGAAGATGTTCGAGGCGGTTGGGGTGCCGGTGCTCGGCGTCATCGAGAACATGAGCACCTTCATTTGCCCCTGCTGCGACAAGGAGACCGAGATCTTCGGTTCCGGCGGCGGTGCGAAGCTGGCGCAGGAGAGCGGCGTCACCCTGCTCGGCAAGCTGCCGCTCGACAGCCGCATCCGTGCCGAGACCGACGGCGGACGGCCCACCGTGGTCGCCGATCCGGATGGCCCGATTGCCAACCGCTATCGCGAGATCGCGCGTGCGGCGGCGCAGGCGCTCGCGCAGCGGCCGAAGGACCAGCGCGGCAAGTTCGGCACCATCGTGGTCGAGGGCCGCAAATGAGCATCCGGCCGGATTCCTGGATCCGCCGCATGGCGGAGGAGCAGGGCATGATCGAGCCCTTCGAGCCGGGGCAGGTGCGCGAGGTGGAAGGCCGGCGCGTGATTTCCTTCGGCACCTCCAGCTATGGCTACGACGTGCGCTGCGCGCGGCAGTTCAAGGTCTTCACCAACATCAACTCCACGATCGTCGATCCCAAGGCCTTCGACAAGAACAGCTTCGTCGATATGGAAGGCGATGTCTGCATCATCCCGCCCAACTCCTTCGCGCTGGCATCCACGGTCGAGTACTTCCGCATCCCGCGCACCGTCCTCACCGTGTGCCTCGGCAAATCCACCTATGCCCGCTGCGGCATCATCGTCAACGTCACGCCCCTCGAGCCCGAGTGGGAAGGGCACGTGACGCTCGAGTTTTCCAACACCACGCCGCTGCCTGCGCGCATCTACGCCAACGAAGGCGTCGCGCAGATGCTGTTCTTCGAATCGGATGAAGCCTGTGCGACTTCGTACAGGGATCGTGGCGGGAAGTATCAGGGGCAGCGTGGGGTTACATTGCCGCGGGCTTAGGGGTGGTGAGGAACCGGTGCTGGCTGTGTTCCGGAGGCGGTTGATGGGAACAGAAACTCACCCCAATCGCGAGTTCCTGTCTAGTGGGACGTATGCGAGCCGGTTCGCGGGCGCTCATTTGGTCTTCTAGATTTAGTTGGCGCCACAAGGGAGAGATATGTCGGAGTCCAACAGGACTTGCCCTCACTGCGAACGAGCTGTGACGATTTCACAAGAGCGGCGGTCAATCTCCCTTCACACGCTCCACATTGCGAACTCGGATGGCGGCGAAGCCTCAACACGCTGTTCATCGTGTGTCCCAATCCTGAATGCAAGAAACGCTAGTTAAGTCATGATCCGTCGATGCCCCTTCGAACAGGTGGATGTCTTCACAGCGAAGCTATTCGCGGGTAACCCAGTGGCTGTCGTGCTGGACGCGGATGAGCTTTCGTCGGAGCAGATGCAGGCGATAGCGCGCTGGACGAACCTGTCGGAGACGACGTTCGTCTGCTCCCCGCACGCTGCCGGCGACTACAGGCTCCGGATATTCACGCCTCGCGGTGAACTGCCGTTCGCCGGGCACCCGACCATCGGCTCGGCTCATGCATTTCTGCGCCGACGCGGCCGCTCGACGCGCGTGCCGGCGAAGCTTCTGCAGGAGTGTGGCAAGGGCCTGGTATCGCTGCGGGTGGAAGACGACGGGCGCATCTTTCTTGAACTCCCGTCCGCTACCCATCGACAGCCCACTCCACAGCAAATCGGAGCGGCGGCCGAGGCGCTGGGTGTCGCCAGTGCCGACATCGGCATGGCGGTGATCGTGGACGTGGGTGCGGTGTGGTTCACGCTGCAACTCGCGGATGCCGCTAGCGTCGTGGCGTTGCGGCCAGACATGACCAAGATTGCAGCCCTGCAACCGCCCGGCCTGACCGGCGTCACGGTCTTCGGGTCGCACCCGCGCGGCGGTTCCGCCGATGTGGAAGTCCGGTCCTTTGCACCGGCACACGGTGTGAATGAGGACCCCGTGTGTGGCAGCGGCAACGGATGCGTCGCCTCTGTGCTACGCAACGACCCGAATTGGCCGGCAGGGCGGGGCGACTACGTCGCATCCCAAGGCACATGCGTGATGCGAGACGGAAGGGTCCACGTTCGCTACGAAGGCGAGAGCATCTGGCTCGGCGGACATGCCGTGACGTGCGTCGAAGGAATGCTGAACGTCTGAGTGCCTGGCCCCTGCAAGTTGCGGTGGGTCTTCAGTCCGTTCTTGCTTTCCCGCGCGGTAAATCTCGCGATTCACGCCAGATTGAAACGCTTTTCGAAAGGAGCTGCCAACTCTAGCGTTGGCGGATGAAAGTCAGTGAACTGCTGCGCCTGCTGCACGACGACGGATGGTTTCTGATTGCGACGCGGGGCAGTCACCGTCAATTCAAGCACTTGGCGAAGCCTGGCCGGGTAACGGTTCCGGGGAAACCCGGCGACGATTTGGCTTCGGGCCCTCTCAACGCTCCCCTTGCGGCCCCTGATGAGGTAGCGGTATGATAAAAAATCATACCGCGAGGTGTTGTCATGAGTCAGACAAAGGTAGCCATCACCATAGAAGAAGGAGTTCTCGCCAGGGTGGATGCGCTGGTGAAACTCAAGGTTTTCAGTAATCGCAGCAGAGCCATTCAGCAGGCAGTGCAAGAGAAGCTTGAACGCCTTGAGCGCAGTCGCCTGGCGGAAGAGTGCGCCAAGCTTGACCCGTCTTATGAGCGCTCGCTGGCTGACGAGGGTTTGTCTGAGGAGTTGGACTCGTGGCCAAAATACTGAGGGGCGAGATCCGGTGGGCTGATTTGAATCCGACCACGGGTCGGGAACAGGCAGGTGAGCGTCCGGTATTGATTCTTAGTCATGACGTATTCAATGAGCGTTCGGGCACGGTAATCGCAATGGCACTTACCAGCCAGGAACAGCGCGCACGGTTCCCTCTGACGCATGAAATTGAGAGCACAAGGTTGCCCAAGCGTTCATGGGTAAAGATCAGCCAGATCCGAACCCTCTCCACGGAGCGCATTGGCAGGAAAGTGGGTTCGGTAGAGCCGGAGGAGTTGGCTCATATTGTTGATGGGCTCAACGAGATCATCGGAGGCTGAACGTGTGCAGAGGGGGAGCTGCCGGCCGACCTTAAGCCTCCGCGTTTTCCTCAACCACCACCGGCCCACCCAGCCGCTCGCCATCCAGCCAGGTGCTGCCGTCCCTGAGCGCCAGCCGGCCAGCGGCAAACCAGGCGATGGCGCGCGGGTAGATCAGGTACTCGCCGTGCTGGACGCGGGCGCGCAGCGATGCCTCGTCGTCGCCGGGCCTGATCTGCACGCGGTATTGCAGGATGCCGGGGCCGGCATCGAGTTCCGGAATCACGAAGTGCACGGTTGAGCCATGGACCGTATCGCCGGCTTCGAGCGCGCGCCGGTAGGTGTGCAGGCCGGGATACTTGGGCAGCAGGGAGGGATGCACGTTGAGCATGCGTCCGGCCCAGTTGCTGACGAGTTCGGGGCTGAGGATGCGCATGAATCCCGCCAGCACGATGAGTTCGGGATCGAGTTCGGCGAGCACGGCGCCCAGTTGCTGCTGGAAGGCGGCGTTGCTGCCGGCCTGCGCATGGTCGACGGTCTGCGCCGGGATGCCGGCGCGTTGCGCGCGCTCGAGTGCCAGTACGCCGGGCCGGTCGCTGACCACGCCATTGATCGTGATGCCGAGCTTGCCCTGGCTGGCGCAGTCGATGATGGCCTGCAGGTTGGTGCCGCTGCCCGACACCAGCACGGCCGTGCGCAGGTTTTTCGCAGCCGTCACGGGCGTATATCCACCCGCCCGGTGCCTGCCGTGATCTCGCCGATCCGGTATACGGTTTCGCCGGCGGCCTTCAGGATCTGCTCGACCTGTTCGGCGTCCTTGCGCGCGACCGCGAGCGTCATGCCGATGCCGCAGTTGAAGGTGCGCAGCAGATCGTCCTCGGGTATGC
>JAHDYM010000138.1 GCA_023383705.1 Gammaproteobacteria bacterium | reverse complement strand
GGGATCCACATCAGGTCCATTTCGTCGAGCATCAGCCAGAGCGTGCGGATCGCGCGCTTGAGTACCGAGGTGTAGGCGATGTCAAAGCGGAAGCCGAGCCGGGCCAGCTCCCGTCCGGCGGCCTGCGCCTCGCTGCGACCCTGCCCGGTCAGGTCCACGTCGGTCCAGCCGGTAAAGCGGTTTTCGAGGTTCCATGTGCTCTGTCCATGTCGGCAGAGGACCAGCTTGCCTGTCATGCAAATGCTCCGGGGGTCTGGCTGAAGAAACCGTGATTCTAAACGCTTGGCGCTGCCTGCCGGTAACCGGATCCGGCGGCTATCCCTTATTCAATGGTGGCGGTTCTGCCGGTATTGTCACTCCGGAAAACCGGTTTTGGCAGCGGCAGATGGAGGGTTATTCGATGATTCGTTCGCACGCCATAGTCTGGCTGGATCACCAGCATGCCGAGCTCCTGCATTTCGATGACGAGAAGGTGCTGTCCAGCAAGAAGCTCAAGGCGCACTCCCTCCAGACCCGGCAGCACGGCAGCAAGGTTCGCAACGAGCACGAGTTCTTCGGTGAGGTCTGCGACTCGCTCGACGGCATCCCGGAGGTGCTGGCGGTGGGTTCACATACCGCCATGGCTGACTTCGAGCACTACGCAAAGAAGCACCGGCCACACATTGCAAAGCACATCGCTGCCTACCAGGTCGTCGATCACCCCAGTGAAAACCAGCTGGTTGCGCTGGGGCGCCAGTTCTTCCTGAAGTACGACCGCATGGGTGGCAAGACCAGCCAGGTCTGAGTGACCGGAGGCGGGTGACCAGGCCGCCAGGCCTGGATCATCAGGCCAGGTGTTCGGCGGCCAGGTATTCCATCGACTGCATCTCCAGCAGCCGGCTGCGGGTGCGCTCGAATTCATGGCCGAGCCGCGTGCCGGCATAGATGCGCCCGATGGATTCGGCAGCCGAGGTGATCAGCTTGACGCGCCGGTCGTAGAACTCGTCGACCAGCGCGATGAAGCGCCGTGCCTCGTTCTCCCGGTTCTCGTCCAGCCGGGGTATGCCGGAGACCAGCACGGTCTGGAAGCAGCGGGCGATCTCGATGTAGTCGTCCTGGCTGCGCGGTCCGGCGCACAGTGCATCGAAATCGAACCAGGCGATGCCCTCGGCACACCGACGCGTGTCGATGCGTCGCCCGAGCACATCCAGGCTTTCGCCCTCGGTGCCCCGACCCGATGCCATGTTCCGGAAGTAGCGCTCCAGGTTCAGCTCGGCGTCCTGGTCGAGCGGCGCGTGCCAGAGCTCGGCCGCTTCCAGCACGCGCAGCCGGTAGTCGGCCAGTCCGTCGACGTGGACGACCTCGGTGTGCTGCCGGATCAGCTCAATGGCCGGCAGGAACCGCTGGCGCTGCAGTCCGCCGCGGTAGAGGTCCTGCGGGGCACTGTTCGAGGTTGCAACGAGGGTGACGCCGCGTTCGAACAGCGCCTCGAGCAGCCGGGCCAGCAGCATCGCGTCGGCGATATCGGCGACGTAGAACTCGTCGAAACAGATGATGCGTGCCTCGCCGGCCAGTTCGCCGGCCACCGTGGCCAGCGGATCCTGCTCGTCGCGCAGGGTCTTCAGCCGGCCGTGCACGCGGTTCATCAGCCGATGGAAGTGATAGCGGACCTTGTCGTCGAAGGGCAGTGACTCGAACAGCAGGTCCATCATGAAGGTCTTGCCGCGTCCCACGCCGCCCCACAGGTAGGCTCCCCGCACCGGGGCCGGCGCGCCAGCCTGCGGCAGCAGGCGGCTGAGCAGCCCGGGCAGGCGACGGGGGCGCGGCCGGGCGGCCAGCTCGAGGCCCACGCGCTCCAGGACACCGAGCGCGCGCACCTGCGCCGGGTCATTGCTGAGCCCGAGTTCTGTACCCAGTGCGTGATATCGGTCGAGGAGCTTCATGCGGTCAGGCGCGAGTGTAGAAGCCGGGGCAGTCCCCGGCAAACCCGGATCGCGCATGCAGGGACTCATGGGCTAGACTCCGGTTCGCATGACTGACCGGGAAAGCATGGACTTTGATGTGGTGATCGTCGGGGCTGGCCCCAGCGGTCTGGCGGCCGCCTGTCGCCTGCTCCAGCTGGCCCGGGATGCCGGCACCGAAGTGTCCGTGGCGGTGATCGAGAAGGGCGCCGAGATCGGCGCCCATATCCTCTCCGGCGCCGTGCTGGAGACGACCGCCCTGGACGAGCTGTTCCCCGACTGGCGGGAGCGCGGCGCCCCGGTCCGGACTGCCGTCACCGCCGACGAGGTCCACTGGCTGCGCAACCCTGTCGCCGACCTGAAGGTGCCGGATCTGCTGGTTCCACGCCCGATGCACAACCAGGGGAACTACATCATCAGCCTGGGCCGGCTCTGCCAGTGGCTGGGCCAGCAGGCGGAGGAACTGGGCGCCAACCTGTTCCCGGGCTTTGCCGGTGCCGGGATCCTCCAGGAAAACGGACGTGTCGTCGGCGTGCTGACCGGCGACCTGGGTCGTGGTGCCGACGGCCGGGAAAAGGCCTCGTTCCAGCCCGGCTATGAACTGCGCGGCAAGTACACGATCTTCGCCGAGGGCTGCCGCGGCCATCTCGGCAAGGAACTCATGGAGACCTGGCAGCTGCGGGCGAACTGCGATCCGCAGCACTACGGCATCGGCATCAAGGAGATCTGGAGCATCGATCCGGCCCGCCACCGCGAGGGGCTGGTGGTGCACACCTTCGGCTGGCCACTCGACAGCAGCACCGAGGGCGGCGGCTTCCTCTACCACGCGGCCGACAACCAGGTTTATCTGGGCTTCATCATCGCGCTCAACTACAGCAACCCGCATCTGAACCCCTTCGAGGAATTCCAGCGCTGGAAACAGCACCCGCGGATCCGCGACTGCCTCGATGGCGGACAGCGGGTCAGCTACGGTGCGCGGGCGGTCAACAAGGGCGGGCTGCAGTCGCTGCCGAAGCTGGTGTTCCCCGGCGGCCTGCTGAGCGGCTGCGAGGCGGGCTTCCTGAACGGTGCCAAGATCAAGGGCACGCATACCGCGATGAAGACCGGCATGCTGGCTGCCGAGTCGGTGTTTGCCGCGCTGGGCGAGGGTGATGCAGCGCCGGCCGAACTCGCCTCCTTCGAGACGGCGGTGCGCAATTCCTGGGTATGGCGCGAGTTGCATGCCGCACGCAATTTTGGCCCGGCGCAGAAAAAATTCGGCCTGTTCCCCGGCAGCGCATTCATCTGGCTGGACCAGAACGTGTTCGGCGGGCGGCTGCCCTTTACCCTGCACAGCCCCCGGCCTGACCATGCCGGGCTGAAACCTGCCGCCAGCGCGCCGCAGATCAGCTATCCGAAGCCGGACGGCAAAATCAGCTTCGACCGCCTGTCATCGGTGTTCCTCTCCAGCACCAACCACGAGGAAGACCAGCCCTGCCATCTGCAGCTTGCCGATTCCACGGTCCCGGTCCAGCGCAACCTGCCGCTGTATGCCGAACCGGCGCAGCGCTACTGTCCGGCCGGTGTCTATGAAATCGTGACCGGGCCCGACGGCCAGCAGCGCCTGCAGATCAACGCGCAGAACTGCGTCCACTGCAAGACCTGCGACATCAAGGATCCGGCGCAGAACATCCGCTGGGTGACGCCGGAGGGCGGCGGCGGCCCGAACTACTCAGGGATGTAGTTCCGCGCTGCAAACGCAGCCCGGAGCGCTACAGGAGCTCTATCGCCGTTGCCACGGCCTCGCCGCCACCGATGCAGGCAGTGGCGATGCCGCGCTTCCCGCCGCGTGTTCTCAGCGCGTTGATCAGCGTGACGATGATGCGCGCACCGGTTGCACCGATCGGATGGCCAAGCGCACAGGCGCCGCCGTGCACGTTGACGCGCGCGTGCGGTATGTCCAGGTCGCGCATGGCCGCGAGTGTCACGCAGGCAAAGGCCTCGTTGATTTCAAACAGGTCGACGTCGGCGACCTTCCAGTTGATGCTGGCCAGCAGTTT
>JAHDYM010000019.1 GCA_023383705.1 Gammaproteobacteria bacterium | reverse complement strand
ATTTCTTCAGCGGCGGGCTGATGCCGGCCGAGCACACGCTGCTGTATTTCCAGGAGCATCTGAAGATCGAGGACCAGTGGCGCGTGCCGGGTACGCACTACGAGCGGACGTCCAACGACTGGCTGGCCCGTCAGGACCGGAACCGGGATGCCGTGATGAAGGTGCTCGAGGAAGCCTATGGACCCGCTGAAGCCGCGCTCTGGTTCAACCGCTGGCGCATGTTCTTCATGGCAGTGGCCGAGTTGTTCGGCTATGCGGGCGGCACCGAGTGGTTCGTTGCCCACTACCGCTTCGTGAAGTCCTGAGCGTGTCATGAACAGCGTATTGCCGCTTGCCCTGTCCGGACTCAGCACCACGATCGCGCTCATGCTGGTCGCCTGGCTGATCAGCCTGTGGACGCGCAATGTGGCGATCGTCGACGTGTTCTGGGGTATCGCCATCGCCGGCGCCGGTATCACCTGGCTCTGGAACGCGCCGGCTGCCGATACCCGCGGCGTGCTGGTGGTCATGCTGGCGGCAGTCTGGGCCACGCGGCTCGCCCTGCACCTGCTCTGGCGCGGTCGTGGCCAGCCGGAAGACCGGCGCTATCGCGAGATCCGTGCGCGCAATGAGCCCGGCTTTGCCTTCAGGAGCATCTACCTGGTGTTTGGCCTGCAGGCGCTGTTGGCCTGGCTGGTGGCGATGCCGCTGCTCGGCGGGGTGCTCAGCACGGCGCCGATCGGCAGCCTGGAGCGCTTCGGTACCCTCATGTGGGCCTTTGGCCTGGTGTTCGAGTCGGTGGCCGATTACCAGCTCCTGCGTTTCCAGCAGGGCGGTGGCGCAGAGCGGGGCGTCATGAACACCGGCCTGTGGCGCTTCAGTCGCCATCCGAACTACTTCGGCGAGTTCGTGCTGTGGTGGGGTATCGGCCTGATCGCGCTGGCAGGCGGCGCGTGGTGGTCGCTGGTCGGCCCGCTGTTGCTGAGCCTCTTCCTGCTCAAGGTCTCGGGCGTTGCGCTGACCGAAAAAGATATTGCCTTGCGCCGTCCCGAGTATCAGGATTACATGCGACGCACGAGTGCGTTCGTGCCCCGGCCACCGCGCTGAGTTCCGGTGTGGCCCGCCGGCAGTCCCGGCCCGATGCGGGTCAGTACTTCGCAGACACTGGAAGATCGTCATGTACAACAGAAGCAGCCGTGCCGTACGGATCAGTGCCGCAGCCCTCGTCCTCTGCCTGCCGTCGCTGGCCTCGGCCGGTGAAGCTGCGGCGCTGTGCGCGACAGCGGCGCAGAAGGCGCTGATTGCCCCGCTGTATGCGGCCAACCCGGTGCCGCCGCCCTTCATGGCAGCGATGAAGCTTGGCCTGCCAGAAGCCGTGATCGCCAGTGCGCTGCCGGTTGCGCAGGCCACCGGTGTCTCGCCGGCGGAGTTCGGCAAGGTCTGGGAATCGCTGCAGGGCTGGGACCAGGCCCTCACGCTGGTGCTCAAGGGTGGCAGTGTCTTCGAGATCCACGGGCGGGTTCCGCCCGGTGCGCCTTCAACGCGCAGCGCGTTTTTCAACCTGGAGGCCGCCGGGGCGGGCCTCGGTGGTCACCTGCGCCCGGACCTGCTGGGGGCGATCTATGCCGTGAACCTCGTCGGCCAGGAAGGCCCGGTGCGCGGCGTGGCCTTCATGGACCAGAAGGGTGAAGGGGTGTTTGGTGTCTATCTGCCCGAGAGCAAGGAGCCATCGGCCCAACTGGTCGCCCAGTTCGACAGGACCCAGGCGCTGATGGCCGCCATGCCGCGTGCCTGTCAGCCCTGACGAAACTCGAATACCACCACGCTGCGTGCCGGGCACAGGTATTGCGGCTGCGTCCACGGAATCTGTGTTTCCGGCGTGATGATGTCATCCGGTGATTCCATCTCGGTATCCACGGCGACATGCCAGTAGCCGTCCGCCACCGGCGGCAGGTCGGCCCGTACCACCTCGGCTGACATGTTGATCAATACATGCAGGTCGGCTTCGTCGGCCGTGAGGCCTGCCAGCCGGAAGGCGAGGAAGCGCGTTTCCGGATCGTCCCATTGTGCCGGGCCGAGTTCCGCGTCGTACCAGCAGATGTCGGCGATGCCGCGTGCCGGATCGATGTTGCCGGTCAGGAACTCCCGGCGTGACAGGCTGGGGTGACGCCGGCGCAGGGCGATCATCTCGCGCACGAAGCGCAGCATGTCGCCGTTGCTTTCGGTGAGTCGCCAGTCGAACCACGAGATCTCGTTGTCCTGGCACCAGGCGTTGTTGTTGCCGCGCTGGGTGCGCAGCACCTCGTCGCCGGCCAGCAGCATCGGCACGCCCTGGGAGAGCAGCAACAGGGCGAAGGCATTGCGCACGTCCTGCCGGCGCTGGCGTACCACGCCTTCGTCGAGCGTGTCGCCTTCGGTGCCGAAGTTCCAGCTGTCGTTGTGCGCCCAGCCGTCGCGGTTGTCCTCGCCATTGGCTTCGTTGTGCTTGTCGCGATAGCTGACCAGGTCGTTGAGCGTGAAGCCGTCATGGCAGGTGATGTAGTTGATGCTGCTGGCCGGGGTGCGATCGCTGGCCTGGTACAGGTCGCTGCTGCCGGCGAGCCGGGTGGCGACCTCGCCGGCGAGGCCGGGATCGCCGCGCAGGAATCGCCGCAGGACGTCGCGGTAGGGGCCATTCCACTCGCTCCAGGCCACACCGGGAAAATTGCCGACGTGATAGAGGCCGGCCGCATCCCAGGCTTCCGCGATCAGCGCCACCCCGGCGAGCCCCGGCGAGAACTCGATGGCGGCCGGGAAGGGCGGGTGGGCCAGCGGTTCGCCGTCCTCACCGCGCACGAAGACACTGGCCAGGTCAAACCGGAACCCGTCGACGCCGTAGTCCCCGACCCAGACCTCGAGCGTGCGCAACAGCATCTGCATGACCAGCGGATGATTGCAGTTGATGGTATTGCCGCAGCCGGTGTAGTCGCGCAGCACGCCCTGGTCGTGGTGATAGAAGATGTCGGGCATCAGGCCCTTGCAGTTGATCACCGGACCGTGCTCGCTGCCCTCTGCAGTGTGGTTGAGCACCACGTCCAGTATCACGCCGATGTCCGCCGCATGCAGTGCCTGCACCAGGGCGCGGAACTCCTCCGTCTGGCTCGCCTGGTCGCGGTTCCGGCTGTAGCCGGGGTGCGGGCTGCACAGGGAATGTGGCGCGTAGCCCCAGTAGTTGCGCAGGCCCCTGGCGGCGACCGGATCCGGCACATCCTGTTCGTCGAAGGCGGCAACCGGCAGCAGCTGCACGTGCGTGATGCCGAGATCGCGCAGGTAGGGAATCTTTTCGATCAGCCCGGCCCAGGTGCCCGGTTGTGACACGCCGGACGACGGGTGTCGCGTGAACCCGCCGACGTGCAGCTCGTAGATGATGGCGTTGTCGAGACTGCGCGGCGGCGGATGCGCCGTGCTGCGATCCGGGGGGCGGGTGACGATACCGCGCAGTCCCGGCGCGGAGCCTGGCGCGCCAGCCGTTGCCCGTCGGTCCCAGTGGCGGTCGCTGACCGCGCGGCACAGCGGGTCGAGCACTTCTAGTTGCAGCGGGCCCGTTGCCCCGGCCAGTACGCTGCCGGGCACGCCTTCCGGCAACGTGACCCGCCAGTTGTAGAGCATGCCCACGGGCAGTTCGCGCACGGCGACATGCCAGAAAAAGAAACTGCGGTTGGTCCGCGGGTCGAGCCGGATTACCTGCAGCGGTGTGCTGGCATCCGCATCGGCATACAGCAGCAGCTCAACGCTGCTTGCCTGCCGGCTGTAGACGCAGAAGTTGGTGCTGGCCGGGCTCCAGCTCGCACCGGGCGGCTGATGCGAGCCGGCTTCCGTCATGAACGGGCCGGTCACTGTGGTTCGGCCTCGAAGGAAAATATCCGTCGCCAGTCATAGCGCATGCTCACGATCATCCAGCCATTGGCATCAGCCGCATTGAGGGAGGCGCGGTCCTTCTCGCCGTAAGCGTACTCGCGTTCGAAGTCGTCGTGGTTGATGAGTATCTGCAGCCCGGGCTGGCGGCCTCCCTGTGGGTCGGGTGACTGCGTTTCTGCCAGCTGGCTGTAACGTAGCATGTCGATGTCACTCCCCGAACTGACATTGCCCACCGCCAGGATCGGCCGCTGACCGATACGCTGGTCGATGGCGAGCGCCTTCACCGCACCCTCGTTCAGGGCGTGCACCGTGGCCAGCCGGCGCATGACCAGCTTGCCGTCTTCCTCGCGCAGCGTGGTCACGACGCTGCTGCCGATCACATCATCGCCGGGAATGCCGTAAGTCCCGGCGGCGAGTATGCGCGCAATCTCCACGCTGCCGGCGGAAACGATGAAATTGTGGAAGCCGTTGGCGCGCAGATGGTTGAGCAATTCGCGCATCGGCGCGTAGGCCAGCTGCGTCCAGCCCTGCTGGAAACGCGGATGCCGGGCGGTATCCAGCCATTCACGCGCGTCGTTGCGGAATGCGGCCTGTGTGCGTCCGGCATGCGCGACCGCAAGCAGCTGGAATACCGAGGCGTCATCGGCTTCCTGCAGGTATTTGCCCTGCAGTTCCAGTGCTGCCCTGAACGGCATCTGCTGGCGCCATTCCGGATGCCGGGGTGCCAGCGTGCGCAGGCGGTCGAGGGCAAAGAGCCCCTGCGGACCCGGTTTTTCCGGCCACAGCGTGCCATCGTCGTCGAACACGGCGATGCGTGCCGCCGGGGTGACGTAGTCCGGGCTGCCGGGCGTGCTGACGTCGCGGACGAAATCGAGGATGCGCTGCTTGCCCGGGCCATCGCGCCACGCGGGCAGGGGGTCGGGTGCGGCCTGGCAAAGCGTGGCGCAGGCGATGGCGGCAAACAGCAGTAGCAGGCGGGTAAACATGGTGGCCCTTGCGGATGTCGTGCAGTACACATAGTACTGGGCGCGCTGTATGAGATGAATATGCCGGTGTATAGTCCGCCGCATGTTTGTCGGCCTGAAAATGCAGGTGCTGCTCCCGGCCCTGGCGCTCGGACTGCAGTTCGCCATGGCTCCCTGTGCGATGGCCATGCCGATGGAGTCGGCGGGCGACTGTGAGCACTGTGACGATTCAGAGCGGCCGTCGGACTGCCTGGCCGCCGCCGACCAGTCGGCAGCCGATGCCGACCGCAACCAGCGCGACAGGCTGCGCGTCGCTTCGCCATCGGACGGGGTATTCCAGCTGCTCCCCCTGCCGGCAATGCCACAGACCTTGCAGCGTGCGGAATCCGGTGCCGATGCAATCGCACGCCGCACCGGGCGACACAGCGGCGACCCGCCCCTCAACCTGCTCTACGGCAGCTTCCTGATCTGACATCCCCTCGACGGCTGATCCTGCCCGGTTCAACTCGAGGAGACTGTTCATGCGCGATACCAAGGGACCGGTTGCCCCCGTTCGCAACCCCATTGCCGATCCGGCCCGGCGGCGCTTTGTCCGCGGGCTCGCGCTCGGCGGCGTCACCGCCGGGCTCGGCCTGTGGCGGAATCCGGCCTGGGCGCTGAATGCGCAGGCATCGCCGGAGATCCTGCGCGGTACCGATTTCGACCTGCGCATCGGCGCGCTGCCGGTCAACCTGACCGGTCGCCAGCGCCTCGCGACCGTGGTCAACGATTCGCTGCCGGCACCGACGCTGTACTGGCGCGAAGGCGATACCGTCACCCTGCGCGTCAGCAACAGGCTGGCTGAAGCCAGTTCCATCCACTGGCATGGCGTGCTGCTGCCGGCGGCGATGGACGGCGTGCCGGGACTCAGTTTCAACGGCATCGAGCCGGGTGAAACCCATGTCTACCGTTTCCCGGTGCGCCAGGCCGGTACCTACTGGTATCACAGCCACTCCGGCCTGCAGGAACAGACCGGTGTCTACGGCGCGATCGTGATCGAACCGCGCACGCCGGATCCGGTTGCCAGCGATCGCGATTACGTGGTCGTGCTGTCGGACTGGACCGACGAGAACCCGGCCCGTGTCGCGGCGAAGCTCAAGAAGCAGTCCGACTACTACAACTTCGGCAAGCGCACCGTCGGCGACTTCGTGCGCGATGTGCGCCGCGACGGTTTTTTTGCCACCGTCGCCGAGCGGCGCATGTGGGGCGACATGCGCATGAACCCCATGGATCTCGCCGATGTGAGTGGCTACACCTATACCTACCTGATGAACGGCAAGCCGCCGGCGGCCAACTGGACCGGCATCTTCAGTCCCGGCGAGCGCATCCGCCTGCGTTTCGTCAATGCCGGTGCGATGACCATCTTCGACGTGCGGATTCCCGGCCTGCAGATGACCGTCGTCGCCAGCGATGGCCAGCCGGTCAAGCCCGTGACTGTCGACGAGTTTCGCCTCAGTGCCGGCGAAACCTGCGACGTGATCGTGACACCCGGCCAGGACCAGGCCTACACGCTGTTCGCCCAGTCCATGGACCGCAGCGGCTTTGCTGCCGGCACGCTCGCACCGCGCGCCGGCATGCGTGCCGTGGTGCCGGTGCCTGACCGGCGCGTGCCGCTCACCATGGCCGACATGGGTCATGCCATGCCGGCCGCTGCTGGCAGCGAGGTCGATCATTCGAAGATGGACCACTCGGCGCATGCGGGCCACGACATGTCGGCCATGCAGGGTGGTGCCGCAACTGCCGGCATCAGGCATGCGCCGACGGAATTCGGGCCGGCTGTGGACATGCGCGTCGATCAGCCCTCGACGCGCCTCGACGATCCCGGTGTCGGCCTGCGTGACAACGGTCGGCGTGTGCTGACCTATGCCGATCTTGAAAGTACCTTCGGGGATCCGGATGGCCGGGAACCCGGACGCACCATCGAACTGCATGTGACCGGCAACATGGAGCGTTACCGGTGGTCCTTCAATGGCCAGACGATGGGGGAGGCCGGGCCGATCCGGCTCACGTACGGCGAGCGGGTCCGCTTCGTGCTCGTCAACGACACCATGATGGATCATCCGATCCACCTGCATGGCATGTGGAGCGACCTCGAGGACGAGGCCGGCAGGTTCAAGGTACGCAAGCACACCATCAATATCAGGGCGGGCCAGAAGCTGGTTTTTCGGGTCACCGCCGATGCCTTCGGACGGTGGGCCTTCCACTGCCACCTGGCGCTGCACATGGCCGGGATCTTCCGTGTCGTCATCGTCGACCGCGACGGCGCAGATGCCAGCGATCACGGAGGGCATCAGCATGGTTGAGCCATTGCATGCAGCCGCCCGCCGGCTACCTCTGCTGACGCTGTTGGCCCTGCTGCTGGGCGTGACGCCGGTGCGCGCCGAAGACGAGCGTGATGCCGCCTTTCCGGAACTCAGCGTCAGCATGAGCAAGGACATGCCGGAAGATCCGGTGCACTGGATGCTGCTGTTCGACGAGTTCGAGTGGCAGGACCAGCGCGACGATGTGCTGGCGTGGGATGCCCATGCGTGGATCGGTACCGACCGGAACCGGGCCCTGCTGCGCGCCGAGGGTGAGCGTGAAGATGGCAGCACCATGGAGAACCGGCTTGAGTTGCTGTGGCTGCGACCGGTTGCCGCCTACTGGGACCTGGTCGCCGGCGTGCGCATGGATACCGAGCCGGAGAGCACGCGCAATTTCGTCGGCATCGGCATGCAGGGACTGGCACCGCAGTGGATCGAGGTCGAGGCCACGGTGTGGGCCGGCGAGAACGGGCAGAAAGCGGCGACGCTCAAGCTCGAGTACGAGTTGCTGCTGACCAACCGGCTGATCCTCACCCCGACGGTGGAAACCGATGTCTACGGCGAGGACGACGAGGAGAACGAGATCGGCAGCGGCTTCAGCACCGTGAAGGCGGGTATGCGCCTGCGCTACGAGATCCGGCGTGAGTTCGCGCCCTATGTCGGTATCGAGTGGACGGGCAAGTTCGGTGATACCGCCGATCTGGCTCGCAGCAACGACGAGGCGGTGCGCGATGCGCATGTCGTGGCCGGGTTGCGGTTCTGGTTCTGAGGGGAGCGGACATCCTGATCACGGCGACCTTGGCAGGTTCGCCGCTTCCCATGCACGCACCTTGAGCCGGGCGGCGTCGAAGATGCGCTCGTGGTTGCCCTTCTTCACCTTTTCCCGTGCCTCCGGCGTAAGCAGGGCCCAGAGCGGGTCGTACATGTAGTAGACCTTCAGGTACTTTTGCTGGTCGGTCGGGGCAACCTCGTCGGTGCCGAACAGGACCCGGTCAGGGTACTGGTTGATGATCCTTGCGACTTCCCGTGTTGCCTCGGGGCTGGCGACCACGTACTTGGCTACCTCTTCCCAGGAGATGTCGAAGTACACGTGGCTGAGCGTCGGGTCTTCGAGCATCGCCCTCACGACTTCCAGGTGATCCCGCGGCCGTTCGGTCCCGCTCGCTCCTGCAGATGCCTGTACCGGGTGCACGACCCGTCCCAGCCCCACGTGTGCCCAGATGATCGTGGCGCCGGGGTGCCTGCGCAGGACGTCCTTGGTCTGGGTCAGGTAAACCGGTTCGACATCCTGTTTGGCGAAGGGCATGTCGATGTCATTGTGCAGAAGCGCCACCAGGCCGGATTCGGCGCAGAACTCGAAGATCCGGTCGAGGGCGGGATCGGTGAGGCTGGCGGTATCACCGGCAACCTTGGACGACACGAATTCCTTGTGGATGCTGAACTCGCCGACGCCCGTGAACACGCCGGGGAAGGTCTGCAGCACCCGCTTGATATGGTCAACCCCGTACATGTCCGCGGGGTTGAACCCGGTGATCATCGGGTCGAAGCGTGCCCGCTCTGCCGGCTTCAGGGCCAGGTAGCGGGTGGCGATCCACGCGTCGGTGAAAGAGTAGTAGTAAAGCGGCGAATCCGTCTGCAGGTAGTAGGTGGGCGCAAAGTCGCCGGAGTTCTCGTAGGACCAGGTCTGCTGCAGCGGGATGCCAAACAGCGCTACCCGTCCCACCTTGTCGCCCATCATCTCCAGGAACCGGTGGATGTCGGTACCCTGCTGGATGTAGTTGGTGAGATGGAAGTGCGAGTCGTGGAATTCGTAGTCGGGCTTCGGTGCCGCAAGGGCCGGTACCGTCAGCACGAAAAGCAGATACAGAGACAGTCGACCCAAGGCCATGATGCACCCAGCGAGACCGGTCAGGTACGAAACTCTAGGCCGCTCGCCGTGACAGGGCAAGTTCGGTGATACTGCCGACCTGGCCCGCAGCAACGACGAGGCGGTGCGCGATGCACACGTCGTCGCCGGGTTGCGCTTCTGGTTCTGGGCGGAACGGGCAAAGACATGCAGATAAATGACTGTCCCTTGTGCCTCGATGCTGCGGCACCCGCCTTGTGGCGGGATGAACAGTGCCGGGTGGTCAGCGCCGCTGACGCGGACTACCCGGCCTTCATGCGCGTGATCTGGCAGGCGCATGTCCGCGAGATGACCGATCTCGATCCCGCCAGCCAGCAGCACCTGCTGCGCGTGGTGCTCACCGTCGAGCGCGTGCTGCGCGCCGAACTCTCACCGCACAAGATCAATCTCGCCACCCTCGGCAACCAGGTTCCGCACCTGCACTGGCACGTGATCCCGCGCTTTACCGATGACGCCCACTTCCCGGATCCGGTGTGGGCGGCCCGGCGGCGCGCGGGCGTCGCGCATGCGATCGACGACGCGCGCCTGAAGGCCGCCCTGAGCGCCGCGCTCCCGCCCTGAGTCGTCGGGTGCCGTCGTCGGGTGCCGGGTTTGGCTTATTTGGCTTATTGGGTCTATGCGACAGAGGCGTAAGCCAAATAAGCCAAATAAGCCAAACCCGGCACCAATTCTGGTGCAACGCAATCAGAGCGGTTATCATTTGGACTTGATCTAATATTTGCTGAGCAGGAGCACGGCCATGTCTACCAATTCCCCTGACAACGACAAGAGCGTCGACCTGACCCGCCGCGAGGCACTGGGCGTGGCTGCGGGCGCACTGCTGATGGCGACCAGCACCTCGGATGCGCAAGCGGTGCAGGGTCCGGCATCTGCATTCACGCTGCCGCCGCTGCCCTATGCCGACAATGCGCTGGAGCCGGTGATCTCGGCGCAGACACTCAGCTTCCACTACGGCAAGCATCATCGTGGCTACGTCGACAATCTCAACAAACTTGTCGCCGGCACCGCATTCGCCGGGCAATCGCTCGAACAGATCATTGCCGCGACCAGCGGCAAGGCCGATCACGTCGGCACCTACAACAACGCTGCGCAGATATGGAACCACACCTTCTACTGGCGCAGTCTCAAACCCGCGGGCGGCGGCGAGCCGCCTGAAGCCTTGAAGGCGCGCATCGTGGCTTCCTTTGGCAGCGTCGATGCCTGCCGCAAGGAACTTGCCGCAGCGGCTGCCGGACAGTTCGGCAGCGGCTGGGCCTGGCTGGTCGAGGACGGCGGCAAGCTGGCCGTCGTGAAGACCGGCAATGCGGATTCACCGCTCACGAAGGGGCAGAAGCCGCTGCTGACGATCGACGTCTGGGAGCACGCCTACTACCTCGACTACCAGAATCGCCGCGCCGATCACGTCAGCGCGCTGATCGACAAGCTGCTGAACTGGGAATTCGCGCTCGATAATCTCGGCAAGCGCAGCTGACCGACGTTCCTCAGACCGGTGCCGTGACGGGGTCATAGCCCGCATCTTCCGCGGCGCTCGCCACATACGTATCCGGGTTGAGGGTGGTGAGGCGGGCGCCCCGGGCTTCGGCCGCGATCATCAGCGCGTTCGCGCGCGGAATCCGTGCCGCGGCATAACGCTGCAGGGCCTCCGGCGTCGGCCCTGCAGCGGCGATCGCGCGGGCGAGGATCATCGCGTCCTCCAGCGCGAGGTCAGTCGCCTGGTCGATGAACGGTGCCACCGGATGCGCGGCGTCGCCGAGCAGTGCCACGCGCCCCTGCGTCCAGGCTGGCAGGGGATCGCGTACGAAGACGCCGCGGGTCAAGGCCTGTTCCCGCGGAGTGGCCATGAGTACGGTGCGCGCCACGGCATCGAAGCCGCGGAAGGCCGTCAGTACCGAGTCGATGCCGGAGGGTTTCTGCCAGGCTTCGTCGGACCAGCGATTGCTGCGTGCGAGGGCAAGCCAGGTGAGTTGCGCGCCCCGGTTGATGCGCCGGCAACCCAGCTGTTGTCCTGGTGCGATCCAGGTGTCCGCCTCACCGAGGCCCGCCGCCGCGGCCGACAGGTGTGCCATGGGCACGAGGCCCTGCCACACCTGGTAGCCGGTGAAACGCGGCTGCTCGTCGCCGATCAGGCGGGCACGCACCGGCGAGCGGAGTCCATCACAGGCGACCAGCAGCGAGCCGCGCAGCATCTGTCGTCCCGCAAACAGTGCCGTGATGCCGTTGGCATCCTGGCCGATATCCACCAGCGCATGCCCGGGATGCAGGCAATCACGGGTGTTGCTGTGTATGGCCGCGATCAGCGCGCGTTGCAGGTCGGTGCGGCCTGCCTGGCATCCGGTGGCAGCGGTCGTCTCGGCGAGCAGCCGGCCGGTCTGGAAATGCCTGAAGGCGATGCGTGACGGCCGGACCGCCAGGTCGTTGAGCGCTTCGCCGAGGCCGAGTTTTTGCAAGACGCCTTCGCCGCTGGCGCCGAGCACGAGACCCGCACCGCCGACAAAGGGCTCGCTGGCCTGTTCGCAGACCGCGACCCGCAAGCCCTGCTGTTGCAAGGCGAGTGCCGCACTCAGCCCGCCGATACCGGCGCCGATGAGGATGACATCAAACTGCATGCGCCCGCATGCTCAGGGTGCCAGCCGCTCGATGGACCAGCCGTCGCCACTGCGGCGGTACAGGAAGCGGTCGTGCAGGCGATGCTCGCCGGCCTGCCAGAACTCGATGGTTTCGGCCTGCACGCGATAACCGCCCCAGAACGAGGGCAGCGGCACTTCACCGGCAGCGAATTTCTGCCGCATTTCCATGAACTTGTTCTCGATCAGGCTGCGGCTGCTGATCACGCTGCTCTGTGCTGATACCCAGGCGCCGATCTGGCTGTCGCGGGGACGACTCAGGAAGTAGCGCAGGTTCTCGCCAGCCGAGGTATGGCTGGCCGTGCCGGTGATGCGTACCTGCCGGCTGAGTTCAGCCCAGTAGAACAGCAGGGCCACCCGCGGATTGGCGTTGATCTCCTGCGCCTTCCGGCTTTCCAGGTTGGTGTAGAAGACAAAGCCCGAGGCATCGTAGTACTTGAGGAGCACGGTGCGCAGCGAGGGCTGGCCATCGGCCGCGACGCTGGCGACGCTCATCGCATTCGGGTCGAGGACCTGCGTTTCCACGGCCTCGGCGAACCACTGTGCGAATTGCCGGAAAGGGTCGGGGTCGAGTGCCGTGTGCTCGAGTCGGCGGGTGCGGTACTCGCGGCGGAGGTTGGCGATATCTATGGTCATGCGGTCATTCTAATTGACATCATGCATCTGTGACGCAGATAGCGGTGAGGTCCCCCGTTCCCGGCTGACAATCCCGCGGCAATCGTGGGGACGGCTGTGGCCGAAAAGAAACACTATCGGGGCGCGCCAGGTCTGCCGCTGGCGGGCAAGATCAGCCTTATCCTGCTGGCTGTACTTTCCTTTACGGCACTCGGTATGGCCTGGTTCGGTCAGGATATCGTGTTGCACAAGTTCGGTGAAACCGAAAGCGAACTGATGCTGCGCAACCGGCACGTGTTGCGCAAGGCCATTGCTGCCGAGGTGGATTACGTGGGCACGATCTCCCTGGACTGGAGCCAGTGGAACGAGCTTTACGACTACGTGCTGGATGCGAATGCCGATTTTGCCACCAGGGAATTGAACCCGGCGGCGCTGGAACGGCTCAAGCTTGATGTCATTCAGTTGCTTGATCCGCAGGGTCGGGTGATCCGGGAGGAAATCCGCCCCGATCTGCGCGACCCGCAGGGGCAGCCGGTGCCGGATCTCGGTCCCGCGATCAGCGCTGCCGTCACCGGTCATGGCGAAGCAGCCCGGCGTGGGCAGCGCATTCCGGCCCCGGAATCCGCCCGGAGTCCACCTGCAGCGATCCGCGGTACTGCAGCGGTTTCCGGTTGGCTGAATACCGTTGCCGGTCCGATGGTGGTTGCAGCGCGACCGATCCTGAAAAGTGATGCGAGCGGTCCTGTTGCGGGCTCGCTCATCATGGCCCGCCGGCTTGATCCGGCAAGACTGTCGGCTGAACTCAGCGTCTTGCCTTCTGAAGTGGTAGTGCATGGCAATGGTTCCGAACCGACAGCACCGGCCATGCACGATCTTGCCCGGCAACTCAGCCAGGCCGCCGACAGCGCGATGCTGATCCTGCGCGAGAAGGACATGTCCGATTTCGCGTTCTTCCGCGACATCAACGGGCGCCCGGCGTTCCTGCTTGAAACCCGCGTGCCTCGCTCGATCCTGGCCACTGGTCGCGAGACTGCTCATCGACTGGCCATCCTCCTGCTGGGATTTGGGCTGGTCATCTTTGCGCTGCTGATCCTGGTGATCCGCCTTGCGGTATCACGGCCCCTGGGCCGGCTTGCCAGCCACATGCAATTGCTGCGCGAGACAGGTGAGTGCTCTCCGGCCCCGGCCCTGGATTCCGGTGACGAGATCGCGACACTGGCGCTGAGTTTCAATGAACTGATCCTGGTCCGGAAGAAAACCGAGGACGAGTTGCGCACCCTGTCGGCAGTCGCAGAGCATGCCGATGAGTCCATTGTCATCCTGGCGTCGGATGGCGGTATTGCCTGGGTCAATCCGGCATTTGAGCGCAGCCGGCGGCTGCGATGTGCCGACATCACCGGCTGTCGCCCCAGCGAAGTTTTCAGGGGTTGCGATGACCCGGCCATGTACCGGTCCATCGCGGAATTCGTGCGGGACGGCAATACCTGGAAGGGCCGCATGCATACAGAGGTCGCCGATGGCCGGGTGGTGACTGAAGATGTCGTTGTCTCGCCGGTCCTGCGGGAAGGTCAGCCGGCACCGACCGGCTATGTGATGCTGATGCACGATGTCACCGAGCGTGTCGCTCTCGAGGCGCAGGTGGCGCAGTCGCAGAAAATCGAGGCGGTCGCCCAGCTTGCTGCGGGCGTCGCCCACGAGATCAATACCCCGGCACAGTACGTGGACGGCAATATCCGCTTCCTGGAAGGGGCTTTTGCAACGCTGACGGAGACACTGGACAAGATCGCTGCACAGGCTCGCTCGTCGGGCAACGGTGTTGTGCAGGTTGCCGACCTGTCCCGGCTGCTGGAACATTCCGAAATCGGTTATCTGCGGACCGAGGTACCGCTGGCTATCCGGCAGACCATCGAGGGCATATCCCGCGTCAGCAATATCGTTCAGTCGATGAAAGAGCTGACCGAACCCGCGCCGGATTTCGTTCCGGTCAATCTCAACGCCGTCATTGAAGGTGCTGTCGAGGTGGCCAGGAATGAATGGGTGGATATCGCGGATATCCGGCTGGAGCTGGATCTCGACCTGCCATTTGTGCCGTGCCGGCCCGAGAGCATCAACCAGGTTGTGATCAATCTGCTGGCCAATGCGGCTTGCGCCATCGCCGAAAACAGCGCTGCACGCGGTGCGGGATCAGGACATATCGTCGTTGCCACGCGCAAGGTGGTTGCCGGTGTCGAAATCAGCGTCACGGATGATGGCGTCGGCATGACCGAGGCGGTGCAGAAGCGGATCTTCGATCCTTTCTTCACCACCAGGCCGGTGGGCAAGGGCAGCGGCCGGGGGCTTGCCGTCGTCCACAGCGTGATCACGAAGCACGGCGGCTCGATCAGCGTGGATAGTGCGCCCGGTCGTGGCAGCTGCTTCCGGTGTCGTTTGTCGCTGACCGCCGGTCAGCCCGCATCACGCGGGCATGAGCACGCGAAGCTTCTGCGAAACGCTCACTGGCTCACCGGCTGAAGGTACAACAGTTGTTTCGCGCAGCTGCGTGAGCAGCGGACCGGTGATTTCCTCGCCACGAAACATCAGCGTGTCGCCGTTGTCGGCGACGATGTCTTCATCGAGGACCATGCCGGGCCGCAGTTCGTCTAAACCTACCCAGCAGATATCCATGTAGGCACTGTGCATGTGCACGGCGCGTACCGCTTCGACGATTGCCTTTGGCAGGCCGGGCATTGACTGCTCCAGGCGTTTCAACGCGTCCGCGGGTTGCTCGCCGGTGGCCATCAGGTCGTCGAGTGCCGTGGCCACGGCGAGGATCACGCTGGCCGTGCTTTCTGCCGGCCACTGGTCGATTTCGGCCGGCAGGGTCGTGAAGTCAGTGACTTGCTGCTGGCGGGCGACCATTGCAGCCACTGGTCCGAGTTGCGGGATCCGGCGAATCAGTGTTGCTGCAACTTCCGGGTGACGGCGGTAGAGACGCAGTTCCTCGTCGTCAAGCGGTGTGCCGGCATAGAGCTTGTCGAGCAATGCGACGGGCAGGGTGATGCAGCCGAGTTGCGAGAGCAGCGTCGCAAGGCGCAGGTCCCAGGGCATGGTGAATTTCAGCGCGCTGGCGATGGCGGCCGAGTATTGCCTGACTCGCCCGGTGCGCCGTCGCGCCACAGGGTTGGTGATGCCGAGGATATCGGTGAGCATTTCCACCAGCCCCTGCAGGGTTTTTTCCAGAAGTTCCTTGCGGGTGGTGATGAGTTCGTGCTGGTCGAGGCCGGCGCGTACTGCAGCGCGCAGCGCATCTTCGTTACACGGTTTGGTCAGGAAGCGGAAGATGTGTCCGTCGTTGATGGCGGAAATGGTCGAGTCGAGATCGGCCTGACCGGACAATATCATGCGGACCGTATCCGGATACTGGTCGCGGATCCGGGTCAGGAGTTCGGCACCGTTCATGCCGGGCATGCGCATATCCGACACCACCAGTGCAACCGGACCGGTGTCCTTCAGGAGTGCCAGGGCCTCAGCCCCGCTGGTCGCCGTAACTATGTCGAAGGATTTGCGCAGCTGACGGCGGATGCTGTCCAGGATATTCGGTTCGTCGTCTACAAAGAGAACACGCATGGATCAAGGCATTCCGGTATTTAAATGGTTATCCGCCCGTATGGTAGCGTCCGGCGGGCGACCGATGTTTGCGATCGGTCACAGAACCTGGCCGGCTCAGTTCAGGCGTACTTCGCTCAGTCGCAGGGTAACCCTGCCAAGCACCGGTGCGCTGCCGGACAACAGCAACGGGGTGCGGGTCTCGGCATCCAGCAGCAGTTCGATATTGCCGCGCAGGCCCAGCAGCTCGAATTCGTCGTCGCTGCCCTTGTCGGTAGCCGGGTTGGCGACCGGCAAACCGCGTACCGCCAGGCGCAAAGGTGTGATTTCGCCCCGGCGCTGCACCGCTCCGCCGGGCCACAATTCGGCATAGTTCACATTCACGGTGCGTGGAGCCAGCACCTCGACATGCACGATCCGGGTATCCCGTCGCCGGAACACGAGCAACTCGACCTGGTCGCCGGGCCGGTCCAGCGGCGCTGCGGCGATCGCGTACAGGAGTCCGGTGGATTCCAGCACCGGTCGTCCGGCGGGGTCCACCGGATAGATGCGCGGGCCCTCGCTGGTCTTGCTCCATCTGGCGGGCGGCAGGGATTCCTCGCCGCGGTCGAGGGGCCAGCGCGTGCGCTGGTAGGCGCCGGTTTCGCCATAGCGCCAGACACGGTAGCGATGCTTGCCTTCGAGATCGTGATGCGTGCCCTGGAGTGCGGCACCGCTCACCGGATCCATGAGCAGGGTGAGGCGCGATTTGCGGCCGAGCCCGCCCGCTTCGTAAACCAGTTCCAGCACTTCGGTACCCGGTTCGATCGCCTGCATGCCGGGTATCGGCAACAGCGTCTTGCGCACGGCACTGTCCGGCAGCGTGCGCAGGGCGAGGTGCGCGTCGGCGGTCAGGAACAGCTTGGCGGCGGTCATGCGGATTTCCGACCAGCCGGGCCGGGCCGGATCGAGCAGGGGGGAAGTCGCATCGCCGGCCTGCACCAGGCCGGTGTACAGCAGTGCTGCAGCCGTCAGGAACATGTTTCGTGCTGCTAGACTCATTTGCGAATCATAGCGTGCTGGCCCGGATGTACTGAACTGATGCCCGACCTGTATCGAGCCTGCTGCATGCGCCGGCCCGGGATCCCTTGCCCTGGACTGCTTGTGCTCCTGCTGCTGGCACTGCCGGTCCGGGCCGACGTGGTGTTCGAGGGCCTGAGCCGCACCACGGAAAAGGTGGTGCGTGCAACCGTCGTGCTGGCCAGTGAATCCTGCACCGCACCCGATGCGCGGGTGCGCCGCCTGTACCGGCGCGCGGACACGGAAATCCGCCAGGCGCTCGAGGTCTACGGCTACTACGCACCCACGATCGACAAGTCGCTGGGTCGCGAAGGTGACTGCTGGCAGGCGACTTTCACGATCAAGCGGGGTCCGCGCGTGAAGATCCGCAGCCTGAAGTTTTCCATATCGGGGCCTGGTGCCGCCGATGAGCTGCTCTCGGGCCAGGATGCGCAGCCCGACTTCGCGGTTGGCGAGGGGCTCAACCAGCGGGCCTACGATGCCTGGAAGCTGTCGCTGGCCGGCCTGGCCCGTCGCCTCGGCTATTTCGATGGACGGTTTTCCAAAAGCGTCATCGACGTATACCCGGAGAAGCTGGCCGCCGACATCCGTGTCGACTATGACTCGGGCGAGCGTTACCGCTTCGGTCCGGTCGAGTTCGATCAGTCGGTCGTCGAGCCGGAACTCGCGGCGCGCTTTGTCGGGTTTCGTGAAGGGGATCCCTACGACGCAGACCGGATCAACGACCTCTACACGGCGCTGCTGGTCAGCGGCTATTTCCAGGGTGTTGAAGTGATCACCACGCCGCGGCCGGGGCCGTCGCCGGATGTCCTCGTCACGGTGGCATTGACGGCCGGCAAGTCGCGTACCTGGACGACGGGCCTTGGCTATGCGACCGATACCGGTGCCAAGTTCCGCCTCGATTACCGCAACCAGCGGCGCAACGACAAGGGTCACCAGCTCGAGTTCAACAGCCAGGTATCGAAGGTGCTCGGTGGTGCTGCCATCAGCTATCGCCTGCCGGATGGCAAGCGGCATGACGAGTGGTTCAGCATCAACATGGGTTACAAGTACGAGAACCCGGAAGACAGCCGGAGCGACGAATTCAGGCTGGGTCTGCAGCAAAGCCGGCGCCGGCGCGACGACTGGCGCGAAACCCGCTTTGTCGACTACATCCATGAAAATTTCCGGGTCGGCGAGGAACGTGGTACCAGCAACCTGATCGTGCCGGGCATCAGCTGGGCCGAGCAGCCGCTGCTGCTGACCGGCCGGCCAAGGTTCGGGCGGCGCCTGAACCTCAAGCTCAGCGGCACCGACGAATGGCTGGGTTCAGACACGGCTTTCGTGCAGGTCGAGACCGGCGGCAAGCTGATCCTGCCGCTTGGCTCCAATGCGCGGGTGCTGACGCGTCTCGAGGCGGGCTGGACCATCAAGGATGATTTTTCCGACCTGCCGTTTTCGGTGCGCTACTTCGCCGGTGGTGACGGCAGCGTGCGCGGCTATGACTACAAGGCACTGGGCCCGACCGATATCGACGGCAATGTGATCGGTGGCGCCAACAAGCTGGTCGGCAGCCTGGAGTTCGATGCCCGGATATTCAACAACTGGTCCGCTGCCGTGTTTGTGGATTCAGGCAATGCCTTCAACAGCTTCAGTGCCATGTCGCTGAAGACCAGTGTCGGTGCCGGTATCCGCTGGTACTCGCCGCTCGGGCCGGTGCGCTTCGATGTCGCCGTGCCGCTCGACAGGGATGCACCGGACTCGTACCGCATCCATATCTCGCTGGGGCCGGACCTGTGATCGCTGCCGGCAGACTCATCGAGGCCCTGCTCAGCCTGCTGCTGGCAGCGGTCCTGCTGTGCCTGTGGCTGCTGGTTACACCGGCCGGCACGGCCTGGCTGCTCAACACGGCGGCTGCGCAAAGCGGCGGCATGGTTGCCATCAGCGGGCTGCACGGCAGCCTGCTGCGCGGCCTGCGGGCCGACCGGATCGAAGTGCAGGTGACGCGCACCCGCGTGCTGGTCTCGGCGGCAGAGATCGATGTGTTCTGGCCGGATCTGCTGCGCAAGCGGCTGCGCCTGCGCACTGCCCGGGCCGGTGAAGTGCGGGTCGAGGTCGGCCCGCGCCCGCCCGACGAGCCCGATACGCCGGTCATGCCGCTGCTGTTGCCGGTCGTGATTGCGGTCGACAGCCTGGAAGTCGGCCAGTTGCAGGTACAGGTCGAGGACGGCGCGCCGTTCAGCCTGCAGCCGGCGCGCCTGCGTGGCGAACTGGTCGAGGGCACGATCCGTTTCAAGGAACTGGCGGTACGGCTTTCCGGCATCGAGCTGTCCGCCGACGGGACATTCAATACCGGCGAGCCCTTTGCGACCAGCGGCCAACTGCGCTGGTCGCTGCCGGGACAGGATCTCGCTGGCCAGGGACCGGTGCGCGGCGACCTGGAGGCGCTGCGTTTCGAGCAGGTGGTGCGCATGCCGGATCCGGTCGGCGTGGGTGGCGTGCTGCGCCTGCTGGCGGACGAGCCCGAACTGATCGCCATTGCGCGCTGGCAAAACATCAGCCGCGAACTGGGTGCGGCTGGCACACTGGTCAGCGAGCGCGGCGAACTGCGCGTGCGCGGCTGGACCGGGCTCTTCACTGCACAGCTCGACGCCGGCGTCGCTCCCGGTGCCTGGTCGGCCATGCAGCTCACGGCAGCCGGCAGTGGCGATACACGGCAGTTCAGCCTCGACAGCCTGCGCCTCAGTGGGCCTGAAGGCACGGTCGGCGGTCGCGGCCTGTTCAACTACGTGGCCGGGCTGCGCGGCGCGCTGACCCTGAGTGGACGCGGCATCGACCTGCGTCCGCTGGATGCGCGGCTGGCGGGCAAGCTCGATTTCGATGGCCAGCTCGGTTTCGACCCGGCCGGCAATTTCTCTTTCCAGCTGCGCGAGGCGCAGGGCCGGCTGTTCGACCGGCAGTTTCGCGCCTCGGGCACAGTCGCCAATGTCGAGGTTGGCTATGCCTTCGACGCGGTGCAGGTGCAGGCCGGACTCAACCAGCTCGACATCGACGGCATCTGGGGCCCGGCGCTGTCCGGACAGTTCAGCATCGATGCGCCGGATCTCGCCACGCTCTGGCCGGGGCTCGAGGGCCGGCTGCGCGGCAAGGGCCTGATCAGCGGTTCGGCGGACAAGCCCGGTTTCCAGCTGGCACTGACGGGCAGCGGGCTGGCCCTTGCCGGTGTACATGTCGACAGCCTGCGTGCCGAGGGCGGTCTGGGCAAGCGCGATAGCCTGGACCTGAACCTGACAGCGGCCGGCATGTCGGTGTCCGGCTGGCAACTCGGTGATCTCGATGTGCGGGTCGCCGGCGCACTCGATGGCCACAGCCTGCGTATCGCGCTTTCCGGCGGCGAGATCACTGCCGGGCTCGAGGCCGGGGGTACGCTGAAGCAGGGCAGCCTGCAGGAAGACTTCGGGCAGGGTTTCGTGATGCTGCCGGGGGCGCAGCAATGGACGCTGCAGGACACGGCCTTGCTGCGCCTTGCGGGTACCGACCTCAGCCTGGGCGCCCACTGCTGGAAGCTTGCGGAGGCCAGCCTGTGCCTCGCCGAAACGCGTTCGGATGCGCGCGGTACGGCCGGCGGCTTTCGCCTCCGCAATCTCCCGCTGGCCAGCCTTGCCACCTACCTCCCTGCGGAGCTGCAGCTGGAGGGAACTGCCGATGTGGCACTCGAATTCCGGCAGCATGACCCGAAGCTCACGGGCACACTCCGGGCCGGCTTGCAGGATGCTGCACTCATCTACCGTACCGGTGGTGACGGTGACGACATCAGCGTGCCGGTCAGCGAGTTCATTTTCGAGGCGGATATCACCGACGAGCTGCTCAACTACTCGGGCAGGCTCGCCGCCGGCTATGGCTTGTCGCTTGCTGTCGGTGGCACTGTCAGTGAGCCTTTCGGCAGCGAGCCGGTGATCCGTGGCAGCGTCAGCGGTGGTATCCCCGACCTGGCGCCGATCAGCCCGGTGATCGAGCGGTTCATCGACATCGGCGACCTCGGCGGACGCATCGAGTTGCGCGCGGGGCTGTCCGGCAATGCGCGTCGGCCCGACATCAGTGGCGGGCTGGAGCTGAAAGACGGTGCGTTCAGCCTGCCCGTTGCCGGCGTGACGGTGGACCGCATCGCACTGGCGATACTCGGCCGCGAGGATGGCGCGGCGCTCATCAAGGGTGGTGCGCATTCGGGCAAGGGACACGTGGGCCTGGATGGCACGGTGCGCTGGCGTGATGGCCTGTTGCCCGAAGCGGAACTCACCATCCGCGGCCGTGTCTTCGAAGTCATCGATCTGCCGAACGCCCTCGTCGAGGTCTCACCGAGGGTTCGCGTGGTGCTGGCAGAGAACCAGTTCCGGGTGGGTGGTGAGATGGCGGTGCCGCGCGCCTCGATCAGGCTCAAGCAGATCGCCGAGAGCGCGGTACAACCTTCGCCGGATACCGTCGTGCATGGTCGCAGCCAGGCCACCGTGCAGCAGTCGCCGCCGCTGTTCGTGCTCGACGGACTGCAGGTGCGGCTGGGTAACAAGGTCAGCTTCGATGGCTTTGGCCTCAAGACCCGGCTGACCGGCGGGATGAGCCTGTCGCATACCCGGGCCGTTGGCCAGAGCACTGTCAGCGGCGTTGGCCTCGTCCAGCTCGAAGAGGGCAATTTTTCGGCTTTCGGGCAGAAACTGGATATCGAGCGCGGCTCGCTGATCTTCGCCGGTGACGTCACCGACCCGGGGATCGACGTGAAGGCCAGCCGCGAGATCAGCTACGAGGGCAGCGACATCACGGTCGGTGTGCTCCTGTCGGGCACGCTGTCGCGCATCCTGACCCGCGTGTTTTCCGAACCCGCGATGGGCGAGATGGATGCGCTGTCCTACCTGACCACCGGCCGACCGCTGTCGGCCGCCGGTGCGGGGGACCAGTACTCGGTGACCAGCGCGGCGGTGAGCCTCGGGCTGAATAGCGCCCTGCCGGTTGCGCAGAAGCTTGGCTCGGCGCTGACGGTGGACGAGATCGCGTTGGGTACCACCAGTACCGGCAGCACGGCGGTCGTGGTTGGCGAGCGGCTGGGCGAGGACCTTTACATCCGCTACAGCTACGGCGTGTTCGACAGCCTCGGTACCATCAGGGTCACCTACAAGATCGGCCGTCGCCTCAGCATTGAGGCGAGTTCCGGCGAGGAGCAGGCGCTCGACCTGATCTACTCGGTCAACTGGTGAGTTCCTTGCGTACCCTGGCCATCAGTTTCTGGATGTCCTGGCGGCGGCCTTCATCGGCCGAGGCGCGGCCCGGGCGCGGTGCTGCCTTGAGGGCTTTCTCCAGGTGCTTCAGCGCGCCTGCATGGTCATCCTCGTCATGCAGGAACTCGGCGTAGAAGTAGTTCGGGTCGATGCCGTCGGGATTGATCTGCAGCGCCTTGAGCAGGTATTCCCTAGCCTTCTTGTCGCTGCCAAAGCCGACCGGGAAACCGGGCACCTTGTGATAGAGCGTGCCGAGGCTGGTGTAGGCCGAGCCGTCCAGCGCATTGGCGTCGATGAGCAGTGCCGCATCGAGCTTCGCCCGTGATTGCCTGGCCAGGCCGAGCGCGCCGAGACCGCCCTTTACGCCCGCCGCGGTGCTGAGCACGATGCCTTCCCAGATCAGCGCTTCGGCGCGCTGCGGGTACTGTTTGCTGAAAGTTGCCGCGCGTGCGAGCAGCTTGTCGAAGGCGGCCTCGCGCTGGTTTTCAGGTACCGAGTAGTTGGCGGTGGCCCAGTCGGTCTGTATGGCCAGCAGTTCGGCGTCAAAGGCTGCCGGCGCAGCCTGCACGCCCGGGCCCGTGCCGAGCAGCAGCAGCGCAGCCATGGCGGCAAACAGCAGTCTGGTCGTGTTCTGCATCATGATCTTTCCTCAGGCTGACGGTGTTGTGGCTGGCTTGACGCCGGCATAGCGCCGGATCACGTCGAGCTGTTTCGCGATGGATTTGTCGACCAGGCCCGGCAACAAGCCGTTGATGCGGGTGAACAGTTTTTCGGGCCAGCCGACCACGGTTTCGGTCGCCTCGCTTTCGAGAATCCGGCAGGCGGCAGCAGCCACGGTTGCCACCGGATCCATGGCCACGCCGAGTTCGGCATTCATCTGTTCGACCTCGGCAGTGTTGATGCCGGTGCGGGTCGCGCGCGGGGCAAGGTAGTGGACGCGCACCGTGCTGTCGCCGAGTTCGCGGCGCAGCGCCTCGCTGAAACCGCGCATGCCGAACTTGGTCGCGGAATACACGGCGTAGGCGGGATAGCCGATGCTGCCGAATACCGAGCCGGTGTTGAGGATGTGTGCCGAGGCCTGGCTGCGCAGATGCGGCAGCAGCAGCCGGCACAGGTGAATCGGCGCCTGCAGGTTGACTGCCAGTGCCAGGTCGATGGCCTTGGGAGACTGTTCGTCGAGCAGGCGGAAGTGGCTGACGCCGGCATTGTTGATCAATACGTTGATGCCACCGTGGAAGTGCTGTGCCTGTGCGCTGACCAGCGCCCGGTTGTCCGGGCGTGTCAGGTTGGCCGGCAGTATCTCCACCCGGTCGCCGTACTGACGGAGTTGTCCGCTGGCGAAGCGCTGCAGGGCCATCTCGTTCATGTCGACGAGCAGCACCGAAGCGCCCTTGGCCAGCAGCGCCTCGGCGATCGCACCGCCGATGCCGCCAGCGCCTCCGGTGAGCAGTACGCGCGCGGTCCTAAGATCCATTTGCAGTCTCTCCGGGTGATCGTGTGTGGTGCTGGACGGCGTTCCGGTCGATGCCGCGGAACATCTGGCCGTACAGCCAGTACATGGCTTTCGCGCAACGTGTTACCGCGGCCCGGTCGGCCGGATCGGTCAGTCCGTTGAGGATGCCGGCAAGATCCTGGACATGCTCCTGGTCCAGCGTACCGTGGCTGCGCAGGTAGCTGAACGCGCGGTCGGGCAGGCCCAGCGATTTCTGTATCGCATCGGCACCCCGCAAGGCCAGCGCCGCGCTGCTGCCTTCCAGTACGAACACCATGCCGAAAAAGCTGATCGGGTTGCCACGCATGATCGTGTCCCAGGCATAGGCGACCATGGCTTCGGTCTCGACATTGGGTGCCGAGCGGGCTGCTGCATGCCGGTCGCCGCCGGCTGCCTCGATGTCGTTGAGAATCCAGTCGTCGTGACCGGTCTCCTCTTCCAGATAGTGCAGCACGTTGTTGCGCAGGCCGGCATGGTGGTCCGGCAGGCGTGCGCCGAGCGCCATCAGCAGCGGGACGGTATGGCGCACGTGATGCCAGGCCTGGCCCAGGAAGGCGAGATATTGCGCCCGACTGATCGTTCCGGCAAAGGTTGCGCCGATGATCGGTGCCGCGAGCAGGAAATCCCGGTCGGCAGCCGTGGTGCCGTGCAGTTCAGCGTAGAAAGTCGGGTGCGCAGTGCGCGTGCTGGCATGGTTCATCATGCGGTGGCCTCGGTTGCAGTGCCTTCAGGGTAGAGCGATGCCAGCGTACCGGCATGGCGTTTGTAAATGAGTGCCCGTTGCGGGCGGCCGTTGGCGGTGAGCAGGCCACTGGCAAAGCTGAACGGTGTAGTTACCGTTGCCCATGTCCGCAGTTGCGCGTAATCCGGCAGGCGGGCGTTGGCTTGTGCCACTGCGGCGTCGACCTGCGCGCGGGTTGCGCCGCCAGCCGGGCTGATCAGGGCACTCAGATACGGCCTCGCCTCGCCAAACACCACGGCCATGCCGATGGCGGGTTCGGCCTGCAGTTCGCGTTCGACCCATTCCGGCGAGATATTGCGGCCGAGGCTGGTGATGATCAGGTTCTTGAGACGGCCGCGCACATAGACAAAGCCATCCGCATCGATTTCGCCCAGGTCGCCGGTGGCGATTTCTCCGTTCGTGGCACCAGTGGCGACACTGTCGCCCAGGTAGCCTGACATCAGCGGTCCGCTGACCATGATCTGCTGCTGGTCGTCGAGGCGCACATGTACATGCGGCAGGGGGCGGCCGACACTGCCGGGCCGGTTTGCGCCGGCGGTATTCAGGCAGACCACCGAGCCGCACTCGCTGAGTCCATAGCCCTCGTAAACCGGCAGGCCAAGTCGTGCTGCGGCCGCCAGCAGGCCCGGCGCGACGCTGGCGCCACCCACGGCGATGAATTTCAGGCTCGCTGGTGGCTTCCAGCCCTGTTTCGCAGTCATCAGCAGCACGCGCAGCAGTTCCGGCACCAGGATCAGGCTGGAAGGCTCGTGTGCGGTGATCGTAGTGATCAGCCGGCGCGGATCGAGGCTGCCGTAACTCATCCCGGTGGTGTGCAGCGAGGGAATGACACAGCTCGCCCCGCTGCGCAGCGCCGCATGAATGCCCCCGACGTTCTCCAGCAGGGTGGCGAGCGGCAACAGGCACAGGTGCCGGCTCAGGCTGAAGTCGGCCGTGGCGGCAGCGAGCGAAGCCGCGACGGCATCGAGGCTGCGTGCCGACAGGCACACGCCCTTCGGTGCAGCGGTGCTGCCCGAGGTATAGGTGATCTTGATGGTGTCCGGTGGCAGCGCTTGCGCGGTCGTTGGTGTGTCGCGCCTGAAAAGATGCAGGCCGCTCTGTGCGGAAATTCCGGCCGGGAGAAATCCGGCAGCGAGATCTGCGGCGCGTTCCGGCTGGTCGGTGAGCAGCGCATCGATGCCGGCATCGCCGAGGACATGGCGCATTTGTCCGGCGGTGAAATAGCCCGGCAGGGGCACGTTGGGAAAGGCGCCACGATGCAGTGCCAGGTCGGCGATGGCCCAGCCGCAGCCGTTGTCGGCCAGCAGCGCGAAGCGGTGGCCGCCGGAGTCCTTCAGCCAGCGCTGTTCAGCAGCCAGCAGTGGCTCGAGTTCATCGTAGCGGACCGTGCGCCGCTCGTCGGCCAGCGCGATCCGGTGTGGTGGAGATGCGGGATGCGACATCAATGACGAACGCGGTGCCTGGGCGAGAGATGCAAGCCATCCGGCAGGTAGCCGGCCATCACGCGCGGGTCGTTGCGGTAGTAGGCCCCCCACATGTCGTTGCCGGTGCCCAGCCGTGCAGGATCGGCAGCTGCCAGTTCCACCAGGCTCGCACCGACGCTTTCCAGCACATCCCTGACCAGGCCGGTCGCCGTGAATACCACCCAGGTGTAACCACGATCCAGCAGATAGCGCGGCAGCATGCTGACCAGATGCCGGGCCTGCCGGCAGCCACTGCCGGCGAGATTGCCGATTTCGGTGATCTGCGCACGTTCGACCGGCTGGCCGAGTCTGGCAGACAGCACTACCTCGACTGGCTGGTCGAGATACTGTTCGAGGAACAGCCGTTCCTGGCCCGCAGCCCGGTAACCAGCCACGGCGCGCAGCACGCCGGCGGGATTGCGTATGCCGAGCAGCTCAGGCATGAATGAATGAATGTCTGCACCATGCTTGTCCCGGAAAGCGGCCGCGACGAAGTTTTCCAGTTCGCTGCGTGCAGCAGCATCGGGTGGTGCCTGCTGCAGGGCAAACGGGCTGTGGGTGTGATCCATAAACAGGTGTTCCATCCTTGGTCACGAACTGTGGTCTGCAGCTTTGGACGACGGCTGTCGCCCAAATCAATCGCGAGCGGGTGGTTTTCCTGGATATCCATTGGAAACAATTGCTTATGAACGGCTCAGGAACTTGCCGATTGAATTTCCCGACTGGCAACGTCCAAAGCCGCAGACAGCTACGGCCGGTGTGAACAGCGCGTGATGGACTCCGCAGAACTTGTAGCCGCGATGCTGAAGGGCGATGAACGCGCGTTCACCACCTTCTTCGACAGCTATTTCCCGCGCGTCTATCGCTTCGCCCTGCCGCGCCTGGGCGGCGATGCCGATGCAGCCGCCGAGGTCGTGCAGGCCACGCTGGTCAAGGCCATGCGCAAGCTGGCGGATTTTCGCGGCGACGCTTCGCTGTTCACCTGGGTCTGCCAGATTTGCCGGCATGAAGTGGTGGACTGGCTGCGCACCAGGCGCCGGCATGCCGACAAGATCGTGCTCATGGAGGACAGTGCGGAACTCCGGGCTGCGGTCGAATCGATTGCAGCCCCCGGGCAGGAAGAGCCGGCCAGTCGCTACGACCAGGCCGAAACGCGGCGCCTGGTGCGCTCGATACTGGATCGCCTGCCGCCGCGCTACGGCGACGCGCTGGAGATGAAGTATGTCGAGGGACTGTCGGTCGACGAGATCGGCGTGGAACTCGGTATCGGCACGACGGCTACACAGTCACTGCTGGCACGTGCGCGGGTGGCGTTTCGCGATGCCCTTGAATCGGTGTTCGGCGCAGCCGCACAGGATGTACTGGCGAGCCTGTCCGGGACCGGCACGTGACGGGGGAGTTGAAGGACATGATGCAGAAGGACGATGAGGACATGCGGCCCGGCGAGGAAGCCTCGCTGGCCGGTCTGTTGCGCGAAGCGGGTCCGCGAGCCGAGCCGCCTGCGGAACTGGCCCGGCAGGTACGCGCAGCGGTCGAGGCGGAGTGGCGCGCCGTGGTGACCGCCCGGCAACCCCAGGCGCAATCGATGCTGCGCGCGGTGGCCCGGCCAAGGGTCCGGCGCTGGCCGCGACTGGCCCTCGCTGCCAGCGTGGCGATGGCAGCCATCGGCGCCTGGCTCGCCCTGCCGCTCCTGAACCAGCCGGTGGCTCCGCTGGCCACCCTCAGCCGGGTCAGCGGTGCCGTCGAGGCCGGTGCTGGCGGCGACTGGCAACCGGCTACCTTGCGGCAGACGCTGGCAGCGGGGCAGGGCATCGTCACCGGTCCGCAGGGCCGTGCCGCGCTGAAACTCCGTGATGGCATCACCCTGCGGCTGGATACCGATACACGCATCGCCTTGCTGACGCCGGAACGGATCGTGATCGAGCGCGGTGCCGTGTATCTGGATGCCGGCCAACGCAGCCTTGCGGCCGATCCGCTGGTACTCGAGTCGCGCTTCGGGAGTACCCGTCACCTGGGTACGCAGTACGAGCTGCGTGTTGCGCCTGACCAGATGCTGGTGAGCGTGCGCGAGGGACGCGTTGAAGTGTCCGGTGCGGCGCTTGCAGAAGAAGCAAGGGCAGGCGAGCAGTTGCTGCTGAAGGCCGATGGCAGCGTGCAGCGCAAGGCCATCGCGCGTACTGCCGCGCTCTGGGACTGGACCCAGGAAGTGACGCCACCCTTTGCAATCGAGCAACGCACGCTGTCGGAGTTCCTCGTCTGGGCCTCACGCGAGACCGGCCGCGAGCTCGAGTACGCATCGCCGGCACTGCAATCCTCGGCGGCAGGGATCGTGCTGCGTGGTTCGATTGCCGGCCTGCGACCGGATGCCGCACTGGCGGCTGTCATGGCCACCACGCCGCTGGACTACACCGCGGACCGCAGCCTGATCACCGTTCGGGCGCGCAACGACGACTGATCGCTGGCGCCTGTCGCCCGGTCCCTGCTGCCGGGCGAGCGGGGCCTGCCATGCTAATATCGCTGCGCTCTTGCCCAGGGCTGCAGCGCTCACAAGCATGTCTGGTTTCTTCCATTCCCAACCGGCGCTGCGTCATGTATTGCGGATCCTGTCCTGCCTACTGCTGGCAGCCAGCTGTGGTTTCGCGCCCGTCTTGCCGGCATCCGCTGCAAACACCTGGCTCGGCCGGCCAGTCGGCGAGGTGCTGCGCGAATGGCAGGGCCGTGGTCTGACGCTGATCTACAACGACCGGCTGGTTTCCCCGTCGATGCGCGTGCAGCAGGAGCCTGAGGCTGCCAGCGGCGTCGCGCTGCTCGACGAAATTCTCGCGCCGCACGGCCTGAAGCTCCAGCCGATGGGCCAGGACGTCTGGTCGGTTGTCGCAGCCGGAACGCGTGACAAGTCCGACCGGCCTGCCAGGGCCGATGCGCGCCTCGACACGATCGTGGTGACGGCCAGCCGCTATGTGCTGGCCAGCGAGGATCTCGGCGTCAGTACCGTGCTGGTGCAGGACGAACTGCGCGCCCTGCCAAAACTCGCCGACGAAAGCCTGCGCGCGGTGCACCGCCTGCCGGGTGCGGCCAGCAACGGCGTGTCGGGGCTGGCGCATATCCGTGGCGGCGAGGAGAACGAGACCGAGGTAGTGCTCGATGGCATGCCCCTGTCCGAACCCTTCCACCTGAAGAACTTCTTCAGTCCGGTCAGCGTGCTGGATGCGGAAATCGTCGGCGCCATGGATGTCTATGCCGGCGGCTTCCCGGTCCACTACGGCGACCGGATGAGTGCGGTCATCGATGTGCGCTCGATCGAGCCACCGGTGGATGGCATGCGTGCGATCGGCGCATCGCTCTATCACACCAATGGCATTGCCGGCGGCAGCTTCGATGACACCCGCGGGCGCTGGCTGTTGTCCGGTCGGCGCAGCAATCTCGCCGAGGTGATCAACCTGATCAACAGCAACCTCGGTGAACCGAAGTATCTCGACTCTTTTTCAAAAGTGGAATACGACTTTTCCGAGGCCACCACGGCCGCGCTGCACCTGCTGGTCGTCAATGAACATCTGCGGGTGAACAATTCGCAGGAGACGGAGTACTCGAAGGTCGGCGACAATAGTGCCTATGTCTGGGGCACGGCCGAACATCGCTGGTCGGAGCGGCTTTCGGGGTCGGTACTCCTGTCCTATACCAACATCGATACCGATCGCGATGGCACCGTCGATGACCCCGGCAAGCGTGTTGGTTACGTCCACGATCATCGCAGCTTCACCGCGACAAACCTCAGCCTCGAGTTGCAGCAGGGCGATGACGAGTTGCTGTTTCGCTACGGTGTGGACCTGGGGCTGCTGAATGCGCATTACGCCTATGCGAGCCGTCTCGACGTGTCTGCCGGCGAGCCGTGGCCGGATTCGCCGGCGAGCGTGACGGTGCGCCAGTCAAACCTGCAGCCGGACGGCAACCAGACGGGTGCCTTCCTCAGCGGCCGCTGGCGGATGACGGACCGTCTCACGGCCGAGCTGGGCATGCGCTGGGACGACCAGACCTGGGATCGTGTCGATGGCGGTACGCAGCTCAGTCCGCGCCTCAACCTGCGCTATGACCCGACCGACCGCACGGAGCTGCGCGCCAGCTGGGGCCGTTTCCACCAGGCGCAGGGGATCAACGAGCTGCAGCTCGAGGACGGCATCGACACATTCTTTCCGGCCCAGCGCGCCGATCACCTGATCCTCAGTGCCGAGCACGCGCTCGAAAACAGGATCCACGTGCGGCTGGAAGCCTATTACAAGGACTACGAGGAACTGAGGCCGCGTTTCGAGAACCAGTTCGATCCGCTGGTGCTGATCCCGGAGCTGCAGACCGACCGCATCCAGGTGGCAGCCACTTCGGGCAGCGTGCGTGGCCTCGAGTTGCTGCTCAACCGGCGCAACGCGGGTCCGTGGGCCTGGTGGCTGAGTTACACCTGGTCACAGGCCGACGACGATATCGGTGGCGATGAAGTCCGGCGCAGCTGGGACCAGACGCATTCCTTCAATGCCGGCCTCAACTGGATCAATGGTGCCTGGGATGTGACGCTGGCGGGCACCTGGCACACCGGCTGGCCGACTACCCCGGTACGCCTCGGTGAGGCACCGCCGGGCGAGGTGCCGCCGGTAGTCGTCGGCGAGCGCAACGCCACGCGCTTCGATGCCTTCAAATCCGTGGACCTGCGCGTCGCCTATACCTTCGCCCTTGAAAAGAGCGAACTGCTGACCTTCGTGGAATTCACCAACCTGCTGGCGCAGAAAAACGCCTGTTGTGTCGAGTACGCCGTGCGGGATGCCGGCGGTGGTGTTTATGCGCTGGATCGGGATGTGGATGACTGGATCCGGTTTGCGCCGAATATTGGCGTGTTGTGGCGCTTCTAAAAAAATGCCCACCTGCTCCAGGGGGGTGGAGCGGTGGGCTTCACTTGGGGACCGCGGGCTATAACCTCCAAGGGGGGGGCGGAGGAAGGGGAAGGGCCGCGGCGATCCCCGGGTGACTGTGGCGCCCTGCCTTAGAGCAGGAACTGCCAGGTGGCTACCACGGTGACCAGCATTGCCGTCACGGACAGCAGCAGGTCGCCAAACTCGTAACCGCCAGTGTTGAATTCTTCGTTGGTCATTGTCGTCTCCTCGTGCCGGTTGGCTTCTCTATGGGACGTACTCTAGGGACCGGCGACAAGGGATTCCTTTCAGGGGGGTAACACTTTGTATCGATGTGTAACGGTAGGGTGGGTTGGCAGAGGTCGGCGGCACGTGATATTTGTCCCAGCTTATGTCAGATAGGCGACATTTGACGGTCTGCAGCAGCCAATATCGCTTTAAATACATAACGATGCGGTGGGGGCCACATACAATGAACTACATCTCAAAGAAGAACCTGAAGGGCATGCTGGCGGTCGCCATGCTGGCTGGCCTGTCCATGACTACCAGCGAGGCTGCCTCGGTTTATCTGTCGCCAGCCACACAGACCGTGCCCTACGCCGTGGGCGGAACCACGTCCGTGGAACTGTGGATGGATTTCACCGGCGAGCCGACCATCGGTGGCGGCATCGATCTGGATTTCCAGGGGGCGATCTCGATGGGTGTGTTTACGCCCAGCAGCTACTTCACTGGCACGGCCGATTCGGCCTTCAGCGGCCATGGCACGGCAGATGCGGATAACGACTACGAGATCCACTTCGGTGGTTTTGCCGGGCTCAGCGGCATCAACAAGCTGGGCGATATCTCGGTCAACCTGCTCGGTACCGGTGTAGGCAGCATCAGCCTAGCGCTCAATTCACTTTACGGCACCTTCTACGGCACCGATTCCCTCGAGATCGACGTCGATCTGAGCCGTGGTGCCGAGATCAGCGCCGTGCCGGCGCCGGCTGGTGTCTGGCTGCTGCTGACCGGCCTCGCCGGTCTCGTCACGCGGCGCTTTGCCCGCCGCAGCTGATCCACTGAACGACTGATATACCTTGCCGGTGTGAACCACCGGCAAGGCTTCAGGACCGGGTTTCAGATCCCGGTCTGGCCTCGCGCAAAGCCGCTTCCAGGCCTGCATTGCCGGATCGCGTCGGCAAGTGCGCGCATCTCCGCATGACGTGCCGAGGAACTGCGCGCCACCAGCGCAATGGTCCGCCGTGGGGCAGGCGGAGCGAGTTCACGGATCTGCAGCCGCGGAGATTTCGCGAGGCCGCTGGCCAGCGCCAGTGCGGGAATCAGCGCCATGCCCAATCCAGAATCGACCATCTCGATCAGCGTCAACAGGCTGGTGGCCTCGTGTTCCTGGGCCGACTGTGGTGCGGCCGACCCGCAGGCCTGCAGGGTATGGTCACGCAGGCAATGACCCTCCTCGAGCAGCAACAGGTGCTCGGTGATGTCCGGGGTCAACTGCAGGCGTTGTCGCCTGGGTAATGGCGTATCGCGGTTTGCCACGAGCCAGAGCGCGTCATCGAACAGCGGCTCTACCTGCAGGGTCCCGGTTTCGTACGGCAGCGCGATCAGGGCAAAGTCCAGTCGGCCATCGCCGAGGCGCTGCAACACTGCCTCGGTCACATCCTCCCGCAACCCCAGCTGCAGTCCGGGATATCGTTCCCGCAGCCCGGGCAGGATGCGCGGCAACAGGAACGGCGCAATTGTCGGGATGACGCCCAGTCGTACCAGTCCCGACATCGGCCGCACGGCACTGGTCCAGTCGACCAGATCCCGCGCCTGCGCGAGGATGCCACGCGCACGCTCTGCCACTTCCTGGCCTGCGTCCGTGATCAGGACTTTCTGGCGGTCGCGCTCGACCAGCAGCACACCGAGCTGGGTTTCGAGTTCCCGCAGTCCGGCACTCAGTGTCGACTGGCTGACGAAGCACGCTGCCGCTGCCCGCGTGAAATTGCGGTGCTCCGCAAGGGCTGCCAGATAGTGCAATTGCCTTAGTGAGGGCAGGTCGCGCATGCCGGGGATGTTATCGGGAAATTCGATCACGGGGCACATGTTTTTTCGTTGGACGCCTCGCGCAGCCGCGGTTAGCCTGCATTCAGCGACTCGCCACCTGACCGTATGTGCAATGCGGCGTGTGGCGCGATTCCGGTTTCCGAAGGCAATGTCATTCACACAACGGAGAATGCCGTGATGAGTAGAAGACTTCTTGCTACGTTCACTGCGATGGTCCTGGCGGCGTCCGCATCCGTGCATGCCGCAGGCGAAGCGACCACCAACCGCGACTGGTGGCCCGAAAAGCTCGATCTGCAGCCGCTGCGTCAGCATTCCGCTGCGTCCAGCCCGATGGGCGATGACTTCAACTATGCCGAGGAGTTCAAAAAGCTCGATCTCGAGGCCGTGAAGAGCGACATCAGGACGGTGCTGACCACCTCACAGGACTGGTGGCCGGCTGACTACGGCCACTACGGTCCGTTCATGATTCGCATGGCCTGGCACAGTGCCGGTACCTACCGCATATTCGATGGTCGCGGCGGTGCTGCCGGTGGGCAGCAGCGTTTCGAACCGCTCAACAGCTGGCCAGACAACGTGAGTCTCGACAAGGCGCGGCGACTGCTGTGGCCGGTCAAGCAGAAATACGGCCGGCAGATCTCCTGGGCCGACCTCATGGTGCTGGCGGGCAACGTGTCGCTCGAATCCATGGGCTTCAAGACCCTCGGCTTTGCCGGTGGACGCGAGGACGACTGGGAAGCCGAGGCGGTCGATTGGGGCATGGAGAAGAAATGGCTCGATGACCAGCGTTACCAGGGTGAGCGCGAACTGGCGAAACCGCTCGCAGCGGTGCAGATGGGGCTGATTTACGTCAACCCCGAAGGTCCCAACGGCAACCCCGATCCGCTGGCTGCTGCAAAGGACATTCGCGACACCTTCGGCCGCATGGCCATGAACGATGAGGAAACCGTTGCGCTCATCGCCGGTGGACACACCTTCGGCAAGGCGCATGGCGCGCACAGGCCGGACGCTTGCGTGGGGCCCGAGCCTGCCGCAGCTGGACTGGATGAGCAGGGATTCGGCTGGAAGAACACCTGCGGCAAGGGTAATGCGGAAGACACCGTGACCAGCGGCCTGGAAGGTGCGTGGACGGCGGCGCCGACCAAGTGGACGATGATGTTCCTGACGAACCTGCACGGTTTCGAATGGGTGCAGACGCGGAGTCCGGCCGGTGCCATCCAGTGGGTGCCGAAGAACGCCGATGCGATGAAGAACGTTCCCGATGCGCATGACAATACGCGCCTGCATGCGCCGATCATGTTTACCACTGACCTGGCGCTGAGATTCGATCCGGCCTACCAGAAGATCTCGAAGCGCTTCATCGAGAACCCGCAGGAGTTCGAGCGCGCCTTCGCGAGGGCATGGTTCAAGCTCACGCATCGTGACATGGGTCCCCGTGCGCGCTACGTGGGTGCCGATGTGCCCGCCGAGGTCCTGTCCTGGCAGGATCCGGTTCCGGCTGTCGATCACCCGCTGATCGATGCGAGTGATGTCGCGCAGCTCAAGGCGAAGATCCTTGCTGCCGGTGTAAGTGCGCCCGAACTGGTCAGGACCGCCTGGGCTGCGGCGGCTTCCTTCCGCGGCACCGATATGCGTGGCGGTGCAAACGGTGCGCGCCTTCGCCTCGATCCGCAGAAGAGCTGGGCGGTGAACGATCCGGCCGCTCTGGCCAAAGCGCTGAGCAAGCTTGAAGGCGTGCAGAAGGCCTTCAACGCCTCGCTGACTGGTGGCAAAAAGGTGTCGCTGGCCGACGTGATCGTGCTGGGTGGTTCTGCGGCCATCGAAAAGGCCGCGAAGGACGCTGGCTACAACGTCGAGGTGCCGTTCAGTCCGGGCCGTACCGACGCCTCGCAGGCGCAGACGGATGCGGCGTCCTTTGCCGTCCTCGAGCCGACCGCCGATGGCTTCCGCAATTACTACGGCAAGGACAATCGCCTGTCGCCGCCCGCTGCACTCGTAGAGCGCAGCAATCTGCTGACGCTGTCCGTGCCCGAGATGACGGTGCTCGTGGGTGGCCTGCGTGTGCTGAATGCGAACGCCGGCAACTCGCCGCATGGCGTGTTTACCGACCGGCCCGGTGTGCTGAGCAACGATTTCTTCGTGAATCTGCTCGACATGTCGACGCAGTGGTCGAAGTCGGAAAAGACCGTCGGTCTCTATGAGGGTCGCGACCGCAAGACCGGCACGCTGCGCTGGACCGCCACGCCGGTGGATCTGGTATTCGGTTCAAACTCCGAGTTGCGTGCCGTAGCCGAGGTCTATGCCGCCAATGATGGCAAGGAGAAATTCGTCAAGGATTTCGCCAAGGCCTGGACCAAGGTGATGAATCTGGATCGATTCGATTGATAGCCTGCGGGGGAAAGGTGTCAGATTTATTTATCGGTAAATAAGTCAGGCACCTTTCCCCTTTCCCGTCCTGCGGCCAGACACTGCTGAAGTGCGTCGGCACAAGCCAGGCTGGAATTCCGGTTCAAAAAAGAATGCGGCCGGCATTTGGCCGGCCGCGCTGCCTGTGGGGGGCCAGGCAGGGAGGACTTGTCGAAAGCTGGAAGTTACTTCGCCGGCGGCAGGATGACGGCATCGATCACGTGGATAACGCCGTTGCTTGCAGCCACATCAGCCTTGACGACCCTGGCGCCGTTGACCGTCACACCAGAAGCAGCTGCCACGATCGAGACGGCCTGCCCCTGCAGGGTAGCGGCGTTGACAGTACCCTTGAGGTCGCCTGACATGACCTTGCCCGGAACCACGTGATACAGCAGGATCGACTTCAGCTGTTCCTTGTTCTCGGGCTTGAGGAGATTGTCGAGGGTACCTGCCGGCAAGGCGGCAAAAGCAGCATCGGTCGGTGCAAACACGGTGAAGGGGCCCGTCCCCTGCAGCGCGCCGACGAGATCAGCGGCCTTGATCGCAGCGACCAGGGTGTTGAACGAGCCGGCACCAATTGCCACGGCAACAACATCACCAGGGGCAGCCGGTGCAGCCGCCGCGTTCTGTGCGGCATTGCCAACAGAGGCGTAGCCACCGACAAGCAGCAGGGCAGCCAGGGCCATGGTTTTAAGCGGATTTTTTATCTGGTCTGTACGCGTCATCATCATCACCACTCCTGAGGAGCCAGGCGACCATCGCCGGCATGTTCTGTGTTTCGCCGGGATCCGGTGACTGGATTCAAACTTCCGGAACAGCCGGCCTGACGAGGCGTATGCTGCTGCTTCAATCTGGCAGCGGGCGGGCACATGCGCAGGCATCCAGACAGACGCGCGATACTGATTGCGTTCGGACTGCTGCCGCTGGCGGGCGGCTTCCGCACACTGGCCGGTGAGGTGAATCAGGACATGAATGACAGCCACTGCGAACTGCTCCTCAGCGACTTTAGTGGTGCCGAACCGTGGCTGCTGCCTGGTGCAGGCTGGCGCGGATTCAGCGACCGGGTGATGGGCGGTGTTTCCGACGCCCGTCTCGACAAGGCAACGGTTGATGGCAAGAACTGCATCCGGCTGACTGGCCGCGTGACCCGCGAGAGCAACGGCGGGTTCATACAGATGGCGATGTATTTCGGCAGCCAGGACGCTGAACTCGATGGCTCGGCTTACAAGGGCATCGAACTGCTGGTACACGGCAACAATGAAGACTACAACGTGCATGTGCGCACGGCGGATTGCGGCTGGTATGAGGAATCGTACCGGTATACGTTTTTTGCGAAACCCGAATGGCAGCAGCTGCGGATACCATGGGCAGACTTCAAACCCAACGGACTGCAGGTACCGCTGGACAGCAGCCGGCTCAACCGCATCGCCATCCTCGGCTGGATGCGTGAATTCCAGGCGGATATCGCACTTGCCCGGATCGCGCTCTACGCCTGAAGAATCCCCGCCGGTCGGGCCGCCTTTGCTATGCTCGTGTACTCGTGGGTCGTCCACCAGTATCTGCAAACCGTCTGTACAACCAGGGGGAATACCGTGCCGCCCGAGCGTGACAAGTCATTGCGGTACCCGCCCGGCACCCTGATGGGGCTGTCGGCGCTGGTCATCTGTATGGCTTTTCTGGTTCACAACATCAATGCGCTGTATATCGAGCCGAATTTTCTGGGCTTCAAGGACCCACGCATTGATTACGCCGATCTCGACAAACTGAAGAATGCGCTGGGCTCGTTGCCGTGGCGGTTGTCGGGCCTTGGCCATCTGCTGAGCGGCTTTGCCTGCGTGGTGCTGGGCTTGTCGGCACGCCAGCTGTTTCGCGATTCCAGGCTGGCGGCCGCACGGCTGCTGCCGGGTGCCGGTCTTGTTGCCGGCGTCGGCTTCCTTCTGACGGCGATCACGGACCAGGCCGGTGCCGGTGCGGTGAAACTGCTGGCGGCACAGAATCCGGAGCTCGAGGATGCGGCCTACCTGTCCCTGAGCATCGTGCGCATCATCTTCAACTGCCTCGCCCAGGTCGGGCTGG
>JAHDYM010000137.1 GCA_023383705.1 Gammaproteobacteria bacterium | reverse complement strand
ACCGCCTCGAACATCTTCAGGCCCTTGCGGGCATCGGCCAGCGCCACGTCCTGCGGCGTGGTGATGATGATCGCACCGGCCAGCGGGACCTTCTGCGTCAGCGTGAGCTGCGCATCGCCGGTACCGGGCGGCAGGTCGACCAGCAGGTAGTCGAGATCGTTCCAGCGGGTCTGGAAGGCCAGCTGCTGCAGCGCCTGGGTGACCATCGGCCCGCGCCAGATCAGCGGCTTTTCCTCGTCGATCATGAAGCCGATCGAGCTGACCTGCAGGCCATGGGCAACCAGCGGCTCGAAGGTCTTGCCATCGTGCGACTCGAGCGTCCGGTTTAGCAGGCCCAGCATGCGCGGCTGGCTCGGCCCGTAGATATCGGCATCGAGGATCCCGACCCTGGCACCCTCGCGGGCCAGCGCGAGGGCAAGATTGACCGCGGTGGTGGACTTGCCCACCCCGCCCTTGCCCGAGGCGATGGCGATGATGTTGCGCACGCCCGGCATGGGCGTGAGCATGGCCTGAACGGCGTGAATCGCGGGCCGGTTATCCCCGCGGACCTGTCCGGTGTTTTGATCTGGCATAATTCGTGACGGGATTAACAGAATCCCCCTCCTCAAGGCGTGAGAGTGTACCCGATTGGTCCGGGCAGACGGCGGGAGCTTGCGCGCCCCGGGGTATTGGTGATTATGGCCGACAGGCCAACGCGAAACGGGTCGCGCGGGGTGGATTTCCGGGGCTTATGAAGTTCTTCAGCACACTGAAGGCCGAGCGTTGCCTGACGCAGCTCTCGACCCTGCACGGGGCAGACAGTCCGGAGGCCCACAAGGCCCTGGAGAGCCTGCGTGCAATCGGTCCCAAGGCTACCCCCGCAGTGATCGAAGCCCTGGCCACCGTCGACAAGGAACAGACCGGCGCACTGGTCACGATCCTTGCCTCCTACCTGGATGACAAGAGTTTCCCGATGTTCGTCGCGGGCCTCGGCCACGACAACAAGCAATGCGTGAGCGGCGTGGCCAAGGCGCTGGCAATCTCCACGAATTACGACACCAAGAAGCTGCTCGACCTGCTCGGCCGCGACGACGTCTTCAAGCCGGCCGTACTGGAAGTCATCAGCGTTTCACGGCGGCGCATCAATCCGCGTGAACTGCTGCGGCGCGCCTACGACCTGGAGCCGCAGGAGAAGGCCGCGGTGTTCCGCATCCTGTCGGACGTGGCCACGGCGGAGCTGGTGCCCGACCTGATCGCCCGGGTCGAGGGCAAGGATGCCTCGGTACGCCTGAACATCATCGAACTGCTCAGCCGCTTCAACCGCCCGGACGTCGCCCAGGCGCTGGAGCGGCAACTGAAAGACCGCAACAAGATGGTGCGCAAGGCCGCCCTCGAGGCCCTGGCCGCCATGCCCGGCGAGCGCGACATCGGCCTGATCTGCTCGCTGCTCGCCGACCCGGAACTCGAAGTGCAGGCGCGCGCCATCGACCTGGTGGTCAAGCTGCGCCATCCCGACACCATGAAGCATCTGGTGAACGTGCTCAAGGATGAATCGGAGTTTGCCCGACGCTCGGCCGTCGAGGTACTGAACGAGATCGCCGAGCCCGACACCATCAAGTACCTGCTCGTCGCGCTGGAAGACGGCGACTGGTGGGTGCGTTCGCGCGCCTCGGATGCGCTGGCCAAGATCGGCGGGCCGAAGGTGATGGATGCGGTCCTGCACCTGGTCAGCGACAAGAACGACAACATCCGCCGTTCCGCCATCGAGATCCTGAACCAGACCAAGGACGAGCGCGCCGTCGACCACCTGATCGCTGCCACCCGCGACAACGACTGGTGGGTACGCGAGCGCGCCGCCGATGCGCTTGCCGAGATCCGCAGCGCCAAGGCTGCGCCGGCCCTGCTCGAGATGCTCGGTGGCGACCCGCGTTCGGTGCCGGCGGCACTGCGGGCGCTCGGCCGCCTCGGCAGCACCGACGTGCTGCCGCAACTCCTGCCGATGCTCGACCGCCCGGAAAAGGACATCCGCATCGAGGCGGTCAACGCCATCGGCCAGCTCGCCAACACGGAATCGGCCGACACGGTCAAGGACCGCCTCAAGAGCCTCGCCACCGGCGCCGACGAGACCATCGCCCGCGTGGCGGCACAAGCCATGTCGCGCATCGAGAGCATTGCCGGCACGACACGCGGCGTACCGGACCAGAGGAAGGACAGTTCGGCCGAGGCAGTCAAGACCCTGCTGGTCGACAACGCCCAGGTCGAGGCCATGGTCAAGAACCTCGACCAGGCCATCAAGCTGGATGTCAGCACGCTCAAGACCGGCGACCTCATCGAGGGCCGCTACCGCTACATCGAGAAGATCGGCAAGGGCGCCTTCGGCACCGTGGTGCTGGTGGACGACCAGATCGTGGACGAGCGGCTGATCCTCAAGTTCCTCAATCCGAACGTCAGCTCGGACGAGGAGATGATGAAGCGCTTCGTGCACGAGCTGCGCTATTCGCGCAAGATCACCCATCGCAACGTGATCCGCATCTTCGATTTCGTCAGCCTGGGCGGAAACTACGCCATCTCGATGGAATACTTCCCCTCGCACACGCTGGGCGCGGAGCTCACCAAGCACAAGCCGCTGCCCTTCGAGAAATCCAGGGGCTGGGCGCAGGACATCGCCACCGGCATGGCCGTCGCACACCAGGTGGGCATCATCCATCGCGACCTGAAGCCTGCCAACATCCTGATCAACGACGAGGGCCTGCTGAAGATCGTCGACTTCGGCGTGGCAGCCGCCGCGACTTCCGGCGACACGCAGCTCACCAAGACCGGCTATGTGATCGGCTCGCCGAAGTACATGGCGCCGGAACAGATCCTCGGCAAGAAGGTCGATCATCGCGCCGACATCTACAGCGTCGGCGTCATTCTCTACGAGATGCTTACCGGCACCCCGCCCTACACCAAGGGCGACCACATGGCCGTGATGTACCAGCACGTGCAGGGCAAGGCCAAGCCCTGCGAGGAACTGAACCCCGCCATTCCGCCGGCCCTGGCCGCGATCGTGCGCAAGGCCATGGAAGTCGACAAGCTGAAGCGCTACGCATCGATGGATGAGATGCGCGCAGCACTGGAGCAGGCCGCCTGATGGCACGCATAGACGCATTCCTGAAGCTGGGCCTTGCCCAGGGCTGCTCGGACATCCACCTGGCCGTGGGCGTGCCGCCGATGCTGCGCATGCACGGCGACCTGATGCCCATCAAGTTCCGCGACCTCGGCGACACCGAGCTCGAGGGCTACATCGCCGAGATCCTGACCGCGAACCAGCGCAAGCGTTTCGACGAAGGCCACGACCTCGATTTCTCGTATGTGTCGGAAGACAAGGGCCGCTTTCGCGTCAACGTCTTCCGCAAGGAGACCGGCGTCGGCGCCACCTTCCGCTTCATTCCCGGCGACGTGCCGACGCTGGAGAGCCTCGACCTGCCTGCCGTGGTGCGCAGGCTCTGCGACCACCACCAGGGCATGATCCTGGTGACCGGCTCCACCGGTACCGGCAAGTCGACCACGCTGGCGGCGATGATCGACCACCTGAACAGCACGCAGAACGCCAACATCATCAGCCTGGAAGACCCGATCGAGTTCATCCACCGCAGCAAGCAGTCGCAGGTGATCCAGCGCGAACTGGGCACCCACCTGCCCTCCTTTGCCGATGGCATCCGCGCCTCGCTGCGTGAAGACCCCGACGTGATCCTGGTCGGCGAACTGCGCGATGCCGAGACCATCCAGATGGCCATGACCGCCGCCGAGACCGGCCACCTCGTGCTCGGTACCCTGCACACCACCGGTGCGGTGAAGACCATCGACCGGATCATCGACGCCCTGCCGGGCGACATGCGCGAGCAGTCGAAGAGCTTCCTCGCCCAGAGCCTGAACGCCGTGATCACCCAGACGCTGGTGAAAACGCCGGATGGCCGCGGCCGCAAGGCCATCGTCGAGGTGATGGTGATGACCCGCGCCATCGCCAAGCTGATCATGACCGACCAGACGCACCAGAT
>JAHDYM010000136.1 GCA_023383705.1 Gammaproteobacteria bacterium | reverse complement strand
ATTTAGGTTCCTGTGGGGCAACCCGTGAGAGTTCGAGTCTCTCCTTTCGCACCAGTCCCCGGCATGAGGAATTGCGGGGCCGGTGTGCTATCCCTTCCGGTAATCGAGCAGTCACAGCAGAAAGCGAGAGCATGAATGGAGCGCGTTGAGGTTTCAGACGTACAGGTAACCGTTGAGTCCGTGCAGGGCCTCAAGCGGCGGATTCGGGTCAGCGTGCCTGCCCAGCGTGTCGAGCATGAAGTGGAAACACGCCTGCGCTCGGTGGCGCGGACCGCCAACATCAAGGGTTATCGTCCGGGCAAGGTTCCCGAAAAAGTGGTGCGTCAGCGCTTCAGCGAACAGGTGCGCCAGGACGTCATGCAGGACATGGTCCGGTCGAGCTACTCCGAGGCCGTGACCCGCGAGAAATTGCGTCCGGTCGGCGATGCACAGATCGAGACCACACCGGGCAGCGGCAGCAAGGACAGCGACCTGTCGTTTACCGCCAGCTTCGAGGTTTTCCCCGATTTCCAGTTGCAGGGCATCGATGCGCTGAGCGTGACGCGTCCTGAACCGCAGTTTGACGATGCCGATGTCGCGTTCATCATCGACAACCTCCGGCGGCAGCGCCGGACCTGGAACCCGGTCGAGCGCGAGGCGCACGATGGTGACCGGGTAACGCTGGATTTCGAAGGGCGGCTCGATGGCGAGCCCATCGAGGGCGGTGCCGGCGACCAGGTCAGTGTCGTGATCGGTGCGGGTCGACTGGTGCCGGACTTCGAGCGGCAGCTGGCGGGGGTTCGTGCCGGCGAGCAAAAGACCATCCAGGTCGTGTTCCCTGCCGACTATCCGAACAAGACACTGGCCGGACGCCAGGGTGAATTTGACCTGCGCATCAGCGAGGTGGCCGAAGAGAAACTCCCGGACGTGGATGAGGAGTTCATCCGCAGCTTCGGCGTCGAGAGCGGCGAGCGTGCCGACTTCGAGAAGGATATCCGTGCGAACATGGCCAGGGAGTTTGAATCCCGTGCGCGGTCGGAAGTGAAGAAACAGCTGCTCGACCTGCTGCTGAACCACAACCCCATCGATGTCCCCGAGGTGCTGGTGGCCGAGACTGCGGTCTCGCTGCAGGGTGAGGCCGCGCGTAACCTTGGCCTGCGCGATGGCGAGGGCGCGCCGCCGGTCGATACCTATCGTCCGGCTGCGGAGCGGCGTGTGCGCCTGAGCCTCCTGCTCGGTGCCATCATCATGGAGCAGGGCATGGTGGCGAATCGGGATCGCGTTTCGGAACGAATCGACCAGATGGTGAGCAATTACGACAAGCCCGACGAAGTACGCAAGATCTACTACCAGAACGCCGGGTTGCTGGGCCAGATCGAGGATATGGTGCTGGAGGATCAGGTGATCGAGTGGCTGACGCAGCGCGCCACCGTGACGCAGAAGCCGACCAGTTTCCAGGCACTGGTCAGCAGCTAGGCGGCGTCACGCGGCACGGGTCCGCCGGACAGCCGGTGGTACACAGGAAGACAGACAGGAAAGCTGGAAATGGCAATGGATACACAGGCGCTCGGCCTCGTGCCGATGGTGATCGAGCAGACTGCCCGCGGTGAACGTGCCTACGACATCTACTCGAGACTGCTCAAGGAGCGGGTGATATTCGTCGTTGGTCCCGTGGAAGACCACATGGCGAACCTGGTGGTCGCCCAGTTGCTGTTCCTGGAGTCCGAGAATCCGGACAAGGACATCCACCTCTATATCAATTCACCGGGTGGTGTGGTGACGGCGGGCCTGTCGATCTATGACACGATGCAGTTCATCAAGCCGGATGTGAGCACCATCTGCCTCGGTCAGGCGGCCAGCATGGGTGCATTGCTGCTTGCCGGCGGGGCCAAGGGCAAGCGCTATTGCCTGCCGCACTCGCGCATGATGATCCACCAGCCGCTGGGTGGTTTCCAGGGGCAGGCCACGGATATCGATATCCACGCGAAGGAAATCCTGCAGACGCGCGAGCGGCTCAACCGGATCCTGGCGAAGCATACCGGCCAGCCAATCGACAGGATTGACCGCGACACCGACCGCGACCGGTTCATGAGCGGTGTCGATGCTGTCGAGTACGGTTTGATCGATTCCGTGCTGGAAAGCCGCACGGATGCACACAAGCCGGCATGATGTGAACTGATCACAGAATATGTGCAGCTGCTTTGCACGGTCGGACAAGGGCATGTTATATCTGGCCGGGGCTCGTGTGACGGGTCTCACGGCAGGGAAATGAGGCAACCATGGTAGATGAAACCCGGGGACGTGGAGACGACGGCAAGCTGCTCTACTGCTCGTTTTGCGGCAAGAGTCAGCATGAGGTTCGGAAGCTTATTGCCGGTCCCTCGGTATTCATCTGTGACGAGTGCGTAGAGCTCTGCAACGACATCATCCGTGAGGAGCTCGATGACCGCCAGGACCACACCGGTACCAAGCTGCCCAAGCCGCACGAGATCAAGAATGTCCTCGATGAGTACGTCATCGGCCAGGAACGCGCCAAGAAGATCCTGTCGGTAGCTGTCTACAACCACTACAAGCGGCTGGAGAATCGCTCCACGGATGCCGGCAAGAGCGACGTCGAGCTGTCGAAGAGCAACATCCTGCTCATCGGGCCGACCGGTTGCGGCAAGACGCTGCTGGCCGAGACGCTTGCCCGCCTGCTCAACGTGCCGTTCACCATCGCCGACGCCACCACGCTGACCGAAGCCGGCTATGTGGGCGAGGATGTCGAGAACATCATCCAGAAGCTGCTGCAGAAGTGTGACTACGACGTCGAGAAGGCGCAGACGGGCATCGTCTACATAGACGAGATCGACAAGATCTCCCGCAAGTCCGACAACCCCTCCATTACCCGCGATGTATCCGGCGAGGGCGTGCAGCAGGCGCTGCTCAAGCTCATCGAAGGCACGGTCGCCTCGGTGCCGCCCCAGGGTGGCCGCAAGCATCCGCAGCAGGAATTCCTGCAGGTCGATACGCGGCATATCCTGTTCATCGTCGGCGGTGCCTTTGCCGGTCTCGAGAAGATCATCCAGAAGCGGTCGCAAAAGAGCGGTATCGGCTTTGTTGCCGATGTGCGCAGCACCGCAGAAGCGCCGATCGGCGAGTTGCTGAATGACGTCGAGCCCGAGGATCTGATCCGCTTCGGGCTGATCCCCGAGTTTGTCGGACGGCTGCCGGTTGTCGCTACGCTGGACGAACTCGACGAGGCAGCGCTGGTCAGCATCCTGGTTGAACCGAAGAATGCGCTGGTCAAGCAGTACCGGCGCCTGTTCGAGATGGAAGGTGCAGACCTCGAGTTCCGCGAGGACGCGCTGCGCGCCATCGCCTTGCGTGCCATGGAGCGCAAGACCGGTGCCCGTGGCCTGCGGACCATTCTCGAGGGAATCCTGCTCGACATGATGTACGACCTGCCTTCCCTGCGCAATGCCCGCAAGGTGGTGGTCGATGCCGCTGTTGTCACCGGCGAGACGCGTCCCTATATCATCTTCGAGTCCGAGGAGTCGGGGTCTTTGCGGGCCGTGACGGAAGAGCGCCGCGCGGCGGGTTCCGGCGGCAGTTGAACCGCTGACAGTGCTGCGAAGCAGCCTGGCCCTCCGGTCAGCCAGGCCGGAGCCGCGTATCGAGCATGGAGCAAAGAATGTCTGAGCAGAATCCACCGGAACAACGCCTGAATATCCCCATACTGCCCCTGCGCGATGTCGTGGTTTACCCGCACATGGTCATTCCGCTGTTCGTGGGCCGGTCGCGTTCCATCCAGGCGCTCGATGCGGCGATGCAGGCCGGCAAGCAGATCCTGCTGGTGGCGCAGAAACAGGCCGATGTGGATGAGCCTTCGCTGGACGATGTCTACCGCATGGGCACGCTGGCCACCATCCTGCAGTTGCTGAAACTGCCGGATGGCACGGTCAAGGTGCTCGTCGAGGGTGGGATCCGGGCCAGCCTCACCGAGACACGCGCGGCGGAGTTTTTCTCCGCCGACATCGAGCTGGTCGAAGACCGGCATGATGTCACCACGCGCGAAGCCGACGTCCTGAAGCGTTCGCTGATTTCCCAGTTCGAGAACTACGTCAAGCTGAACCGCA
>JAHDYM010000018.1 GCA_023383705.1 Gammaproteobacteria bacterium | reverse complement strand
TCGTGCCGATGTTGCCGGAGGCGCTGTCCAACGAGCTCTGCTCGCTGAAGCCGCAAGTCGACCGCCTGTGCATGGTCTGCGAGATGCAGATCGACAAGCGGGGGGCGGTGATCCGGGCGAAGTTCTATCGTGCGGTGATGCACTCGCACGCCCGGCTGACCTATGAGCAGGTCGATGCTGTGCATCGGGGCGCGGATCCCGCGGGCTATGCCCACATTCGCCGGCTGGGTCCGCTGATCGAGAACCTTTACGGCGTCTACGCGGCGCTGGCCAGCGCGCGGGCACGGCGCGGAGCGCTGGACCTCGATCTGCCCGAGACGAAGATCGAACTCGACGAGTCTGGTGCGATCAGCGGCGTGCGTTCGCGGTTGCGCAATGACGCGCATCGCCTGATCGAGGAATGCATGATCGCGGCGAACGTCGAGGCAGCACGCTATCTGGGTCGCCATCGTATCAACACCCTGTACCGCGTCCACAACGGCCCCGAAGGCGACAAGCTGGAGGAATTGCGGCTGCTGTTCCAGGGCCTGGGCGTGCCGCTGCCCGCTACCGCCAGGACACGACCGCGCGAAATCAACCGCGGGCTGCAGTTGCTGAGGGACCGGCCGGATTTTCCGATGCTCGCTACTGCGGTATTGCGCAGCATGACGCAGGCGATCTATCAGCCGGCGAACAACGGGCACTTTGGCCTGGCCCTGTCCGCCTACACCCATTTCACCTCGCCGATCCGCCGCTATCCGGATCTGCTCGTGCACCGGGCCATCGGTCACCTGATCGATGGCGGCAAGCCGGGCGCATTCAGCTATGACGCCCCGGCGATGGAACAGCTAGGGAAAAACACCTCGATGCTGGAGCGGCGCGCCGACGAGGCCACACGCCATGTCGATGCGCGCTGCAAGTGCCTGTTCATGCAGCACCGGGTTGGCGAGGTGGTCGACGGCGTGGTTACCGGTGTCACCCACTTCGGCCTGTTCGTGATGCTGCGCGAGCTGTTCGTGGACGGGCTGATCCATGTCTCCAACCTGCCAAACGACTACTACCACCTGGAGCCGGGCGGGCTGGGTCTCAAGGGCGAACGCACCGGGCGCACCTTTATGCTCGGCGAAGACCTGCGCGTGCGCGTGGTCCGCGTCGATCCGGGGGAAGCGAGGATCGACCTTGCGCTCGATTCGCAGCCGTCCGGATCACGGCCGCCGGCCGGCCGGCCGGCAATGCCCGCCCGGGCTGCCAAAGCGGCCAGGCCAGGCCGGCAGCGGCGCTAGTTTTTCCCGTGCACGGTTCGCGGATGGGTTGCTAGGCATGGCGCAGAGGATTCTCTACGGCATACACGCGGTCCGGCAGCTGTTGCTGGGCCGTGCCGACACGGTTGAGTGTGTTTACCTCCAGGCTGACCTGGGCGCCGAGCGCGAGGCGCGGCTTGCCGATGTCCTGCCCAGGGCCGTCCGGGTGCGGCGTGTTCCTGCCGAGGAGCTCGAGCGACTGACCGGTACGGCCAAGCACCAGGGCGTTGCGGCGACTGCCAGCGAGTCGGGGCCCCTGTCGGAAGCCGCCGCCCGCGACCGGCTGGCCGCGATCGAGCGACCGCTGGTGCTGGTGCTCGACGGGGTCCAGGATCCACGCAATTTTGGCGCCTGCCTGCGCGCAGCGGACGGGGCGGGTGCGGATCTGGTGGTCGTGGCGCGCAACCGCAACGTGGATCTGACCCCCGTGGTCAGCAAGGTGGCCGCCGGTGCGGCAGAAAGCCAGGCCATCGCGCAGGTGGGCAACCTGGTCCGTTTCCTGGAAGGCATCAAGCAGCAGGGGCTGTGGATCGTGGGTGCCGATGCCGAGGCCACCGGTTCGCTGTACGAACTGGACCTGACCACCGGTACCGCGCTGGTGCTGGGCGGGGAGGGCGAGGGCATGCGCCGCCTGACCCGTGAGACCTGCGACCACCTGGTCAGCCTGCCCATGCGGGGTGCCGTCAGCAGCCTCAATGTGGCTGTGGCAGCCGGGATTTTCCTCTACGAGTGCGTCCGCCAGCGCACGGCGAGGTTGCCGGGCACCCGTCCGCTCCGGTAGGATGCGCCGCCCGGGCAGCTGCGCTGACCGGTCCTTGCCACACCACATGGATGGGTGGCTTTAATCCACAAGGAGACAACATGCGTCACTACGAAATTGTCGTGCTCGTTCATCCTGACCAGAGCGAGCAGGTTGCCGCAATGCTCGAGCGCTATCGCAGCATGGTCGCCGCCGGCGGTGGCAACGTACATCGTGTCGAGGACTGGGGCCGGCGTCAGCTGGCACATTCGATACACAAGGTTCACAAAGCCCATTACCTGCTGATGAACGTCGAGTGCGGCCAGGAGACACTGGCTGAACTCGTCGGTGCCTTCCGCTTCAGCGATGCCGTGCTGCGCCACCTGGTCATGCAGCGTGATGAAGCCGTTACCGAGCCCTCGCCGCTGGTGAAAGCCGCGGAAGAGTCCGGTCGCTCCGGTGGTGATCGCAGCGATGATTCCGCTGAACGCGTGCCTGCCGGCCATGCCGACGTCGGCGACGGTCCGGACGTTGACTCGGCTGCTGACGCAGACTGAGCGCACACGCAGGCATCTGGTTTGATTTGAGGACAGTTCGATGAGCAAGTATTTCCGGCGTCGCAAGTTCTGCAAGTTCACGGCCGAGGGCGTCAAGGAGATCGACTACAAGGATCTCGAGACCCTGCGCGCCTATGTCACCGAGACCGGGAAAATCGTCCCGAGTCGCATCACGGGCACGAAGTCGCGCTATCAGCGGCAGCTGGCGGCTGCCGTGAAGCGGGCCCGTTTCCTGGCGCTGCTGCCCTACACCGACAAGCACTGAGACTGATCCGCGCAACCGGTCCCGGTACCAGTTGCCGATTCGGTGATGAGTCGTCTGGCCAGCTGGCTGAGCAGCAATCGTCGAACGCGTATTTTCCTGATCGCGGGCACCTTGCTGCTGCCGCTCGTCAACCTGCTGAGCGGCGCGGTCGTGGCCATGACTGCGGCGAGGGCGGGTTGGCGGACGGCGCTCACGGACTGTCTGGCTGCTCTCGGCATCCTGGTGTTGCTGCTGGCGCTCAGCGGCGGTCCCTGGGACTCGGCAGTGGTCGGTGCCCTGAGCATGTGGGCAGGGGCGCTGCTCGGCGGCCACCTGCTGGGGCGCACCGGTTCGTTTGACCTGGCGGTGCAGGTACTGGTGGCCCTGGCTGTGCTCGCGGTATTCGTGTTCAGCCTGGTCCTGCCCGATGCGCGCAGCTACTGGCTGCCGGTACTGGAGCAGTTGATCCGTTCGGCCGGACTGCCGCAGAGCGAGGGGCTGCCCGCAGACTGGCTGGGACGGCTGGCTGCCCTGATGTATGGCGTGATCGGAGCCAGCGCGCTGATGAGCGTGCTGATCGCGCTGGTGCTCGGCGGCTCGCTGGCAGCGTCCGGCGATCGCCCAGCCTGGCGTCGGCAGGTGCTGCAACTGCGGCTGGGGCGTGCGCTGACCGGGCTCGGCCTGCTGGGGCTGGCGGCGATCGCCATCGGTCTCGACGACGCGGGAACCGCTGTCTTGCTGGTGCTGGCGACGGGCTTCGTCGCGCAGGGTCTGGCGGTGATCCACTGGACCGCCGACCACCGCGCCTGGCCACGATACTGGTCGGTCGCGCTGTACGGACCGCTGATGTTAAGTGCCTCGCTGGCGGGCCTGCTGCTGGTCGGGCTGACGGCCACCGGTATACTGGACAATCTGGTCAGCCTGCGCCGAAGCAGGACGAATGTGGTTTAATACGCGCCCCTCGGCGCGACACGCGTAACGGATAGAGAGTGAAGCAATGGACGTAATTCTGCTGGAGAAGGTTGAGAATCTCGGTGTGATCGGTGATCGCGTCAAGGTCCGCTCGGGCTATGGGCGGAATTTCCTGCTCCCCCGTGGCAAGGCGACGCTGGCTACGCCGGGCAATATCGCTGTTTTCGAAGCACGTCGTGCCGAGCTGGAAGCAAAGCAGGCGGATGAACTCGCAGCAGCGCAGGCCCGTGCGGCCGATGTGTCGAAGCTGGAACTCAAGCTGGCTGCCAAGGCCGGCACCGAGGGCAAGCTGTATGGATCGCTGGGTACGGCCGATATTGCCGAGGCCTGCACCGCTGCCGGCGTGCCCGTGCGGCGCAGCGAGGTCAGGTTGCCCGATGGTCCGATCCGCACGCTCGGCGAGCACTCCATCGAGCTGCATTTCCACTCGGACGTGAATGCGACGATCCGCATCAGCGTGGTGGCCGAGGAAACGGCAGCACAGTCGGGCTGAGACGGCGCAACGATAAAAGGGGGGCAGGCGTGGCGACTTCTGGTCCCCGGCGCGAATCGGGGGCATTGGCAGAACTGCCGGTTCCCCCGAGTTCCATACAGGCCGAGCAGGCGCTGCTTGGCGGGCTGATGCTCGACAACAGCAGCTGGGACCGGATTGCCGATCGGGTCAGCTCGGCGGATTTCTTCCGTCCCGATCATCGCCTGATTTTCTCCGCAGTCCAGGAGCTGTCCGAACGCGGCCAGCCCGCCGATCCGGTCACCCTGTCGGCCCACCTGGCCTCGCGCGGCGAGCTGACCGACGCCGGCAGTACCGCCTATCTCAGCGAGCTCGTCACGGGTACGCCGAGCGCCGCCAATGTCGTCAATTACGCGCGCATCATCCGCGAGCGCGCGCTGCTCAGGCGCCTCATCGAAGTCGGCAATGATATCGCCGGCCTCGCCTACCACCCCGAAGGGCGGCCCATCAGCGAGCTCGTGGATGAAGCCGAGCGGCGCGTATTCGAGATTGCCGAGCGGGGACAGCGACGGGGTTCCGGCTTCGTGCGTCTCAGCGAGGTCCTGACCGGCACGGTGGAGCGGCTCGACATCCTGCACCAGTCGCCCGGTGCAGTGACTGGCCTGCCCACCGGATTCACCAAGCTGGATGAATTCACCGCCGGACTGCAGGGCGGCGACCTGATCATCATTGCCGGCCGTCCGTCGATGGGCAAGACCTCGTTCGCGCTCAATATCGCCGAGAACGCGGCCCTGGGGGCGCGGAAGTCGGCTGCCGTGTTCAGCATGGAAATGTCGGTCGAGCAGCTCGCATTCCGCATGGTTTCCTCGCTGGGCCGGGTCGATCAGTCGCATCTGCGCAACGGCCGGTTCAGCGACGACGACTGGCCACGCATCAACGGCGCGATCCAGCAGATGCAGGAAGCGCCGATCTATATCGATGACACGCCGGCCATGACGCCGACCGAGGTCAGGGCACGGGCGCGACGCCTGCAGCGCGAGCGCGGACTCGATCTCATCGTCGTCGACTATCTGCAGCTGATGCGCGTGGCCGGCGCCTCCGAGAACCGGGCCACCGAGATTTCGGAAATATCGCGCGGGCTCAAGGCACTCGCCCGCGAGCTCAACGTGCCGATCATCGCGCTGTCGCAGCTCAACCGCAGTGTCGAGACGCGTACCGACAAGAAGCCCGTGATGTCCGACCTGCGCGAATCGGGCGCAATCGAGCAGGATGCCGACCTGATCCTGTTCATCTACCGCGATGAGGTCTACAACAGCGACAGTCCGCGCAAGGGGATTGCCGACATCCACATCGCGAAGCAGAGAAACGGACCCGTCGGCGAGTTTCCGCTGACCTTCCTCGGCCGCTTCACGAAGTTCGAGAATTACGCCCCCGAAGTCGAGGGGTTTCGGTGACGCCTGCAGCGGTCGCGGTGATCCGGCCGGCCGCCTTGCGCAATAACCTGCAGAAAGTCCGCGCGGCCGCACCGGGCTGTCCGGTGCTCGCCGTCATCAAGGCCAACGCCTACGGGCACGGGCTGGTACCGGTCGCGCACATCCTCGAATCCGCTGATGCCTTCGCCGTGGCCCGCCTCGAAGAGGCCGTGCAGCTGCGTGAGGCGGGTATCCGCAAGCGGCTCGTCGTACTGGGTGGCTGCATCACGGCCGGGGAACTGCGTACCGCGGCTGACCTTGCCATCGATGTGGTGGTGCATGCGCCGGAGCAACTGGAGTTGCTCGAGAACGCCGGTGCAGCCACGCCGGTCTGGTGCTGGCTGAAGGTCGATACCGGCATGGCCCGCCTGGGCCTGCCGCTGCCTGCCGTGCCGGCGGCGATTTCCCGCCTGCGCCAGTGTCGCTCGGTCAGTGGCCTGACGCTGATGACCCATCTGGCCAGTGCCGATGAGCAGGACGATCCGGCAACCACGGCACAGATCGCGAACTTCGCCGCCTTGCTGAAGGGCTGGGACGGTGACATCAGCATCGCCAATTCGGCGGCAATCCTGCAGTGGCCGGATACCGTGGGTGCCAGCCAGAAGCTGCCCTGTGCCGGGCGCAACTGGGTCAGGCCCGGCATCATGCTGTTCGGTGCATCACCGCTGCGCCCGCATTCGGCTGCAGCGCTTGGTTTGCAGCCGGCGATGTCCTTCGAGACACGGCTCATCTCCGTCAAGCGGGTGCCGAGAGGGCAGCGGGTGGGCTACGGTGGACACTGGATCGCAGCACGCGACAGCGTGCTTGGAATCGCCGCAGCCGGTTACGCCGATGGCTATCCCTGGCATGCGCGCAGCGGCACCCCGGTCGGTGTCGGCAAAGCCTTCGGCAGCCTGGTAGGCCGGGTTTCGATGGACATGATCAGCATTGACCTCACCGAGGTGCCGGGAGCTGCCATCGGTGACCGCGTCGTCCTGTGGGGTGACGGGCCGAGCGTCGAGGACGTGGCGGTGGCGGCCAACACCATTCCCTGGACGCTGATGACAGGCATCAACCGGCGCGTGGCGGTACGCCTGGAAGCCGGCTAGGCCGGCACGGCCTTCCTCAGCCGAGGAAGAAACCCATCTTGATGCCGATGATCTCCACGACGTCGTTGTCGGCAAGTTTGCAGGCCTGCACGCCGAGTGGCTGCCCGTTCAGTCGCGGTGGTTCGCGGTCGGCGGCATTTTCCACCTGCACGATGTAATAGCCGTCAGCCCGCCGGGTGATGGCGACAACCTGCACGCCGGCACGTCCAAGGGTTGTCAGCGCCTTGTTGAGCGGAATTTCCCGCCCGGCGAAGGAGCCGTTCAGTACCTGGACCTTGCCGACGGACAACGGCTTCGAAGCCGGTTCCGCGCCGGCCGGGCGGGCAGCTGTACCGTTCGAGGCGGCGGATGCCGCATTCGCCTGGGCCGAAACTGCAGCAGCCTTGGCCAGCGACTCCGCGCCGCCGATCTGCCGTTCAATGACCATGGTGCGCGAAAACTCGTCGGCATCGTCATCGCTGACCCCGTCGACGAAGCGCAGCTGGTGACGGCCAACGGTGATGACGTCGCCGTTCTGCAGGGCGTGTTTCTTGATCAGACGGCCGTTGACGTAGGTACCGTTCGTGCTGTTCAGGTCTTCAAGGAAGGAGTCGTTGAGGATGTTGATGATCAGCGAGTGATGGCCGCTGACGGTCGGGTTGTCGATGCGGATATCGTTGTCCTGCAAGCGGCCAACCGTATAACGCTCCTTGCTCATGTTGTATTCGGCAAGGACCTGCGAATCGAGGCTCAGAATCAGTCGTGCCATATCAGTTTTGTCCTGTCAGCCTAACTGAAGATGCTGCGGATCTGCTGCAGCATGCTGGTGCGTGCCGGGAACGGTTCGACCACCTGCGCGAGCATGACCGAGATGTTGTCCTTTCCCCCGTGGTCATTGCTGAGCCGGATCAGCTGTTGACCTGCCATTTCAAGATTAGCATTAAAAGTGCTGATCGTTAAGTGAATATCCTCGTCCTCAACCATGTCGCAAAGGCCGTCAGAGCACAGCAGGTAGATGTCTTCCGGCTGTACTTCGAGTTCCTGGAGTTCTACCTGCACGGTCGGTTCCACGCCCAGCGCCCGGGTCACGTAGTTCCGGTTGGTGGACCGGGCTGCCTCTTCCGGTGAGTAGAAACCCCGGTCCACGAGTTCCTGCAGCAGGGAGTGATCCATGGTCAGTTGCTCGAAGCGGTTCTTGCGCAGACGGTACAGGCGTGAATCGCCGACGTGCGCAATCGAGACGCGGTTGTCGTAGAACAGGCAGGCCACAATGGTGGTCCCCATGCCTTCGCATTGCGGCTGCATCTTGGCGGTCTGGTGTATGACCTTGTTGGCCCGCGCAATCGCATCGCGCAGGATGATCGTCTGCCGCATCAGGCCGGTTTCGGGATCGGTGGCATTCCTTGTCTCGCGCTCGCAGGCCGGCGGTACCAGTTCCAGCACGGTGCGCACGGCGATGCCGCTCGCCACCTCGCCGGCGTTGTAGCCACCCATCCCGTCAGCCAGAACCAGCAGGGCGATGTCGCGGTTGCTGCCAATCGCATCCTCGTTGTGCTCGCGTACCTTGCCGGTATCCGAGAGCTGCAGCGTGTTGAATTTTGGGCGCAGGCTCATATGTGATCGGCCGCCAGACGGCTGGCGCACTCGCGCAGCGCATGGGCGAACGCACGACCGCTCGGGAAGCGGTCAGCCGGGTCCTTGGCCAGCACCTGGTCGAGAATGCTGTCGGTACAGGGCGGCACGTCGTCGCGGATGTCAGCCACCGGGCGATGACGCTGGTTCACGATCTTGTCCATCAGGCGCGGAATCGAATCTGCCTGGAATGGCGGTGCACCGGTAAGCAGGTGATACATCGTTACCCCGAGTGAATAGAGGTCCGACTGTCCGGTTACCTGGCTGGCCGAGAGTTGTTCCGGTGACATGTATGAAGGCGTACCGAGGATGATGCCCGTCCGGGTCCGGCTGGAGTCCGTGAGTCTGGCGATACCGAAGTCGGTGATCTTCATGGTGTCGGTAGCCGGATTGTAGAGAATATTCGCGGGCTTCACGTCACGGTGCACGACGTTCTGGGTATGAGCATAGTGCAACGCCTCCGCTGCCCGCGCCATGAGTTCGAAAACCACGCGGGGTGCAAGCAGGCGCCCCACCTGTGCGTAATGGCTCAGCGAGCGTCCTTCAATGTACTCCATCGCCAGGTAGGCAACCTGGCTGTCTTCGCCCGCATCATAGATCGAGATGATATGCGGGTGGCTGAGTCGCCCGGCTGATTCGGCTTCCCGCGTGAAGTTGGCCCGTGCTGTCGCGAGATCGCTCTCCTCGAACTCCTCGGCGAGCGGCAGGGTCTTGATCGCCACACGCCGGTTGATGGTCGGGTCGCGGCCGAGGTAAACGGTGGCCATTGCGCCACGGCCGATCACCCGCTCAAGTTCATAGCGCCCGAGCGTACGGATCCCCGACGAGTTTGACGCCGGTGCGGTTTCGGCCGGGGCCGACGCGGTCGCGTTGGCCCCGGCCGGAGCCGGAGTTTTTTTCACCGGGCCACCCCGGGCACCAGACAGTTTTTCCAGCTTGTTCGCCACGTCACGATAGTTCGGGTCGCGTGCAGCAAGGTGGCGAAAGACGCGTTCGGCTCGCGCGTAGTCCCGTTTTCGACCGTGCTCCATGGCGAGATCGTACAGTTTCTCCTTGGTCCGGTCGGTGGTGGGTTGCTGGCGCAGCACGGAAAAGGCCAGATCGAGTTGCTCACCGGGACCCTGTTCGCTTGCCGGTGTGTCACCAGGCGAGGGCCTGGCAATGCCAAGCGGGCGTCCAGGCAGGTGTGCGAGGCCCTGCAGGATGGCCATGCCGGTCAGGCAGAACAGGGCGAGGCCTGTCAGGTGCAGCCAGGTTCCGGCGAGCAGCAGCGTGTACTCGGCCACCAGCAGCACGGCTGCACCAGCCACGCCAAGCACGGCTGCGCGACTGAGTGGCAGGCGACCAGCGAGACCTGCGCCCATACCAATCAGCAGGGCGATCAACAGTTCGGCCCATGCTGTCCATCGGGGACGGCTGATGTACTCCTTGCCGGCGAGATTGGCGACTTCGGTTGCCAACCATGCCGCCGGCCCGAGTTGGCTGCCGATGGGGGTCGTCATGCTGCCTGATGCCGCACCGATGATGACGATCTGATCCTTGAGTGCTGCGACGTCGCCGCCAGCGAGCAGTTCCGCCGCCGGGATGCTGCGAAAACCGGCTGACTGCCCGCCCGCATGGAAGCGGATCCACCGGTCGCCTGTCGAGGACGGGTCCTGCGATGCCAGGCCAGCGGTGCGCACGGTTGCCATGGCAGCGGACGGCAACATCCCCGCAGGGGTCGGCAAGCCCGGTGACAGCCGGCGCAGCACGTTGTCACGATCGGTGCTGGTCTGCAGGTGACCGAGGGCCACCGCAGCTTCACACAGGGCCGGACTGACTTCGGCAATGACCTTCAGGCGCTCACCGGTCGCTGTTTCGCCGTACTGGGCACTGGCACCTGCAATGCGTTTTTCGCAACCGCTTTCTGCCTGCTCACGCCCCGGTACTAGATCGCTTGTGCCGAGGCCGAGGACCAGGTTGGCGCTCGCTGTGGCGGCAGCGGTGTTTCTCTGCTGCTGTCCCAGCCGCTGCATGGCTTCCTGCAACTGTCTGGCGAGGAGGCCAGGCTGTGCCGGGTTCTGCAGGGAGGTCGAGCGCTTCTCCAGCGCGATCAGGGCCTGCAGGCGGGCGATATCCTGGTCGGCAACCACTGCAGGTGGTGGTGAGGCCGGCACGACCAGTCGGGCGCCGGCCGACCTGGCCCGCAACAACAACTCGTCAAAACCCGGTGTCAGCCATGGATTTTCCCCGGCTGCGCCGGTATCCACGATCAGGACCGGCGCCTGGGCCGGGCCGGCCGCGAGCCGCTGGAACAGGTCGAAATAACCGCGTTCGATCCCGACCAGCCGGTCGGCGCCTGCCCAGAACAGCAATGCCAGTACGACGCACAACGCAACACCTGCCGCCCGGTGCGGAAAGCGGGATTCGTGACTGTCGCCTGGACGCATTACAAAATAGTATGCGGATCACGTTCTGCAGGTTGAGACCTGGGTTTGGGTTTCCACCCGCAGAAGCGGTTTTACATCCCGAAATCGGCAGCTTTCAGGAGTCGCAAGTCCCGATGGCCAAAGCGCAGAAAGCCTATGTCTGTGGCGACTGTGGCGCGAGTACCACGAAGTGGCAGGGGCAGTGCCCGTCCTGTGCCGCCTGGAACTCCCTCGAGCCGCGCGTGATCGAGGCCAGTCGCCCGAAGGCGGGGTTGCCCGAAGTGGGTGTGCAGCTGCTTTCGGCCGTGGGTGGCGAGACCGTACCAAGGATCCGCACGGGACTCAGCGAACTGGATCGCGCCCTCGGTGGTGGCCTGGTACAGGGTTCGGCGGTACTGATCGGTGGCGATCCGGGTATCGGCAAGTCGACGCTGCTGCTGCAGGCTGCTGCCCGGCTCGAAACCGGCCGGACCACGCTCTACGCAAGCGGTGAGGAATCCCTGCAGCAGGTGAGCCTGCGCGGCCATCGCCTGGGCCTGCCGCTGGACAGGGTCACGGCGATCGCGACGACCCGCGTCGAGGATGTGCTGGCCGCCGTCGAACAGACGAATCCCGGTTGCGTGGTCGTCGACTCGATCCAGACGATGGTGACCGACCTGCTGCCGTCGGCGCCCGGTTCGCCCAACCAGTTGCGCAGTTGTGCCAGCCTGCTGGTGAGGCTGGCCAAGCAGACCGGGATCACCGTCATTCTTGTCGGTCACGTCACCAAGGATGGCCAGATCGCCGGACCCCGCTTGCTGGAGCACATGGTCGATGTGGTTCTCTACTTCGAGAGCGAGGTTGCGAGCCGCTTCCGGATCCTGCGCGCCGTGAAAAACCGTTTCGGTGCCGCCAACGAAATCGGCATATTCGTCATGACCGAGGGTGGCATACGCGAGGTCAAGAACCCGTCTGCGCTGTTTGTGTCGCAACGGACGGATGCGGTGCCGGGGAGTGTGGTCACCGCTGTGCACCAGGGCAGCCGGCCTTTGCTCGTCGAGGTGCAGGCACTCGCTGACCAGGGCGGCGGCAGCCCGCCGCGGCGGGTGGCGATCGGGCTCGAACAGAACCGCCTGACCCTGCTGCTGGCAGTGATGCACCGGCATGCCGGCATTTCCACGCATGCCTGCGACGTGTTCGTCAACGTGGTTGGTGGCGTGCGTATCGCCGAGCCGGCCGCAGACCTGGCGGCCCTGCTCGCCACGATATCGAGCGTGCGCGATCGTCCGCTGCCACGCGACCTCGTCGTGTTTGGCGAGGTGGGTCTCGCCGGGGAGGTGCGTCCGGTTGCCTATGGCGAGGAGCGCTTGCGCGAAGCGGCCAAGGTCGGCTTTCACCGGGCCCTGGCGCCGCGGGCAAACCAGCCCCGGCAAGCGATCGCAGGCATGGAACTGATCCTGGTGGACAGCCTGCAGGATGTCATGCGGGTCCTGCCGGCCTTGCAGGCTTCGGCTGGTTGAGGAGAACGCTCAGGCTTCGGCCAGGCTGTCCGCCGGTGGCGGTCGTATCCGTACCGTTTTCACGACGTTGTCGCCGATTTCGGTGATTTCCACCGGGTAGCCGTTGAGCTTCAGCACGGTGCCGGCGACCGGGAAGGTTTCCAGCTGTTCCAGTATCAGTCCGTTCAGCGTCGTTGGTCCGTCGGTCGGCAGGTGCCAGCGCATCCGGCGGTTCAGTGCCCGCACATTGATGCCGGCATCCACCAGCCATGAATCGGACTTGTCCTCGCGACGGACTTCATCGGGCGCTTCGGTGCCGTTGCCGGAAAATTCGCCGAGTATCTCTTCCAGCAGGTCTTCGATGGTTACCAGACCCTGTATGTCCCCATACTCGTCCACGACGAAAGCAGTGCGTTGCCCGCTGCGCTGGAACTGTCCCAGCAGCCCATGCAGGGAGGTGCCCTCCGGGATGAAGAACGGCTCGTCCATCTTCGACTCGATGACGGCCTTGTCGAGCGCACCCGCGTCGGTCATGACCAGTTTGCGGATGTAGAGGATGCCGACCAGGTTTTCGATGCTGCCCCGGAACACCGGCAGGCGGCTGTGCCGGCTGGTGGTGATCGTGGTGGCGATCTCGTTCCAGTCGTTGTCGAGATCGATCCCCACCAGTGCGTTGTCGGGAATCATGATCTCGTCGACGGTCATGTCCTCGAGTTCGAGTATCGACATCAGCATGCGCTGTCGCCGCCGCGGCAGTTTCGTGCCGGCTTCCATCACGAGCGTGCGCAATTCTTCCAGCGTCAGGTGGTGCGGGTTGGTCTGGTCGGGCTTTACGCCAAACAGCCGCAACAGCGTGTTCGAGATGGCGCTGATGAACCAGACTACCGGCAGGGTGACCTTCAGCAGCACGAAATAGACGATCGCGGCAGGCAGCCCGAGTGCCTCGGAGCGCAGTGCGCCGAGCGTCTTCGGCATGACGTCGGTGAATACCATGATCACGAAAGCGAGGCCGACGCTGGCGATGGCAACGCCACCAGGTCCACCGATCCGCAGCGCCGCCATGGTAACCAGTGCGGTTGCGAGCGTATTGGCGATGTTGCTGCCAATGAGTATCAGCGAGATCAGGCGGTCCGGACGCGCCAGCAGGCGTTCTGCCAGCCGTGCGCCCAGGTGGCCTTGTCGTGCCCTGTGTCGCAGCCGGTAGCGGTTGAGCGTCAGAAGTGCTGTTTCGGAGCCCGAGAAGAAGGCTGAAATCAGGAGCAGCAGGACAAGGAGTGCGGTGAGTGTACTGGCGGACAGATCGTCGCCCAATGAAGTAGGCCCCTGGCGGCGCAAAGCGGGATGTCATGGTGACCAATGGGCTGCAGCTGTGTCAAGGAACCGGTCTTTGCACATCCAAGGGCCTGAATTGCATACAATCCCGCCGGTCGCGCTCCGGCGTGACGGGTTTCAGCATTTTTCCGGGGCCAGAGCATGTTTGCCAGTCTCAGCGAGCGGTTACGTGGCGTTCTCGACCAGGTGCGTGGTCGCGGACGGCTGACCGAAGAGAATATCGAGGATGCCGTACGCGATGTGCGGCGGGCGCTGATCGAGGCTGACGTTGCGTTGCCCGTGATCCGCGACTTCGTCGCACGCGTGCGCGAGCGTGCGGTTGGCGCGGAGGTATTGCGCAGCCTGACGCCCGGGCAGGCCTTCATCAAGATCCTGCATGAGCAGTTGACGGCAACCCTGGGTGAGGGCGTCGCCGAGCTGAACCTGCGCCATCAGCCGCCAGCCGTCATCCTGCTGGCAGGTCTGCAGGGCGCAGGCAAGACCACGACCGCTGCGAAGCTGGCGGTCTACATCCGCGAGCGGCTGGGCAAGCGGGCGGGTCTCGCCAGTACCGATACGCAGCGTCCGGCCGCCATGCTGCAGCTGGAGCGGCTGGCTGCATCGATCGATGTTCCCTATCTGGGTGCAGAGCCCGGGCTGGGCCCGCTGGCAATTGCCGACCAGGCGCTCAAGGCTGCCCGCCTGGCCCAGCTCGATGTCCTGATCCTGGACACCGCCGGCCGCAGCCGTCTCGACAGCAGCCTGCTGGATGAAGTGCGCGAGATGCGCGAGCGCACCGCGCCGATCGAGACGCTGTTTGTCGTCGACAGCATGGCTGGCCAGGACGCCGTGAATGCGGCCCAGGCATTTGCCGCCGTGTTGCCGCTTACCGGTGTGATCCTGACCAAGACCGATGGCGATGCACGCGGTGGCGCCGCGCTGTCCGTCAAGGCGGTGACCGGTGCGCCGATCAAGTTTCTCGGTACTGGTGAGGCAGTTAACGAACTGGAGCCATTCCATCCCGACCGCATGGCCTCGCGGATCCTCGGCATGGGTGACGTGCTGGGGCTGGTCGAGGAGGTGCAGCGCAAGGCCGATCACGCGGCCGCGGCGCAACTGGCCGAGAAGATCTCCTCCGGCAAGCAGTTCGATCTCAACGACCTGCGTGCCCAGCTCGAGCAGATCAGCGGTCTCGGTGGGGTCGAGAGCATGCTCGGCAAGCTGCCGCTGCCGGCTGGCATGTCGGCCGAAAAGCTGGCCGGACAGGTGGACCCGCGGATGCTGCGTCGCCAGATCGCGATCATCAACTCGATGACCCCCCGGGAGCGCCGCCGGCCCGGGCTCATCGACGGATCGCGCCGGAAGCGCATTGCCGCCGGTGCCGGGTTGCCCGTGCAGGCGGTCAACCAGCTGCTCAAGCAGTACACCCAGATGCAGAAAATGATGAAAAAGATGGGGCAGGGCGGCTTGCGGCGCATGCTGCGGGGCTTGCCGGGCTTCGGGCGATAGTCAAACCGCCGGGAACGGTGCCAATTGCCGAATTTTCAAGTAAGATTGCCGGCTTACACCTGCCCGGCTTTCAGATTTAACAGGAATTAGCAGAACGATGGTTACGATCCGTCTGTCCCGCGGAGGCGCCAAGGCGCGGCCCTTTTACCATATCGTGGTTTGTGACTCGCGGCGCGCCAGAGATGGCCGCTACGTCGAGCGGCTTGGTTTTTTCAGCCCCATGGCTACCGCGAATGAAGAAAAGCTGCGCATCGACCTGGCGCGCGTTGAGTACTGGACCGGTGTCGGCGCCCAGCCTTCCGAGCGTGTCGCCTCGCTGTTGAAGAGCATTCGGCGCCAGGCCGGAGTTGCCAAGGCCGCCTGAGCACTGCCGTTCACTGTTGCGGGACCGTGAGGCCCGTCGCGGGTTGACGGTACGCGTTGCCGGTATCCGCAACCCATGACTGCAGCGAATGACAACAGGGTTGCAGTCGGCAGGATCAGCGGTTCGTTCGGGGTTCGTGGCTGGGTAAAGGTGTACTCGTACACGGATCCTCGCGAGAACATCGTTGGCTACAGTCCCTGGTACCTGGTCGTGGATGGCCAGAGCCGGCAGGTGAAGTTGCTTGCCGGGCGTGCGCACGGTGATGGTGTCGTTGCCCTGATCGACGGCGTCAATGACCGGGATGCAGCGGAAGCCCTGACCGGGGCAGGCATAGAAGTGGATCGGGCTGTACTCGGCAAGGCGGGCCGGCAGCAGTTTTACTGGACAGATTTGCAGGGGATGAAGGTTCAGACCCTGACTGGCGTGGTTCTTGGCAGTGTGGATCACCTGTTCGAGACCGGCGCCAACGATGTGATGGTCGTGGTCGGTGAAGGCCGGCACCTGGTGCCCTTCCTGTACGGCAGGGTGGTTACCGGAGTCGATACGGACCAGCGCGTGATCACGGTTGACTGGGATCCCGATTTTTAGCCGGGATCCGCGGCTGAAGACGAGGATGCGCCGAGCGTGGATATCGCGGTGGTATCGCTGTTCCCGGAGATGCTCGCGCCATTCACGGAACTTGGTGTGGTCGGCCGGGCAGTGCAGCGCGGACTGGTGCGGGTAGGCAGCGTGGATCCGCGTGGCTATGCGACCGACGTGCACGGAACGGTGGACGATCGGCCCTATGGCGGTGGCCCGGGAATGCTGCTGCGGGTCGAGCCCTGTGCAACCGCGATAGCGGCTGCACGGAGTCAGGTCCCCGGGGGAAGCCCGGTGATTTTCCTGACGCCCCAGGGCCGGAAGTTCGACCAGGCGGTTGCGCGACGGCTGGCGACGCTGCCCGGAATGGTGCTGGTCGCGGGCCGTTACGAAGGCTTCGATGAGCGTCTGATCGAGATGGTCTGCGACGAGGAGTTGTCGCTTGGTGATTTCGTGCTGAGTGGCGGCGAGCTTGCTGCCCTGGCCGTCATCGATGCGACCGTGAGATTGCTGCCTGGTGTGCTGGGCGATGGGCAGTCGGCTGTCGAGGATTCATTCTCGGCCGGGCTGCTGGATCACCCGCACTACACGCGGCCTGAAGTTGTGGAGGGCCGGGCCGTTCCCGGCGTCTTGCTGGCGGGTGATCACGAAGCCATCCGCCGCTGGCGCAGGAAGCAGGCACTCGGCAGGACCAGTCTGCGCCGGCCCGAGCTGCTGCAGGGCCGGAGCCTGACGACCGAGGATCGCAGGCTGCTCGACGAGTTTCTCGAGGAGCGGCGACTCGGGAATGAGGACGATAACCGCCCGTTGCATTAGACCGGTACCGGTCGATGCAGACGGGCTTGAACAGGCGTTTGAACAGAGTTGGACACGACCATGCGAAACATCATCGAAACACTCGAATCCGAAGCCCTCAAGACCGGGATTCCCGACTTCGTGCCGGGCGACACCGTCGTGGTACAGGTGCGGGTCAAGGAAGGCAACCGCGAGCGTCTGCAGGCCTATGAAGGCGTGGTTATCGCCCGCCGGAACCGGGGTCTGAACTCGTCGTTCACGGTGCGCAAGGTGTCGCATGGCGAGGGCGTGGAGCGCGTCTTCCCGCTGCACAGCCCGACGATCGCGGAGATCACCGTGAAGCGTCGTGGTGCCGTGCGCCGGGCCAAGCTCTACTACCTGCGTGATCGCAGCGGCAAGTCCGCACGTATTCGCGAAAAGGTCTGATCCCCCGGGACTCGCCGGTGCGCAGTCCGCCGAGGCATCGCGCTGGCCCGGAGCCATACCGGCCCGGGCTCAGGCTGCGTCACGCAGTCGCAGCGGTTCTGTTCGTGTGTGGTGGCGCGCTGTCAGGCTGCGCCAGCATGGCGCAATCCGCCGCTGCGGACTTCGCCACGAATCTCTCGTCGGCAATCCTCAACCAGGATGATCCCGAGCTTGTCCGCGACAGCCTGCCGGCCTATCTGCTGATCCTGGATTCGCTGGCGGCATCGCCCGAGGCCTCTGGCGAGGTACTCGGTGCAGCGGCCCGGCTCTATGCCGCCTATGCCGTGGTGTTCGTCACGGATTCCGCCCGCTCGGCAAATCTCGCGGTGCATGCGCGCGACTACGGTGTGCGGGCGCTGTGCGCCGATGGCCGGCGGCCTGGCTGTGGTATCGACAGGTTGCCCTATGCGGAGCTGGAGCAGCAGCTCGGCAAGGCCGGTGCCGACGATGCCTCGGCACTGCTGGGCTATGTGATCGGCTCGCTGGCCTATATCAGGACGCATGGCGATGACTGGGAAGCGCTCGCCGAACTGCCCCGGATAGAGGCCATCCTGACCCGCTTGCTGGCGATCAGTCCCGACAGCGATGCGGCGCTGGTCAATACCTATCTTGGTGTGCTCAATACGCTGCGGCCGGAGGCGCTCGGCGGGCAGCCTGAACGCGGGCGGACCTATTTCGAGCGTGCGTTGGAGTTGACCGGCCGGCGTGACCTTGGCGTACTCGTCGAGTATGCGCGCGGTTATGCGCGCCTGGTCTACGACCGCGAACTGCACGACCAGCTCCTGAACGAGGTGATGCAGGCGGATCCCCGCCAGCCCGGCTATACACTGTTCAACATGCTGGCCCAGCGGCAGGCCACCGAGCTGCTGGCTTCAGCCGAAGATTATTTCTAGAGGCAGGTTATTCCGATGATTCCGCTGCAACGAAGCCTGGGGGCACTGCGCGCCCTGATCATTCTCGCCGGCGTCTGTCTGCCTGCCGTGCTGCATGCGACTGACCTGAAGATCGCCACGGTTGCACCCGAGGGCTCGTCGTGGATGAAAGACCTGCGTGCTGCCGGCCTGCAGATCAAGGAACGCACGGCGGGTCGCGTCAACCTGAAGTTCTATGGTGGTGGCATACAGGGCACGGACCGGAAGGTGCTGCGCAAGATCCGGATCGGCCAGTTGCACGGCGGCGTGTTCACCTCCAACGGCCTGCAGGAGCGGTATCCGGACATCGTCATCTACGGTTCGCCGATGCTGTTTGACACGCTCGACGAAGTGGATTTCGTGCGCAGCCGGCTCGATGACCGGCTGTCTGCCGGACTGGAGAAGGCCGGCTTCGTATCCTTCGGCTTTGCCGGCGGCGGCTTTGCCTACCTGATGTCCAACAAGCCGGTAAAGGGCATCGCCGACCTGCGTGGCCAGAAAATCTGGGTGCCGGAAGGGGACCCGAGCAGCTATGCCGCGATGGAATCACTGCAGCTGTCGCCCGTTGCCTTGCCGGTCACCGATGTGCTCACGGGACTGCAGACCGGTTTGCTCAACATCGTGGCGACACCGCCGGTCGGTGCGGTGGTGCTGCAGTGGTATACGAAAACGAAGTACATCACGACCCAGCCGCTCAGCTACACGATCGGCCTGCTCGCCATCGACAAGAATGCGCTGACGGGCATCAGTGCAGCCGATCAGGCCGTGCTGCGCGAGGTGATGACGAAGCTCTACAAGCATTTCGACGCGCAGAACCGCATCGACAACGCCAAGGCCGAGAGCGCCCTGCGGGCGAACGGCATGCAGTTCCTGCAGCTGGATCCGGCGGAAGTGCCGGTGTGGCGGGCATCGACCGCCGCTGCGATGGACAAGCTGGCGGCCAGCGGTGGCTTCTCCGCCGATCTGCTGCGTGAGGCCCGCGGCTATGTGCAGGAGTATCGCGCCAGCCGGCCGGCCACCAAGGCGGCTGGTTCGCCACAGTGAGCTGGTCGCCGCAGTCGCCGGACCAGTCCGGCGAGCCGGGCGGCCTTCTGCAGTGGGCCGGACGCATCGGGCGCGGGCTCGAAAACCTGCTGCTTGCCATCATCCTGTTCGCCATGATCGGTCTGGCTGCCTACCAGGTCATGCTGCGCAACGTCGTGGGCACAGGCATCGGCTGGGCGGATGAAGCCTTGCGGCTGATGGTGCTGTGGGCGGCGATCATCGGTGCGGTGGCTGCCAGCAGGGACAACGTGCATCTGCGCATAGACCTGCTTTCGCGGTTTCTTTCCCGGACCGGACGCATGGTGACCGCAATCATCGTCGACCTGTTTACGGTGGCCGTTGCCGGCGTGCTGGCCTGGTATTCCTGGGAGTTTGTCGCGGAGTCCCGCGAGTTCGGTGACCAGATTTTCGGCGAGTTGCCGGTCTGGCCGTTCCAGACCGTGTTGCCGGCCGGCTTTGTGCTGATCGCCTACCGGTATCTGATCGCGGTGGGCAGCCGGTTGCTCGCCTTGTCGCGCCGTGGATCGCAGTCGTGATCCTGACCGGCCTCGTGCTGATCGTGCTGGCGCTGATGGGCGCCCCCCTGTTCGCCGTGATCGGCGCCAGCGCGCTGCTCGGCTTCGCGCGCAGTGACATACCGCTGACCGCAGTCCCCATCGAGATCTTCGGTATCGCGGAAACACCGATACTGCTGGCCATCCCGCTGTTCACCTTTGCGGGCTATCTGTTGAGCGAGAGCCGGGCTGCGGCACGGCTGGTACGCCTCAGTTCCGCCTTGCTCGGCTGGCTGCCGGGCGGTCTGGCGATGGTGGCGGTGGCGACCTGTTCGCTCTTTACGGCCTTTACCGGCGGTTCGGGTGTCACGATCATTGCAATCGGCGCCTTGCTGTACCCGGCCCTGGTGCAGTCCGGCTACAAGGAAGGTTTCACGCTTGGCCTGGTCACCTCCTCGGGCAGCCTCGGCCTGCTGTTTGCGCCGTCGCTGCCGCTGATCATCTACGGGATCGTCGCCGAGGTTTCCATCGACGAGCTGTTCGTCGCCGGCATCCTGCCGGGCACGCTGATGATGCTCGTGCTGGCCGCCTATTGCCTGTGGATGAACCGCTCCAACCGGCGTCCGATCTCGGATTTCTCCTGGCGCGAAGTCGGGCAGGCCGCCCGCGAATCCATCTGGGAGTTGCCACTGCCGTTCGTCGTGCTGGGCGGGATCTACAGCGGCCTGGTCGCGGTCTCCGAGGCTGCCGCCGTGACAGTTGTCTACGTGCTGGTGGTCGAAACGCTGATCTACCGCGAGATCCCGCTGCGCAAGCTGCCGGGCATCGTGCGCGACTCGATGGTGCTGGTCGGCGGCATCCTGCTGATCCTCGGTATCTCGCTGGCCTCGACCAACTACATGATCGATGCCCAGGTTCCGCAGATGCTGATCGAACTGGTCACCCGGTACATATCCAGCCAGACCACCTTCCTGCTCCTGCTGGTCGGTTTCCTGATGGTCATCGGCTGTATCCTGCATATCTATTCGGCCCTGGTCCTGGTCGTTCCGCTGATATTGCCGGTCGCGGCGCAGTACGGAGTCGATCCCGTCCACCTCGGGATCATCTTCGTTGCGACCATGGAGCTCGGCTACCTGTTGCCGCCGATCGGCCTGAACCTGTATATCTCGAGTTACCGCTTCGAGCAGCCGGTACTCACGGTCTGTGCCGCAACCTTTCCGTTTGTGCTGATACTGCTGGTCGCAGTACTGTTGATCACCTTTGTCAGCCCGCTGTCCCTGGCCCTGACCGGAAGGTGATGGAAGAGGCCCTGACGCGGACTGCCGACACTCTGTGGAGGACAGCCTTATGAGCTCTTGCCGCTCCCTGACGCACTTGTTCTGCCTCGTTCTCGCCCTGCTGGCCGGTACACCTGCGCTGGCCGGAACGCCTGCCGATTTCCTGCGTTTGCCGCCCGGCTTCAAGGCCGAGATCCTCGTCGCCGATGTGCCGAAGGCCCGTTCCATGGCCCTGGGCGATGCGGGCACGCTGTTCGTCGGCACGCGATTTGGTGCGGGAACGGTGTATGCGATCCATGACGCGCTCGGCGAGCGTCCGCAGGTCACCACCTTCGTGCAGGGTCTCAAGGTTCCGAACGGCGTGGCCTTCCACAAAGGTGCGCTGTACGTGGCGGAACAGTGGCAGGTCGCGCGTTTTCCGCAGGCCGAGCAGCAGGTCGCCGGCCCGCGCGTGCCCGAGGTGATCGCCGCGGACTTGCCCTACAAGAACGGGCTGCATGCCTGGAAGTACCTGGCGTTCGGCCCTGACGGCAAGCTCTATGTGCCGCTCGGCGCACCCTGCAATGTCTGCGACGAGAAGGACTTCGGCCAGATCCTGCGCATGAACCCCGATGGCAGCGGCCGTGAAGTGATTGCCCGGGGGGTGCGTAATTCGGTCGGAATGAGCTGGCATCCACAGACTGGCGAGTTGTGGTTCACCGATAATGGCCGCGACATGCTTGGTGACGATGTGCCGGCCTGTGAACTCAACCGCATGGCGAAGGCCGGGCTCGATTTCGGCTTTCCGTACTGTCATGGCGGCGATGTGGTCGATCCGGAGTTCGGTGCGCTCGGCAGTTGTGCGCAGGCCGAGCCGCCGGTGCAGAAGCTGGGGCCGCACGTGGCACCGCTGGGTGTCAGGTTCTACACGGGCACCATGTTCCCGGCCGAGTACCGCAACCAGGTATTCATCGCCGAGCACGGTTCCTGGAACCGGAGCAAGGAGGCTGGCCGGACCGGATACCGGATCTCGCTGGTGCGGCTGAAAGGCAACTCGGCCGTTTCGTACGAGACCTTTGCCGAGGGCTGGCTTGATGGGGACAAGGTGCTGGGCAGGCCGGTAGACCTGCTGGTGGCACCGGACGGGTCCCTGCTGGTGAGTGACGATGAGCGCGGTGCAATCTACCGCATCAGCTACCAGCCGGGTGGTTGAGCGGTCGCCTGCCCGGCATATGGAGAGCTTGCGATGTCGATACGCGGATTCCTGACGAAACTGGTACGGGCGCTCTGGTACGGCCTGGACACCCTGCGCCGGGTATTGCATCTCATACTCCTGCTGGCCCTGTTCATCGTCCTGCTGGCCGGGCTGGCTGGCGGCGTTGCGCCGGTGCCATCCACTGCGGCACTGGTGGTCAATCCGGGCGGCGCGCTGGTGGAGCAGCTGGAAGGCAGTCCGCTCGATCGCGCGATCGCCGAACTGAACAACCAGGCAGAGCCGCAGACGCTGGTTCGCGAGATCGTCGACAGCCTCGAATACGCCGCCGGCGACAAGCGTATCCAGGTTGTGGTCCTCGAACTCGACGGCCTCGAAGCCGGTGGCCTCGCCAAGCTGCAGTCGGTGGGGCAGGCGATCGACAAGGTGCGCGCCGCCGGCAAGAAAGTCGTCGCCTTCGGCAATGGCTACACCCGTGACCAGTACTATCTCGCCGCGCGTGCCGATGAGGTGATCATGCATGACCTCGGCATGGTGTATCTCGAGGGCTACGAGTATTACCGGATGTTCTTCAAGAGCGCGCTCGAGAAGCTCTATGTGGACGTCAACGTGTTCAAGGTCGGTGAGTTCAAGTCCTTTGTCGAGCCCTTTACCCGTGACGACATGTCGGCTGAGGACCGCGAGGCCAGCCAGCGCTGGGTGGGTTCCCTGTGGAGCGCCTGGGGGCGCGATGTGGCCGAGGCCCGTGGCCTGAGCCAGGAAGCCCTGGATACCTATACCAACGAATTTGCCACCGTGATCGAAGGCGCCGACGGGCACGCGGCCCGGGCGGCGGTCGATGCGCGCCTGGTCGATCGCCTCATGGGGCGTCCGGAGTTCGACGCGTACATGATGGAGATCGTGGGTCCGGGTGGTGCCGATGATGGCAGCTACAGCGCGATAGGCTTCCAGGACTATCTGGCAGCCACCGCCATCGAACGCAAGCTCGCCGAGCCGCATGAGCGCAATGTCGCGATCATCGTCGCTGCCGGGGAAATCGTCGATGGCGAGGCACCGCCGGGAACCGTCGGTGGTGACACCCTGGCCGCGCAGATCCGCGAGGCGCGGCTGGATGACAGCGTCAGCGCCGTGGTACTGCGGATCGACAGTCCGGGCGGCAGCATGTTCGCCTCGCAGGTCATCAATGACGAACTGGCCGCGCTCAAGGCTGCTGACAAGCCGCTGATCGCTTCGATGAGTTCGGTCGCCGCATCGGGTGGCTATTACATCGCCATGCCGGCCGACGAGATCTGGGCCAGCGCCAGCACGATCACCGGTTCGATCGGCGTGGGCGCACTACTGCCGACCGTGCAGCGCGGGCTGGAGCAGCTCGGCGTGCATGTCGATGGCTTTGGCACCACGAAGCTCGCCGGCCAGCTGCGGCTCGACCGGCCGCTCGGCGAGGATGCGCGCCGGGTGCTGACGGCCAGCGTCGAGGATGCCTACCGGATCTTCGTCGGCCAGGTTGCTGCGGCACGCGAGATGACGCCGGAACGCGCTGACAGCATTGCCCGCGGGCGCGTGTGGATCGGTGCCGATGGCCTGGAACTCGGGCTGGTGGACAGCCTCGGCGGACTGGGGGATGCCGTCAAGGCTGCGGCCAGCCGCGCCGGACTCGATGAGGGCAGTTACGGGCAGAGCTATATCGAACCCGAGCTGAGCTTCTCCCAGAAACTGGCTGCCGAATTCATCATGCGAGGCGTGCGTGTATTGAACACGCTGGGCCTGCGGGAAACGGCGGTTATGCCCAGTGATCTGCTGCGCCGGACGATGCGCTCGCTGGATCGCGAGTTCAAGTCACTCACGGCACTCAACGATCCCCGCAGTCTCTACTACCACTGTTTCTGTACGGTTGATTGACCGGCTGTACGCAGCCTTGTCGCGTGGCCGGTCAGCAGGCTTTGCGGCCGCTTGTCCTCTTCGCTGCCGGGGTGTAGATTGCCGTATCCCGATCGATCACGGATTCGTAAAATGAGCACGGCCACGTTATCCAGCAAATTCCAGCTTTCCGTGCCGAAAGCGGTGCGGGAAGCCATGCAACTGCAGCCTGGGCAGCAATTCGAGCTGATCCCCATGGGTTCCATTCTTCAGCTTGTACCGAGAACATCCATCAAGAACCTGCGCGGTGTTGCACGCGGGGCGAACCCCGCGCAATACCGCGACCGGACCGATCGTACCTGAATGTTCCTGGTGGATACCTGTGGCTGGATCGAGTGGATGATCGATTCACCGCTCGCCAGAAGCTATGCGCGCTACCTGAATTCGCCCGATACGCTGATCGTTCCCACCCTTGTGCAACATGAGTTATACAAGTGGTTGTATCGCGAAATGGACCAGGCTATCGCGCTGGCAAGTATCGCGGCGACCCAGACTGCAAACGTTGTCGTATTGGATACCTCGTTGGCATTGCTCTCGGCAGAGGTTGCGCGTGAATTCAAACTGGCAACCGCAGATGCCATCATTTATGCCACCGCGCGCCAGCACAACGCGACACTCGTTACCAGCGATGCGCATTTCACCGGCTTGCCGCATGTGAAGGTTGTTCGGAAGTAGGTTGGGACTTTCGACCACAGGAGGCCGTTACAGTGGTGACTACCGTAGTTCTCCTGTCGGTACTCGTGCTGCTGGCCATCGCGGTCAATATCTTGCGGGGCAGTTCCTCGGCGAGGCGATCTCCGGCCCTTCTGTGGTCGGCGCTGATTGTCTCAATGGCAGTCGTTGCCGCGCTTTATGGGGTATTGAAGAGAAACGTCATTCCGATAACACCGATCAATTTTGCCGTCATTATGATCGGGATAATTTATTTCGGTGTGTTGCAATGTATGCGAATACGTAAGCAGCTCGACTCGCAGCAGTAGCTTTTCCGTGCGGTGGCGTCATGGAGTATCGCCACCGCATTGCCGGCCAGTCAGCCCTTCTTCGGATAGTCGTAAAGCTGCCGGGTACCTGAGGCAGCCGCGATATCCGCCCAGCTTGCGAGGTTGAGCTCGATCTCGACCAGTCCGCAGGTGGGTATGTTGTCTATGTCGCTGCCGGTGAGCCGGTTGGCCAGTTCGGTCAGGCCGGGGTTGTGGCCACAGACGATGATGTTCCGGAAGGAATCGGCCTGGCGGGCAATCACTGCCATGATCTGTTCCGGCGTGGCCAGGTACAGTTCCGGTTCGCGTTGCAGGAATTCAGCCGGGTAGCCGAGTTCGCGGGCGATGATCTGTGCGGTGTGGCGGGCCCGCAGGGCCGTGCTGCAGAGGATCAGCGAGGGCCTGGCACCGCGCGCCAGCAGGCGACGACCCATCACCGGCGCGTCTCGCTCGCCGCGCTGGTTGAGCGGGCGGTCGTGGTCGCTGACACCGGATTCCTGCCACGAAGACTTTGCGTGGCGAAGCAGGGTGAGACGGCGCAGCATCGGCTCAGTACAGGCCGGTTTCGAGTCGCGCGGCCTCCGACATCATGTCGCGGTTCCATGGCGGATCGAAGACCAGTTCGACATTCACCTCGGCCACGGTCGGGATCAGGCTGATCTTCTGGCGAGCCTCTTCCAGCAGGATTTCGCCCATGCCGCAGCCCGGTGCGGTGACCGTCATCATGATGTTCACCACCCGCTCGCCTGACGGCAGCCTGGAGATGTTGCAGGCGTAGACCAGGCCGAGGTCGACGACATTGATCGGGATCTCCGGGTCATAGATCGTCTTCAGCTGTTCCCAGGCCAGCGCTTCAAACTGCTCGTCGGTGGCGTTCTCGGGCAGGGATGGCGGTGCAACCGGCTCCTTGCCAAGCGCGTCGGCATCGACGCCGGCGACGCGGATCAGGTTCCCTTCGAAATAGACGGTAAAACTGCCGCCCATCGCCTGCGTGATGTAGGCGAGTGAATCCTTGGGCAGGAGCACCGGGGTGCCGGTCGGCACCACCAGCCCCTCGACGTCACGCCTGATGACTACCGGTTCGTTGTCGATGCCATTCATTGTCCTGTCTCATTCCGTGGTTACGGTTTCCTGAACCGCATCGAGCGCCGCACGCAAGGTCTGCCATGGCAGCGTCGCGCAGCGGATTCGCGACGGATAGTCGCGCACGCCGCCGAGGGCAGCCAGCTCGCCCTCCAGTTTCCCGGGCTGCAGGCCGGACAGGTCACCGATGAAGTCATCGATGGTCTGGCGTGCAGCCGATTCGGTTTTCCCGGCCACCGCATCGCTCATCATCGAGGCCGAGGCCAGTGAAATCGCGCAACCGCTGGCTTCGTAGCTGACATCGGCCAGTGCCTGCCCCCGCATGCCGAGGTACACATGCACCTTGTCCCCGCACAATGCGTTGTGTCCCTCGGCCTCGCGGTCCCAGTTCGCGGGCCGCCGGCAATTGTGGGGATTCCGGCTGTGGTTGAGGACGGTCTGCCGGTAAAGCTCCGTCAGGGATGTGGTCTTGTCGCTCACGCGAACATCCGTATGGCCAGGCGCAGCGCCCCGACCATCTGGTCGATTTCCGTGCGCGTGTTGTAGAAGGCGAAGGATGCCCGGGCCGTGCCGGGAATCCCGTAGCGTTCCATGACCGGCATCGCACAGTGATGGCCGGCGCGTATTGCCACGCCGTGCTGGTCGAGGACGGTGCCGATGTCATGCGGGTGTATGCCGTCGATATTGAAGGATGCGACGCCGGCCTTGTGCGCGGCGGTGCCGACCAGTCGCAGGCCGGGCACTTCACCGAGGGCCTGGCTGGCATAGGCCAGCAGATCCGCCTCGTGGCGGGCGATATCCTCCATGCCGATTTTCTGCAGATAATCGATGGCGGCGCCAAGGCCCGCGGCGCCGGCGATATGCGGTGTGCCGGCTTCGAGTCGATAGGGCAGTTCGTTGTAGGTGGTGCCACTGAAGCTCACGGTAAGAATCATGTCGCCGCCGCCCTGCCAGGGTGGCAGGGTTTCCAGCAGGGACTCGCGGCCATAGAGCACGCCGATGCCGGTCGGTCCGCACATCTTGTGCCCGGAGAAGGCATAGAAATCGCAGTCCATGGCCTGCACGTCGACCGCCTGGTGTGCGATCGCCTGGGCGCCGTCGATGAGCACGGGTATGCCGCGGGCATGTGCGCTGGCGACGATCTGCTGCACGGGATTCACGGTACCCAGCGCATTCGACACATGGGTGATCGCGACCAGGCGTGTCCGCTTGCCGATGAGCTTTTCGAACTCGTCGAGCAACAACTCGCCGCGGTCGTTGATGGGCACAACGCGCAGGATGGTTCCCCGCTGCTCGCAGAGCATCTGCCACGGCACGATGTTGGAGTGATGCTCCATCGCGCTGATCAGGATCTCGTCGCCGGCACCCAGGCGCTGGCCCAGCGTTGCGGCGACCAGGTTGATGGCCTCGGTGGTCCCGCGCGTGAACACGATCTCGCGTGTCGAGCGAGCGTTGATGAAGCGGCGGGTGGTTTCCCGTGCCCCTTCGTAGATGTCGGTTGCGCGGTGGCTCAGCGTATGCACGCCCCGATGGACGTTGGCATGATCGTGCGTGTAGTAACGCCGGATCGCATCGATCACCTGTACCGGCCGCTGTGTCGATGCCGCACTGTCGAGGTAGGCCAGCGGATAGCCGTTGATCTGCTGGTGCAGGATCGGAAAATCCTGCCGGATTGCCTCGACATCAAGACCGCCGGCCAGGGCAGCCGCGCCGCTCGTCAATGTTGTTGCGTTGCTGTTCATCAGCTTGCCGCTTTGGACATTGCTGCCAGGCGGGCCTGCAGCCGGGCCGCAACCTGCATGGAAAGATCTTCGGGCACGATCTGCGCGAGCGTTGCATGCAGAAAGGCGGTAATCAGCGCCTGGCGCGCTTCCGCGGGGCCGAGGCCACGGCTGCGCAGGTAGAAGAGGGCGTTGGCATCCAGCTGGCCGGTGGTTGCCCCGTGGCTGCAGCGGACATCATCGGTGTAGATCTCGAGTTCCGGCTTGGTGTCGATTTCGGCGGTTTTCTCGAGCAGCAGGTTGCGGCTGTTGAGTGCGGATGCCGTGCGCACCGCGCCGGGCCGCACGATGATCCGGCCGTTGAACACGCCGCGGCCATGGCCGGCAGCGAGGCCGTGGAAAATTTCCCGGCTGCTGGTGTCCGGCGCGCGATGCTCCACCGTGGTGTGGTTGTCGACGTGCCGGCGGCCGTCGACCAGGAAGGCGCCGTGGATGTTCGCCTTCGCACCCGGGCCTGACAGCGCGATCGACAGATCCTGGCGCACCAGCTGTCCGCCAAAGTCCAGGCTGGTGGCAGCCAGCGTCGCATCGGCATCGAGTTCTATCTGGGTCGTTTCCGTCAGCAGGCTGTCGGCGGGCAGGTCCTGGATACGCAGCAGATCGAGATGCGAGCCGGCGCCACAGCGGATCTGCGTGACGGCATTGGCGAGCGTGCCAGCCGGCCCCTGGTGTTCGATGCGGAGGTTCAGGCGGCTGCCGGGCGCCACATCGACGAGCAGGCGCAGCTGGGCGATGCCCGCGCGGCTCCCGGCCAGGCGCAGGTGCAGCGCGGGCGGGGTTCCGGTGGCCGTTGAAGTGCTGCGCAGATACCAGCCATCACTCAGCAGCGCGAGGTTCAGTGCCGCCAGGGCAGGGGGCTCGCCCTCGCGATCTTTTCCGGCCAGCAGGCTGGCGGCGTGGTCGCGCAGTTCGGAGCCAAGCTCGCGCAGGCTGTACAGCTCGATGCCGGCCGGCAGCGCGTGTGCACCGGCGACCGGCGACACGGCGCGGCCATCGTCCAGTATCAGTTGCAGCTGAGCAGCAGAATCGTTTGCATGATCCGGGTCGATGAGCCCGGCGGCGCCGCGCTGCAGATAATCGGCGAGGTTCGTGTAGCGCCAGTCTTCCTGACCGCTGTCGGGCAGGCCGCGACTGGACAGCAGGCTGAGGGCCGAATCACGGAGGCCGGTCAGCCATGTGAGTTGCGGAATGGCATCCCGGTTGCGCTGACAGGCGTCGCGCCAGGCCGGGCTGAGGACGGTGTTCATCGTGCAATCTGCGACTGGTTTCTCGCCGCAGCCACTGTCTGGTCGTAACCCTGTGCTTCGAGCTCGAGCGCCAGCGACTTGTCGCCGGTGCGGATGATCCGCCCGCCGGCCAGCACGTGCACGAAGTCTGGCTGTATGTAGTCGAGCAGGCGCTGGTAATGCGTGACCAGCACGAAGGCACGGTCCGGACCACGCTGGCTGTTGACGCCGTTGGCAACGACCTTCAGCGCATCGATATCGAGCCCTGAATCGGTTTCATCGAGTATGCCGAGCACCGGTTCGAGTACCGCCATCTGGAAAATCTCGTTGCGCTTCTTTTCGCCACCCGAGAAGCCTTCATTGACACCGCGGTTGAGAAAGCTCTCGTTGAGTTGCATCAGCTTCGCCTTCTCGCGGACCAGGCGCAGAAACTGCGCGGTGTCGATCTCGGCCTCGCCACGGGCCTTGCGGCGGGCGTTCAGGGCGGCGCGCAGCAGGTAGACGTTGCTGACACCCGGTACCTCGACCGGATACTGGAACCCGAGGAACAGCCCGGCGCGGGCACGCTCTTCCGGTGCCATGGCGAGCAGGTCCTGGTCGCGGAAAATCGCCGAACCCGCGGTGATCGTGTAGCCCTCGCGGCCGGCAAGGACATGTGCCAGCGTGCTTTTACCGGAGCCGTTGGGTCCCATGATGGCGTGGACCTCGCCAGCGTTTACCACGAGGTTCATGCCGGTCAGGATTTCCCTTCCGGCGACGGTGACCCGAAGGTCCTTGATGGTCAGTAACGGTGTGGCTTGCACGGGGCGATAAACGCAGGCGGTCAGCCGACTGCGCCCTCCAGGCTGACGTTGAGCAGATTCTGTGCCTCTACGGCGAATTCCATCGGCAGTTCGCGGAACACCTGCTTGCAGAAGCCGTTGACGATCAGGTTGACGGCATCTTCCTGCGACAGGCCGCGCTGCCGGCAATAAAACAGCTGGTCGTCGCCGATCTTCGAGGTGGTGGCTTCGTGTTCGACGATGGCGCCGGGATGGCGTATTTCCATGTACGGGAAGGTGTGTGCGGCCGAGTGGCTGCCCATCAGCAGTGAATCGCACTGCGTGAAGTTGCGGGCGCCTTCGGCTGTCGGCAGCACCTTGACGAGTCCCCGGTAGGAACTTTGCGAGCGTCCGGCCGCAATGCCCTTCGAGACGATGGTGCTGCGGGTATTGCGGCCGATATGGATCATCTTGGTGCCGGTATCGGCCTGCTGCAGGTTGTTGGTGACGGCCACCGAGTAGAATTCGCCGACCGAGTTCTCGCCGCGCAGGATGCAGCTCGGATACTTCCAGGTGATGGCCGAACCGGCCTCGACCTGGGTCCAGGAGATCTTCGAATTGGCACCGCGGCAGTCGCCACGCTTGGTGACGAAGTTGTAGATCCCGCCGACGCCATTCTCGTCGCCGGGATACCAGTTCTGGACCGTGGAGTACTTGATGGTCGCATCCTTCAGGGCCACCAGTTCAACGACGGCGGCATGCAACTGGTTCTCGTCACGCTGTGGCGCCGTGCAGCCTTCCAGGTAGCTGACGTGGCTGCCTTCCTCGGCAATGATCAGCGTGCGCTCGAACTGGCCGGTCTTGGCCTGGTTGATGCGGAAATAGGTCGACAGCTCCATCGGGCAGCGCACGCCCTTCGGGATATACACGAAGGAACCATCGGTAAACATCGCGGAATTGAGCGCGGCGAAGTAGTTGTCGCGGTAGGGGACAACCGTACCGAGGTACTGCCGGACCAGTTCCGGGTGTTCCCGGGCAGCCTCCGAGAAGGAGCAGAAGATCACGCCGGCTGCAGCGAGCTTGTCCCTGAAGGTGGTAGTGACCGACACGCTGTCGAACACCGCGTCCACGGCGACACCGGCCAGTCGCGCCCGCTCGTGCAGGGGCACGCCGAGTTTCTCGTAGGTGGCGAGCAGCTTCGGGTCGACTTCGTCCAGGGACTTCAGCCCCGGCGTCTTCTTCGGCGCCGAATAGTAGGAAATATCCTGGTAATCGATGGGCGGATAGTGCAGGCGGGCCCATTCCGGTTCACGCATGGTCAGCCAGTGGCGATAGGCCTTGAGGCGCCACTCGAGCAGGAATTCCGGTTCCTCTTTCTTGCGCGAGATGAAGCGGATCACGTCCTCGCTGTGACCGGGCGCTACCGTGTCCGACTCGATGTCCGTGACAAAGCCATGCTGGTAGCGACGGCTGACGAGTTCATCCAGGCCAGGATTCTGTACTTTGCTGTCCATCTCCGATCTCTGTACCCGTCAGTCGTGCGAGCGGCGCTCGGCCGTCCGGCTGCGTCGTGCCGACAGGTCAACCAGCGGAAACTCGTGCGGCGGATGCGCGAGGTCGGCCAGTGTTACCGTGTCCAGTGCACAGCGGATGGCCCGGTTGATCTTCTGCCAGGCATCACCGACGGGGCAGCCATGCTCGAGTTCGCACTGGCTGTCGGTCATGCTGCATTCGGTGATGCTGAGCGGGCCTTCCAGCACGTCGACGATTTCCGCCGCGCTGATGCTTTCCGGCGGACGTGACAGTGCATAGCCGCCCTCGGCGCCACGCAGCGAATGCACGAGGTCCCCGCGCGCGAGGATTTTCAGCAGTTTCTGCACGGTGGGCAGCGCGATCCGCGTGCCGTTGGCGACATCGTTGGCCGAGCAGACTCCGCCCGTGTGTGCCGCGAGGTACACGAGGATCATGGTGCCGTAGTCGGTCAATTTGCTGATGCGGAGCATATGGGACCATCTTAGTCCAATATGCTTTTCAGGGGAATAGCCCCGGCCGGGTCCACTGCCGAGGATATCCGGGTCGTGCCGTGGAATTTTGTTATCCTTCGCGCCCTGCAAAGATGACGGGCTTGTGGAATTCGCGTGAAACCATCTCAGGCTGTTGACAATCTGATCGAGATCAGCGGCCTGCGCTTTTCACGCGGCAGCCGCGTGATCTTCGATGGACTGGAGCTGGCGATTCCACGTGGCAGCATCACGGCGATCATGGGGCCGAGCGGCTGCGGCAAGACCACCCTTCTGCGCATGCTGACCGGGCAGCTCAGGCCCGACGAGGGTAGCGTGCGGGTGGCCGGGCAGGAGGTCAACCGGTTGTCCCGTCCGGATCTCTATGCACTGCGCAGGCAGATGGGCATGTTGTTCCAGAACAGCGCGCTGCTCACTGACTTCAACGTTTTCGAGAACGTCGCGTTCCCGGTACGGGAGAACACCAGCCTGCCCGAACGCCTGCTGCGCAATGTGGTCCTGACCAAATTGCAGTCGGTTGGCTTGCGCGGTGCGGCCGGTCTCATGCCCTCCGAGCTGTCGGGTGGCATGGCGCGGCGCGTGGCGATGGCCCGGGCCATGGTGCTGGACCCCGAACTCCTGCTGTACGACGAGCCTTTCTCCGGGCTTGATCCGATCTCGCTGGGCGTGGTCCTCAGGCTGATCCGCCTCAACAACGATGCACTCGGACTCACCAGCGTGGTCGTTTCACATGACGTGGCCGAGATTTCCCAGATCGCCGACCACTGTCTGGTGCTCTCGGAAGGCAGGGTTATCGCCAGTGGCCGCCCAGACGAGCTTGCCGACAGCGACTCCGAGCTGGTGCGGCAGTTCATGACCGGTGCCGCCGACGGGCCGGTGCCGTTTCATTATCCCGCGCCGGACTACCGGCAGCAGTTGCTGGGTAGCTCCTGATGGCCCTGTTCAGGCAGTTGTGGAACAGCCAGTTGGCCGCGCTGCGCAAGCTCGGCGCGGTGGTGCTGTTCCTTGGCGAGATCCTGGCGCAGTGCCCGGCGGCATTCACCCGTCCGCGACTGATCTCGGCACAGATTCACAATGCGGGCGTGCTGTCGCTGGTGATCATCATGACCTCGGCCTTTTTCGTCGGCATGGTGATCGGCCTGCAGGGCTACGATTCGCTGGCCCGCCTGCGCCAGGAGGACATACTCGGGGCGGGTGTCGCGCTGACACTGATCAAGGAACTCGGGCCGGTGGTTACCGCCCTGCTGTTTGCCGGACGGGCCGGCACTGCCCTTGCTTCCGAGATTGGCCTGATGCGTGCGACCGACCAGCTCGCCGCCCTGGAGGTGATGGCCATCGATCCGATCCGGCGCATCGTCGCGCCGCGCTTTGTCGGTGGCGCCATTTCAGTCCCGTTGCTGACTGCAGTATTCAATGCCATCGGCATACTCGGCGCCTGGTTCATCGGCGTGTACATCATGGGCGTGGATGGCGGTGCCTTCTGGTCGCAGATGCAGGAGTATGTCGATCCCGAGGATATCGGCGAAGGCGTGTCGAAGAGCATCGTGTTTGGCATCGCAGCCAGCCTGATTGCGGTCTATGAAGGCTACAATTGCGCGCCCACCGCCGAGGGCGTCGGCATGGCCACCACGCGTACCGTGGTTACCACTTCGATAGTCGTGCTGATACTCGACTACATGATCACCGCGTTTCTGATTTGAGGACCAAACGGGATGGAAAGCAGCAGACCACGTGAGCTCGGTACCGGGCTGTTCGTATTGCTGGGTTTTGCGGCCCTGCTTTTTCTGGCGACCCAGACCACGGATCTCGACGAATATGCCGGTGACGAGGGTTATCGGGTCACGGCACGCTTCGAGGACGTGGCCGGCCTCAAGGTCCGTTCGCAGGTCACGATGTCCGGCGTGAACATCGGTCGTGTCGAGCGCATCGAATTTGACAATGACCGTCTCGACGCCCTGGTCACGCTGCGCATTAACAGCCAGTTCAGCCGCATCCCCGATGATTCGGACGCCAGCATACTGACTGCCGGCTTGCTGGGCAGCAAATATGTGGGTATCGGCGCCGGTGGTTCCGACAGCTATCTCAAGGAAGGCAGCGAGCTGCAGATCACCCAGTCGGCTGTGGTGCTTGAGCAGTTGATCGGGAAGTTCCTGTTCAACAAGGCGGAGGAGGGTGATACCGGGGCATCGCCTTCCGTTGAAGAGTAGAGGATGACGGTTCCATGAAGATTCTTGCAACGTTGTGCCTGCTGCTGTTGTCTGCCGTGGCGCAGGCGGACAGCCGGACGCCTGACCAGGTGGTCACCGAGACCGCGGAAACGCTTGCGCAACGCATCGAGGGCCAGCGGACCCGCCTTGAAGCCAATCCGGCCGATCTCTACAAGCTGGTGGACGAGGTGTTCCTGCCCGTGTTCGATACCGACTATGCCGGCCGTCTCGTACTGGGCAAGCACTGGCGTACCGCAACTGCCGAGCAGCGGAAGGAATTCATCGATACCTTCTACAACTTCCTGTTGCGCAGCTACGCACGCTACGTGCTGCGCTTCGAGCGCGACAAGGTCAGGATCCTGCCGATGGCGGCCGCCGTACCCGACCCGAAGAACACGGTGGTAAGGAGCGTCATGCAACTCGACGATGGCACCAGCCTGCCGGTCAATTACAGCCTGCACCAGACCAAGGACGGCTGGCGCGCTTTCGATGTGCGTATCGAAGGGATTTCCTACGTGCAGAACTACCGGAACCAGTTCAATGCCGAAATCAAGGCCAAGGGCATCGACGCCGTGATCGCCCGGCTGCAGGCGGATGCCGCCAGGCTCGACGCCGGGACGCTTGCCAGGCCGCCAGCACCGGGTGCGGCAGCCAGATGAACCCGCCGGTATTGCGGTCCGAAGCACCAGGGCGCCTTGCCCTCAGCGGGCCGCTGGTTTTCTCGACAGCCGGCCAGTTGCTGGATGCTGGCCGCAGCATGTTTGCCGGCACTTCCGGGGTTTCCATCGACCTCAGTGGCGTGACGAAGGTCGACAGCGCCGGCCTTGCCCTGCTGCTTGAATGGCTGAGGCTGGGGCAGGCGGAGGGGCGCAGCGTGCGGTTCACGGCCCTGCCGGAAAAGCTGCTGGCAATTGCCAGGCTCAGCGGTGTCGAAGAGATGCTGGTGACCGGTAACGGCGGCTGAGCTATTCGGCCTCGTCCTCTGCCTCGTCCTCGTCGAGGTAGCTGTCGTCTTCGGGCACATTGCCGTCGTACAGCTTGTAGCGCTGGTTCTGCAGGTAGGCATCGCGCACGAACAGGTAGGGATCATAGGCTTCGTAAACCTGCTGGTCGGCGTCCAGCAGTCGCGAACGCTTGTCCACCTGGTACAGCGACCAGAGCGCCCAGGCGATATCGACGTCGCTCGTGGTGACGTCGACCAGCGGCGTCAATGGCGAATCGGCAACATTGCCAGTGAAGCTGCGCAGCGTGCCGGGGCCAAACACGGGCAACACGATATATGGTCCTTCACCGATGCCCCACTTGCCCAGCGTCTGCCCAAAGTCCTCGTCGTTTTCCTCCAGGCCGATGCGGGTTGCCGGGTCGAAAAAACCAAACAGGCCGACCGTCGTATTCAGCACGAAGCGGCCGGTATCGCGACCACCATCCCGAAACTTTCCCTGCAGGAAGTTGTTAACAATGGTGATTGGGTACCTGATATTGCTGAAGAAATTCTGGATACCGTTGCGCATCTGGGGTGGCAGCCCCCGTTCATAGCCAACCGCAACCGGCCGCAGCACGTACCGGTCGCCGATGTCGTTGACCTTGTACATGGCCCGGTTGAAGGGTTCGATCGGATCCCACGCTTCCTGGTCCTGTACAACCTTGCTGCTGGCGCAACCACTGCTGATGACAAGTGCCAGGGCAACTGCAAGCGCCAGGCTCGATTTACGCAGGTCTTTCATTGTGCATTTCCGTCGCTTGCGCGTTTTGCTCTCTGTTCTTTTTGCACCCATTCCATGATCTGGTCCAGCCGCGCGCTGAAGCGGGCCTTCTGTACGCTGTTCAGACCTGGAATGGACAGGGCCAGCCTGAGCTGGTCGGCGGCCATCGTTGCATCCCCCTTGATCAGGTGCAACTCGGCCATGTAGTAGTGCGCCTCTGCGGTATCGCCGGCAGCGCTGGCTGCCAGGGCGATCAGGCGTACCTGCTGTGCAGTGGGCGGCACATTGTTCAACAGGTCGAGCAGGATGCTGTGCGCCTTCTGCGGATTCCCGTTGGCCATCAGCGCCTCGGCATAGTGGACCGTCAGCGGCACGTTGCGGGGAAACAGCGTCATCGCCTGGTCGTAGATCAGGAATGCCGGCGCCTTGTTGCCAAGGGCCAGTTCCGCATTTGCGAGGCCGGTATGAAAGGGAATCACGCCGGGGTGCGCAGCGCGCAGGTTGCGGAACAGGTCGCGTGCGACACCGTACTCACCCAATTGCATGCGTACCAGGGCAATGCCGTAATCGGTACCCAGATTGCCGATGCTCTTCGGGTCCTGTTGTTCGCCGAGGAAAAACTCCAGGGCCTTCTGCGGCGTGGGGCTGGAAAGTACGCGGATTCGCGCCTTGGTCAGCGAGTAGCCAGCCGTATCGTCGACCTCGGGGCGGGGCAGGGATGCTGCGCGCTCGCGCGTCTCGGCGATGCGGTTGACCGTCACCGGATGCGTGCGCAGGAACTCCGGTGCCTGGCTCTCGAGCGGGCCGCTCTGCCTAGCGAGGGTCTCGAAGAATGACGGCATGGCCTGTGGATCGAAACCGGCAGCAGCCAGGACGCCAACCCCGACCCGGTCGGCTTCGTATTCGTTGGCCCGGGTGAAGTTGATCTGCTGCTGGGCTGCAACGCCCTGTGCGGTGGCAATGGCGCCGGTTATGGCATCGCTGCTGCCACTGGCTGCGCCAAGCAGGATGGCGCCCAGCATTGCCGCCATGCTGAGGATGCTGTTGCGCTGGTTCGCATAAACCGCACGGGATATGTGCCGCTGCGTGACATGCGAGATTTCATGGGCGATGACGCCGGCCAGTTCGCTTTCTGATTTTGTTGCAAGAATCAGCCCTGAATGCACGCCAATGTAGCCACCGGGCAGGGCGAAGGCGTTGATTGCACTGTCATCGACAACGAAGAAGTTGAACTGGAAATCGCCGTCCTGCGCGTGGATCGCAAGCTTCTGTCCGATGTCCTGGGCGTATTCCTGGATCTCCGGATCACTGATCACGCGGTCAGCATTGACCAGGCTGCGGTAAATGCTGCGGCCAATCTGCAGTTCGAGATCCCGAGAAAGAACCGTGTCGCCCGGGCTGCCGATGTCCGGCAAGTCGCTGTTTGCAGCCGGCAGCGGGTTGATGACCAGTCCGCTGGCCACCAGCGCCAGAATTGAACGTCTCAGCCGCATCAGTCGGCGCCAATGGCCTCCAGCACCTCGGCGGCGTGACCTTCCACCTTCACCTTGCGCCATTCGCGCTGGAGTTTGCCTGCGGGGTCGATCAGGAAGGTGCTTCGCTCGATGCCGAAGACTTTCTTTCCATACATGTTCTTTTCGCGGATCACGTCGAACAGCCTGCAAAGTGCTTCGTCGCCATCGGAGAGCAGATCGAAGGGGAATTCGAATTTGGCCCTGAACGTCTCGTGCGAGGCGAGGCTGTCGCGGGATACGCCGAGTATCACGGTGTTTTTCTTCCGGAATTTCCCGTGCAGCGCGCCGAAGTCGCAGCTTTCGGTCGTGCACCCCGGCGTGTTGTCCTTGGGGTAGAAATACACGACCACATTCTTCCCGCGCAGGTCCTTGAGCCTGATGGTCTGGTTGCCGGTTGCCGGCACGCTGAAATCGGGTACGACCTTGCCAATCTTGATTGCGCTCATGTGGTGTCCTGTGTTCCTGCGTGGTTCGTTCAGCGGTGTGCCGGTTCCATCACGGCATCCAGGTTCTGTTCGTCGCAATACTCGAGGAATTCTTCGCGCAGGGTGGCTACGTGCACCGAACGTGGCACGTTCACGGTCATCTGCACGCTGAACATCAGCGCGCCGGTATGCGGCGCATTGTAGCGTCGGGTGTTGACCTCGGATATTTCGAGATTGCGGGTGGCAAAAAAGTTCGACAGCCCGAAAACGATACCCTCGTGGTCAAGGGTCACGACGTCGATGGTGTAGGGCGCGGCCGCCTCGGCGGGACGCGGCTGGGTCTCGCGTACGGTGACCGTCAGGTCGGATTGCTGCTGGAGCGCCAGCAGGCTGTTTTGCAGCTTGGCGACGGTATGCCAGTTGCCGGAGACCAGCATCATCACGGCAAACTCCGTACCCAGGGCGATCATGCGGCTTTCGCGGATGCTGCCGCCGGCAGCATTGATTGCCTGGCTGAGATCGCGAACCACGCCGGCGCGATCCGGGCCTATTGCTGTTACCGCCAGAAGTTTTTCCATGGATATGGGCTGCAGATGCTTTGAAAAGTGGAGGGTCAGTGTACCGGTAAATGGACCCGCATCAAGGCATTGCGGGGTTTGCCCTTGCGACCCTGCAATGCGCTAAGTACCATCGCTGCCTCTTCCCGATCTCCGGTTCACTCGCATGTTCTCAGGCAGCCTGGTCGCGCTGGTCACCCCCATGAATGACGACGGGGCGGTGGATTTCGCCTGCCTGGAGCGGCTGGTCGACTGGCATGTCGCGCAGGGGACCGATGGCCTGGTAATCGCGGGGACTACCGGCGAGGCCAGTACCCTCACCAAGGCAGAGCACGCCGAGGTCATCCGCGTTGCCGCCCATCGCGCCGCCGGACGGATCCCCGTCATCGCCGGTACCGGATCAAACTCCACCGCGCAGACCATCGACTTGTCCCGGGCCGTTGCCGGGTTCCCGATCAAGGGTTACCTGGTCGTCACGCCCTACTACAACAAGCCGACCCAGGAAGGCCTTTACCGGCACTTCGTCGCCATTGCCGATGCCATCGAGTTGCCACTGATCCTCTATAACGTGCCCGGCCGTACCGGCGTGGACATGCAGACCGCAACGGTCGCACGGCTTGCCGCTCATCCGGGCATCGTGGGCATCAAGGAAGCGACCGGCGACCTGAGCCGTTTGCAGCCACTGCGTGAGTCCTGTGGCGGGGATTTCCTGCTGTTCAGCGGTGACGATGCGACCGGTTGCGAGTTCATGCTGCAGGGCGGGCAGGGGGTGATCTCCGTGACCTCCAACGTCGCACCGGCACTGATGGCTGAAATGTGCAAGGCCGCGCTCAAGGGCGACCGGCCCCGGGCAACAGAACTCGATGAGCGTCTTGCCGGCCTGCATCAGGATCTGTTCATCGAATCCAACCCGATTCCCGTCAAGTGGGCCCTGGAGCGCCTGGGGCTTATTCCTGGTGGTCTGCGCCTGCCGCTGACTCCGCTCAGCGATGCCTTTCGGGGGCGGGTTGAATCGGCCATGAGCCGTGCCGGTCTGCTGACTGGCGTGGGCAGGGGAGCAGCCTGAGTTGTTGTTCAGGGCCAGCCTGCTGGGGTTGCTTTCGGTCGTGGCATTGGCGGGCTGTTTTTCCTCCTCGCCCGACAAGAGTTGCTCAAAGCCCAAGGAGTATCAGCAGAGCACCAGCCTGCCCGAGCTCAGGATTCCCGAGGGGCTGGATGCTCCGGAACGTTCCTCGACGATGCAGGTTCCACCAGCTCCGCCGGCAGGTGAGGGCGGGGTGGTCAGCGATTGCCTGGACCGGCCGCCGGAGTACTTCCGCAAAGAGAAGCCCGCTGACTGAGCGCCCACGCATTGAAGCGCTGGCCGCAACGGGCTAACCTTGCCGCCCGTTTCAGTCGAACAGACAAGCCGGAGAGGTGGCCGAGTGGCTGAAGGCGCACGCTTGGAAAGC
>JAHDYM010000017.1 GCA_023383705.1 Gammaproteobacteria bacterium | reverse complement strand
TGCCCTACAAGAACAAGGGCAAGGTCGAGCTGTACGAGGACTTCGTGCAGTTCATGATCCGCGAATACGCCGCCGGCCGGCCGGTGGTCCTGATCGTCGACGAGGCGCAGAACCTCGGCATCCGCGGACTCGAAGAGATCCGCATGCTGTCCAACGTCAATGCGCAGAAGGAATACCTGCTGCACGTGATCCTGGTTGGCCAGCCGGAACTGCGCTCCCTGCTGCAGACGCAACAGCTGCGCCAGTTGACCCAGCGCGTCTCGGTGGCATTCCACCTGAAGCGCCTCAGCGATGAGGAAGTGCAGCAGTACATCCGGCACCGGGTGACGACTGCCGGGGCCAGTGCCGAGCTGTTCGAGCCGGAGGCGATGACGCTGATCGCGGCTGCCAGCGGCGGCATTCCACGCCTCATCAATACCTTCTGCGACCTGTCGCTGGTCTATGGTTTTTCGGAGGAAAAACCGGTCATCGGTGCCACCGAAGTCCGCGCCGTCCTCGAAGACCGTCGCCGCATGGGCCTCCCCGCCGGATCACCTGCAGAATCGACTGTAGGAGCGGCTTCAGCCGCGATCCCTCCCCCCGCCCAATCCTCGCTGGGGTGATGCCGCTTCGGTTGCGGTGTTCCGGTAAGCAAGATGTGTGGGTTGTGCGGCTTTCTGAACCTGCACGGTGGAACCAGCCAGGATGACGCACAGGCTGCGCTGACGCGCATGACCGCCCGGCTGCGGCATCGCGGTCCCGATGATTCCGGCAGCTGGCAGGACAGCGCTGCAGGCATCGGTCTCGGCCACACCCGTCTTGCCATTCTCGACCTCAGCCCCGAGGGCCATCAGCCGATGCTTTCGGCCGACGGGCGCTTCGTGCTGGTGTTCAACGGCGAGATCTATAACCACCGTGCGCTGCGCAGCGAACTGGAGCAGGGCGGTCAGAGCCCCGCGTGGCGCGGCCATTCGGACACCGAAGTGTTGCTGGCAGCGATCGTGCGCTGGGGGCTGGAGGCCGCCCTCAAATGCAGCAACGGGATGTTTGCGCTGGCGCTGTGGGATCGGCAGGAACGCCGTCTGCAGCTCGCCCGCGACCGGTTGGGCGAGAAGCCGTTGTATTACGGCATGGCAGGGGAGACGCTGTTGTTCGGCTCGGAGCTGAAGGCCCTGCGGGTGCATCCCGCCTGGGTCGGCGAGATCGATCGCGATGCGCTCAGCCTGCTCATGCGCCACATGTACATCCTCGCGCCGTATTCGATCTATCGTGGTATCGCCAAGCTGCCACCCGGTACTTTCATCACCTTCCACGCAGAGCAGGGCCTGCGCGAGATGCCGCAGCCCGTGGCGTACTGGTCCGCGCGGCATGTGCTTGAGGACTGCTGGAAGAACCCGCTGCAGTTGTCGGATACCGAAGCCACCGATGCGCTGGAAGAGCTGCTGCGCGATGCGGTGGGTTTGCGCATGGAGGCCGATGTGCCGCTGGGTGCGTTCCTCTCCGGTGGTATCGACTCATCCACCGTAGTCGGGCTGATGCAGGCGCAGGCACAGCGTCCGGTGCGCACCTTCTCGATCGGCTTCCGCGAAGACGGCTTTGACGAGGCACAGTACGCCCGCGCTGTCGCGGCGCACCTCGGCACTGACCATACGGAACTATATGTAGAGCCTGATCAGGCGCGTGCTGTGATCCCTGATTTGCCGACACTTTACGACGAACCTTTTGCGGACTCATCGCAGATTCCCACCTACCTCGTGTCGAAGCTCGCTCGCCAGCACGTGACGGTAGCGCTCTCCGGCGACGGGGGTGACGAGTTGTTTGGTGGCTACAGCCGCTACGCTCTCGGTTTGAATATCCACCGGCAGATCCAGCGTGTGCCGGCCTTACTGCGGGGGCCGTTGGGACACGCGCTTGGCCTGTTGCCCACCAGCCTGTTGCCGCCGCAGCCGGCCGGGCGACTGGAGCTGCTGGCCGATATCCTCAGGGAGTCGCGGCCGGAATTCCTGTACCGGGACATGATCTCGCACTGGCGCCGCCCGGACCGGGTGGTGATCAACGGCCGGGATACGGCCACCGTGCTCAACGATCCGGCGCGCTGGCCGGCGTTGCCAGACTTCCTGCACTTCATGATGTATGTCGACCTGCTCAGTTACCTGCCCGACGATGTGCTCGCCAAGGTTGATCGCGCCAGCATGGGCGTGAGCCTCGAGGCCCGTGTACCGCTCCTCGACCATCGCGTTGCCGAGTTTGCCTGGCGCCTGCCGGGCGTGCAGAAGCGTCGCAACGGACAGGGCAAGTGGCTGCTCCGCCAGGTACTCGACCGCTATGTGCCGCGTGCGCTCATCGACCGGCCCAAGAAGGGCTTCGGTGTGCCCATCGATTCCTGGCTGCGCGGCCCGCTGCGAGAGTGGGCGGAGGATCTGCTCAGCGAGCAGCGTTTGCGGGGTGATGGTTATTTTCATGCGGCCGTCGTGCGGAAGCGGTGGGCAGAGCATCTGGCGGGGGAGAAGGACTGGAGTCACGCGTTGTGGAATGTGCTGGTGTTTGAGATGTGGGTTGAGAGTGGGAAGGCTGCTCTGGGTTGATGTGACAATCAGGCATATAACGGCCTTGTCGTTGATGCTGGCTGCCTTCAGTGCATATGCCGGCAGCCCAGCTCTGCAGATCTATAGTGCGGTACCGGCACCAAACTATGAGATCACGCGGGATGCGGATGATCTCGCACAGATGACGGATGGACACAGGAACCAGTTTCCAATCTGGACGAACCGCAAATCTGTGGGTTGGCAGAACAAGTCGCCTGTTGTCCTAAAAGGTCGGATTCTAAGCGTTGGCCGTAATACATCGGTCATGGGTCTGAATTTTTCAACTGCAAAAGGCGATTACGCAGGAGTCTATCCGCCAATGCGAATCGACGTCTATTGTGGGTCTGATAAGCGTGGTTGGCATCACTCTGCGTTCACAGCGCCTGATGCTGGTGGTTATGCCGATCGCAGCACAATCACTGTCCCGATTAACTTCGAATCATCCTGCTCTGAATCCTTTGCGATAGTTATTCATTTTCTTGGCGCGTTCCTGATGCTGGACGAGATAAGTCCAGTTGTGGGATATCCGAGCGTTGCAATCACCGAAAGTAAAGCGGAGCCAGAACTAGCTCCAGATCGTTTGGTTGATGACAGCAAAAATAGACTTAAAGAGCAGTTGGCGGCAGATCAGCGTGCGTGGCTTCGGCGCTATATAGAGTTTAATGAAATGCAAAATGGTGCGGCATGGCTATCGCCGCCTTGGTCGTCACTTGAAATGCAATCGCTTTCACCGGAAATGACGGCAGTCACTTCGCTAGCGATTCAGGGGTCTCAGGACTGGTCCAATGATTATATTGTCGGTCTACTGAATGGTAGCTCGGAAGCGCAGGAGTTTTTTTTGTCTGGGCGGGCAGCAGCGGTCAAGAAGCGAGAAGTGTTAGTGGTTATGAGCGTCTTGGCGGCAAACGGACGTACTGTATTCGATCCGTTACGTCCGCTGGCGTCCGAGGGTGTCAGGGTTCCACCGCAGTCAATGACGTATCTTCTTATTCGAGAGGTTGCATCAGAGTCCTATTCCCAGGTTCTGACAGTGACGTCCAACCAGGGGTTGCGACGCGAGCTGCAAGTGAATGTTGAAATACTGCCTGGCATTAGTGATCGGCGCGGTCCTGGCCCGGCGGTAGTTGTCTGGTCGTATCTTTCAGATGCTCCGTTGTGGCGAGAGGACAATCGAAACGCGCTAATCAGCCTTCTTCGAGAAGGTGGGGTTAATGTTTTTGTAGTTCACCCTTCCAGTATTCCGTTGCCGGGAGATGCTGGAGAGTGGGCGAGGCTGGGTGCAACGCTAAGCCGGGAGCTGCAGGCTTACAGAGGCGCAAAACAAGTCCTCTTGTATCTCGCGTGGGACGATCGACTGAGGCCCACAAATGATGATGAACTTCTACGCCGGGACGTGCAGGAGTGGACGGCTAGACTGATTCGCTTGATGACGGATGAGGGCTACAACTTTGACGACTGGGCAATATATCCAGTGGATGAACCGAAGGGGGGTGATTACAAGCTCATCGCGAAGGTTGGAGAATGGATCAAAGAAAAAGAGGGAAAAATCCGTATTTACGCTAATCCAGGCCAGGTGAATATTCGTGATCTGGTACCTGGTGGCGCACTGCAATCAGCAGCTGCATTCGTGGATATATGGCAGCCACTACTCGGCACTCCAGCCAAGGTAATGCGGCCATTGGTCAATAAGGGACGCGATCAGGAATGGTGGATATACCAGGTGGGTCGCCAGCCAGCTAAGGCGATACCGCCAGGCTGCTATCGCAAACTGGGCTGGGAAGCGGTTCGAAATAGTGCAACCGGTTTTGGGTTCTGGTCTTTCAGTGATACCGGTAAGAGCAGCGCATGGGATGATTACGATGGAATTCGCCCAGACTGGGCTGTTGTCTATGAAGAGCCTGATGGTGCCGTAACTTCAAGCCGTCGCTGGGAGGCCTTTCGTCAAGGCATTCGTGACTACAGAGCCCTACAAGAATGTCAGGCAGTTCATGGTAACGAGAAAAGTACTCGCGAGTCGTGTGACCGATTTGAGGAAATTCTGAGCATATCCTTTGCAGGTCTACGTTGCGAGTAGGGCCGACGACTAATGTTATTCAACCGCCGTGTACTCGGTTATATCTCTTGGCAGGGCATGTCTATGCTCATCCAGGCCGTGACGCAGTTTGGTGTAATCGCGGTTCTGGCGAGATTTATTTCAGCTGAGGAGTTTGGTTTGGTGGCTGCGGCCAATATCGCCGTAACCTTCGTGCAGTTCGTGGCAGAGGGAGGCCTCGGTGCCGCAATAGTCAGAAAACGCGATATTAGTCCTGCCTATATCGGCTCGGCATTATCAGTATCTCTGCTTATTGGTGTTTTTAGCCTAACAGCGCTCGCTATCGTCGCTGTCCCGTTTCAGCGATTCTATGAGATGAACTCGCTGGCCCTGGTTGTGATCATTCTTGGGGTGGGATCTCTTTTTACCGGAATGTCTGGAGTATTTGAGGGGCTTCTCCAGCGTGAAATGCGTTTCAAATCGCTTTTTATGGCAAACGGGTTGAGTTGGGTTGTTGCCTATGCATTCCCGGCTATTTTGCTGGCCATGGCGGGCTTCGGCTTTTGGTCTATCGTGGTCGCTACTCTTGCTCGGTCAGCGTTAAAAATTGTCGTTTTGGCATTTCAGTGTAGAGGCAGTCTATATTTGCGATGGGACAGATCTGTTGCAGGTGAGCTCGCGCGCTTTGGGTTTGGCCTAACGCAATTCAGATTCTGGAGTTGGAGTACTGCACAGGCGGTGCCGTTTGCCATTGGTTTGTTGTTTGGTCAGGAGCGCTTGGGTCAGTTCTATCTCGCCAGCCAACTCGCCATTCTTCCGTCGCAGCATCTGGCCTCTGTTGTAACCGCCGTCTACTTTCCCGTCCTTTCCAAAGCGCTCGCCGATCCTCCTGTTGCTGCGGCACAATTAGGCTCTGTGTTCACAGTATTGCTTGTTCCGGTTACAGCAATTGGACTGCTTCTTGCTATCAATTCAGAGCTCGTAATTGAGCTAGCTCTTGGTGGTGGGTGGTCGGTAGCTGTTGTGCCGTTTGCCATTCTCTGCATTGGCGCAGGGCTTCGTTCCTGTCTTCAAATAAGTGATGCAGTAAATATTGCACGTGGAGATGTCTACGCTTTAGCAAACCGTAAAGCCATATGCATGATAGTGATGCTGGTATGTCTGTTTGTCACGCAGCGCTATGGTCTTGCAGGTGCAGCAATGTCTATCCTGGTCGGCCATACACTGATGCTTATTCTGACGATTCCGCTGATCATTACTGGGCTGAAAATCGAGAGAGCGCTTCTCGCAGCGTTTGCAGTCAGAAATGGCCTTGCGCTAGGGATTGTCGTTTGTGTGGATATTCTTTTATGGCGCATTCTGGCAACGGATGTCGTTTCCGCGATGAATGGTCTCGTCTTGAGTGTGGCGGCGAATATCCTGATATCAATTCCTATTGCGGTGTTCCTGATAGATCGGTTAAGGCAGGGTCTTGTCAGACGGATAAGAAATGGAGCCGGGGCGTAGGGTGTCGGTTATGCATCGTGAGATCGGTCAGTCGGTTTTGTCAGGGTTGCCCGAGAGGCGGCGACCTAGTTTGGGTGTCGTATATCGAGGTGCCGTGTGGCTCTATGTGGTTGCAGTTGTTCTGCTGTCATTTCAGCAGGGTCTAACCGCTTACGCAAAGGGGGCGGGCGTAGTCATTATCTGTTTGTTTTTCTTTTATGCGGTTAGCCATGGTTCTCGTGTGTCGTTTCTTCGGGAATACAAGGTGTTGTTGGCGTGGTTTCTTTTCGCAGTTGTGTCGTCTTTTCTTTCTGGGTCTCCGGAAGCGGCGCTGCCAAAAATCATTACGTTGATTCAAGTGTTTGTGGTCGGATTCGTTATTACGAACTTTATCATCTGGAACGGTAGCTCCACTTTCTATTGGGCGGCTATTGTGCTTGCTGCATTGGTTTCTGGCGCGATAACGCTTGCTGACCCAGTCTCGTTTAGTTCTATTGACGGCCGTATCTACGGGACACTCGATAATCCCAACAACTTTGCGGCAATGATGGCTATGTGCGTGGGCCTGTGCTTGGCAGTAGCACTTGGGAAAGGTGCCACGTTACTGAGAATATTGTCCGGTGCGCTGGTGCTCGTGTTTTTCTATCTCGTGGTGCGGAGCGGTTCGCGAACCGGAATGATTGCGAGTGTAGCGGGCGTCTCGATACTAATGACGTGTTGGTACGCATCGGAAAAAAGAAAGTGGGTTGGTAGGCGGATGGCGGTGGGAGTAGTAGCCCTTGCAATCGTGGCAGGGACCGGCGCCTATCTCGCATCAAGCGAATTCTCTGCTCGACTATTTCGGCTGGTGACTCTGCTGGAGTCCGGCGATCTGGACTCTACGAAGGAGACCAGCCTTAGCAATCGGGTATGGATGCTTCGCCGAGCTATGAGGATCGCCGTTGACAATCCCATACTGGGTGCGGGGTTAGACGCATTTAAAACCGAGCAATACACCGCGGGTCGGCAAGTTGGCTTCAACTCCCATTCCAACTACGTAGAAATTGCCGCTAGCACAGGCTTTGTTGGCGCCTTCATTTATTTTTCGATGTACTACATTTGGATCGCTCAGCTATGGAGAATACGAAGGATCCTCGCTGAGGAGAAGATGGCAGCCAAATATGCCCGTATAGTCGCTTGCGTTGCTCTTTTGACTATATTGGACCTTGGCCAGGTGACCTACTATCACAAAATTCCGTGGTTACTCATGGCTGGTTTTATTGCGGACCTGCATTTGTTGAACGTTCGGATCGGCCGTACATTTGGTGCCGTGGTGAACAGGCCACGTCGCTATATTGGCTAGCTTTTCTTGTTGCTTGAATTAAGGGTGCCAATTGTCAAGGTGCTTTGAATAGATCAAGCATGCGCAAGGTTCGATTGCGCTGTCTGAATAGCGATGCACGTGCCTGGCCCAAAGCCTTCATCACTGAGAGCCTCTCTGGTGTTCGTAAGATGGTTTCAATAATGCCTGTTTGCAGGGCGTTGACGTCGTTGGCAGGAACCATGGTCGAGTCTGTATCTTCCAGTACTTCGCGCGTTCCGTCGATATCGGTTGATACTATGGGCAAACCTGCTGCGAGAGCCTCAGCAAGAACAAGACCAAATGCCTCTTTTGCCGATGGATGGACGAAAAGATCGCAAGATGCCATCAGCGCGTGTAGGTCTGTGCGATAGCCGAGGAATAGGAATCTATTCGTTAGTCCGCGATTGGCAACCGTATCAATCATTGTCGCCAACATGGCCTTTGAGCCAGGAACATCGGCATCCGCTTCGCCGGCAAATAGAACGACGATATCCATTGCTTCGCAAATCGGGGCAACGGCATCGATGATATTGTTTTGTTGTTTGTAGGTGGCGATCCGGCCTGCGCACAAGATTAGGCGAGATCGCGTTGAAATGCCCAGTTCTTTGCAGAGCTGCCGTCGATTCGACGTTGCGTGGAAGAATCTATCCTGTATGCAGTTGAAGATTACTGCAATCTTATTCTTCGGAATATGTGAGTAATCTTCCCATGCGCATCGAGCGGAATTGGACACCGCGTAAAAGGCAGTGCGTGGGGCATGTAGTCGAACGGACCATGTGAATAACCTGGTTGAAAGCGTTACATGGGAGTTGTTGTCGAATGAAAAATGAACGCCGACAACATGTCTGGCGTTAGTCCCTATTGTTGCCCAGGTGGCAATTAGGCCAGGTGTGGAAGATGATGTTTCGACAATGTCATAGCCTTCCCTGCGGATCAGCCTATTGAGGCGGGTGATCCCTCCTGCAAGCGCGAATGGACTTGGATGCGGTTTTAGGCCGAGGAAATGAACTGTTGGAGTCCCGCGTTTGACCGCATCGTCGGCAGCCACGGCAGCACCCGGGTAGGCGTCTGTATACAGGGACATTAGGTCGGCGTGAATGCCTGAACGATTAAGATCAATGGCCAGCTCATGCCCCAGCCTTTCGGCGGCGCCGTGGACGAACTGAGAGGTGAATATCAGTACTTTCATGGACGACTATTCAAGATAATAGCGCGTGCATAGCTGTCGCAGTCAATGGCTCAGTATATTTCGGAGCTTCGATCGGGGAAGGGCGCAGCAGGTCATGGTTTCAGGCTATCCCTGTTAGTTGTCTTGGGCGTGTGTCGATGACGGAATCAGATGCCCAGAGTCATAGCACGGCTGATATGAGATCTATCGCCAGCCACGACTTAAGTCCAAATAACTTCGATCTGATTCGACTGGTAGCTGCTGGGCAGGTGGCTCTATTTCATGGGCTCACACATATGGCGCCAAGCAGTCCGGATGAGGTGGCCTTTGGGGGGCTCGAGCTAATTCCGGGCGTGCCTGTCTTCTTTTTTGTTAGTGGTTTTCTGATTAGTCGCGCATTCGAGCAGAGTCGTGGCATCGCCGTCTATGCTCGGAATCGGTTTCTGAGGTTGTACCCAGCGCTTTTCGTGTGCGTAATCCTGTCTACCGTTATGGTGGCGGGGCTTGGTTTCTTCAGCACGATTTCATGGACATGGATAGAGCTAGCTGGGTGGCTTGCCGCTCAACTTACGTTTCTGCAGTTTTACAACCCAGAAATGTTGCGCACATTTGGAGTGGGCGCGCTAAACGGCAGTCTTTGGACCATCTCTGTTGAGATCCAGTTCTATCTGTTTATTCCGGTACTCTATGCCGGTCTGGCGCGTCTCCGCGACAGTCGCTCAAGGTCCCTGTTACTGGTAGTGCTAATCGTATGTTTCATCGGTATCAACCGATGGTACATAGGGAATCTGAGGGGGGGCGAAGCAGAGATCTTCAGCAAGCTATTGGGCGTCTCCCTTGCCCCGTGGCTCTACATGTTCCTAATGGGTGTTCTGATGCAATGGCATCTCGACAAAGTACGTGCATTAGTCGCGGGAAAGTTCTTGGGATGGGTGGTGATCTATATAGCTGCATGTCTGGTATCAGAGTTTGTATTGGATGCGCCTGCCGGCAATTCAATAGGTCCGTTCCTATATTTGGTTTTAATCATGGTGATACTCAGTGCAGCCTATTCAGATCCGGTTTTAAGTGAACGGGCACTTCGTAGAAATGATATCTCCTATGGTCTGTATATTTGGCATATGCCGATCATAAATGCCCTTCTTTGGCTTGGTTGGACTCGTGGCTGGCTGTCGGTGGTGCTTGCACTTGGATTGTCTGTGTTGCTCGCAGTCCTTTCCTGGTTCTGCATAGAGCGGCCTGCGCTTAGGCGGAAGAAAAGGAGCCTGTATGGTCACTAGATATATGGCTGTTAACTGCAGGTATGTTGAGCGGTTGAATAGGTTGGCGTATTCGGTGCCGTATCGTGCATACCAATACGTGATCAGGTTCTCATTGGGGCCTGCCGGACCGCGGGTTAAAAGCAGCTAGTGAAAAACAAGCCAAAAGTCGCAGTAATCGGACCCTGGCCACCGCCTGCAGGCGGGGTCTCGGTGCATGTACAGCGGCTGGCAACACTGCTGGTGTCCATTGCCAATGTGATCGTGATCAACCCGTACCAAAGCGTATCTAGCAGCAGTGGGCAGCTGGTGGTTGGGTGCGGTCCTCCGGGAGTCCTCTCGATCCTCCGAATGGCATCGGCGCTGAGAAATGAGCATTCCGATATCGTGCATATTCATGTTTCAGGGATGAACCGGTTTGCCTATGGCGGGCACTTGCTGGTTAGTCTGCTCCCACGAGCGGTCCGGAGAATCCTGACCATACACAGCGGCAGTTTTGTACCTGATTTTCGCAGGGCCGGCTGGCTGACCAGGAAACTCATAGCGTTACTGGTGCGCAGATTTGATCTGCTGGTTGCGGTCAGTGCGGAGATCGAGGCGCAGCTCATCGAGTGCGGTGTTCGCGCGGACGCAATTGCCGTGCTGCCCGCATTTATTCCGCCTGATGACTATCCGGCCGGCACCGGCCTTGCCGATCAGGCAGACAGCGCGGATGGACACCGGAAACTGCTGGTGACGTCGGGTTACGGCATACGGGACTATGGGTTCGACGTGCTGATCAAGGCGCTGTTGAATCATGGTCAGCTGGGCACGGATTGCACATTGGCACTCTGCCTGTACAACACCTACGACGAAACCTATGTGAGTGAGCTTGAGCAGCTTCTGGCCAAATTGCCCCATGCCCGGATATACCGTGATCTGACGCCAGCGGCTTTCAGCAAGATGCTTTCAGGGGCTGATATCTACGTTCGTGCAACTACCCGTGATGGCGACGCGGTCGCGATACGAGAAGCAGCGCACTACAAAAAAGCGATAGTCGCCTCAGACTGCGTAGTGCGCCCGCCGGGATGCCAGGTCTTTCGGACCGGTGACCCGGATGCCCTGGCAGATGCCCTGACTGCAGTCATGAGTGATCCGCAAGCTGGCCGGGTACGTGGCGATGAGGACGTGCGAGCCCGGTACCTCAGTCTCTATCGACGGGTCATTTCCAAGCGGTAACAAAAGTCCGCGACACTGAGGTAGCCTGTTTGGCCGTAAGCGCAGCCAGGATCGTGAGATGAAGCCGATGCTCCAGAATCGTGGCGTCGCCGGTCTCGCGCTCCCCCCGCAGCCTGCGGGCCTCGCCCGCATTGGCCTCTACTGGCGCACGGTACGCCACCTCCGCTCCAGCCAGATCGCCTGGCAGCTCTGGCACCGGCTGATGCCGGTGCCGGCGGCGCGACATCTGGGCGGCACCGTTCGCCGCGACTTGCCGGGCCTGGCCGGTCTGCAGCCCTTCGCGCTTCCGGTGCTGCCTGACATCGATGCGGCGCAGATCGGCTTTCTGAACCACACGCGCCCGCTGGATGTCGCCGCCATCGACTGGGAGTCGGCAGCAGAGCCCAAGCTGTGGCGCTACAACCTGCATTACTTCGATTATCTGCACTGGCCGGTCTATACGGCCGCGATGAAACAGCAGCTGATCGACAGCTGGATCGTCGGCAACCCGGCGACGGCTGGCGATGGCTGGGAACCCTATCCGCTGTCCCTGCGCGTGGTGAACTGGATCAAGGCCTGGCTGCAGGGCGGGCTGGCATCGCAGCCGGTGCCGCAGCATTGGCTGGACAGCCTCGCCACGCAGCTCGCCTGGCTGGAGCGGCGGGTTGAGTATCACCTGCTGGCCAATCACCTGCTGAAAAACGGCAAGGCACTGTTCTTCGGCGGACTGTTTCTCGCCGGGCCAGATGCGGAACGCTGGCGCAAGCTGGGGCTCGGCATCCTGCTGCGCGAAGCGGACGAGCAGGTTCTTCCTGACGGCGGGCACTTCGAGCGCAGTCCGATGTACCACGGTATCGTGCTGGAAGACCTGCTCGATGTGCTGAACCTGTTGCCGCTTGTGCCGGGCCTGATCGATGTCGCCGACCAGGCGCGGCTCACTTCGGCTGCCACCCGCGCGCAGCGGTTCATGGCCGGCATCACTGCCGGTGACGGGCGGATCCCGCTCTTCAACGATGCGGCTTTCGGTATCGTGGCAGAGCCCGCGGTGCTGCTCGCCTACGGTGAGCGCGTAGGAGCGCCCGTAGGAGCGGCTTCAGCCGCGATCCCCGCCAGATCATCAATCGCGCCTGAAGGCGCTCCTACGGCCGCTCCTACACGGATCTTTTTCCCAGACACCGGCTACTACGGCTATCGGCGCGGTGGCGACAGCCTGATCGTCGATTGCGGGCCGGTAGCACCGGACTACCAGCCAGGGCATACCCATTGCGATACGCTGAGCTACGAGCTGTGCGTGGCCGGCCAGCGCGTGGTGGTGGACAGCGGCACGCACAGCTATGGCATCGATGGCCTGCGCCACCAGGCGCGCCGCACCAGCAGCCACAACACGGTCGAACTCGATGGCGTGGAGCAGTCGGAGATCTGGGGTGCATTCCGCGTCGGCCGCCGCGCAAGGCCCGTGCAGGCGAACCTGAGTGCCTGGCAGGACGGCCGCTTATTGTTCAGTGGCAGCCACGACGGCTACCGGCATCTGCCCGGACAACCCCGCCACGAGCGGCGCATCGTCATGGCCCCTGCCGCAGGCTGCTGGGAAATCCACGACTTAATTACCGGTAATAACGCCAGTCGACACAAGGCTTTAAGCTGCATTCATCTGGACCCGTCCTTCAGTGTCCGGCCGGAAAAACAGGGAGTGTTTGTGCTGCTGAATGCCGAGGCCGGATTGACCCTGCGCCTGACCGTGACCTGCGGCAGCGTCGCCGATATTAAGTCCGGGTACCATTTCCCGGAGTTCGGCCTATGCCAGGAAAATACTGTGATCTGTGTCGAACAGGGCGGGGTTCTGCCCATCGAGATGCACTATCGGATCGAGCGCCTCTGAGCCGTGCGAATCCTGTTTTTAAGCCATTACTTTCCGCCCGAGGTGAATGCGCCCGCCAGCCGCACCTTCGAGCACTGTCGTGCCTGGGTGCGCTCCGGCCACGAGGCCTTTGTCGTCACCAATGTACCCAATCACCCGGCCGGCAAGATCTACCCCGGCTACCGCAATGCGCTGGCACAGAGCGAGACGGTGGCCGACATCAAGGTCTACCGTTTGCTGACCCTGCTGGCCGCCAATCGCGGCATCGTGCGCCGCAGTTTTTCCTATTTCTTCTACCTGGTGATGAGCGTGCTGGCGGCACCATTCCTGCCGCGCGTGGACGTGGTGGTGTCGACCTCGCCGCAGTTCTTCTGTGGCCTGGCCGGATATTTTGTCAGCCGCATCAATCGCGTGCCGTGGGTGCTGGAGATCCGCGACCTCTGGCCGGAATCCATCATGGCGGTGGGTGCGGTGAGCCGCAGTTTCACGCTGCGCTGGCTGGTGTGGCTGGCCAATTTCGCTTACCGGAAAGCCGATCGGGTCCTCTGCGTCACCGATTCGTTCAAGGCGGCGATCATGGCCGAGGGCATCCCGGGCGAAAAGATCGAGGTAATCAAGAACGGCGTCGACCTCGAGTTCTTCTCGCCGGAGCGCAGTCTGGGCCCGGAGGCCGGACGGATTCCGGGGCTGGAGAATACCCAGGGCAAGTTCGTGCTGTCGTATGTCGGCACGCATGGCATGGCCCACGGCCTCGACACCGTCCTCAAGGCGGCCGAATTGCTGCGTGATGAGCCAGACGTGTTGTTCCTGCTGGTCGGTGATGGTGCGGAGCGGGGGAACCTGCTCAAGCAGCGTGACATCATGCGGCTCGACAATGTGGTTTTCCTCGATCAGCAGCCGAAGACGCGCATGCCGGCGGTCTGGGCCGTGACCGATGTGAGCCTGGTCGTGCTCAAGGACCAGCCGCTGTTCCGCACCGTGATCCCCTCGAAGATTTTTGAAAGCATGGCGATGATGAAGCCGGTGATTCTCGGTGTGCGGGGCGAGAGCGAGAGCTTGCTGGAAGAAAGCGGGGCGGGAATCTGTATCCCGCCCGAGAGTCCGGCACAGCTCGCCCGTGCCGTACGTCGCCTGTATACCGACCCGGATGAGCGGCGCAACATGGGTCTTGCCGGCCGCAGCTTTGTCGAGCAGAACTTCGATCGCAAGGTGCTGGCGGCGCGCTATGTCGAGCTGCTGGGCAGCGTGGTCGCCGGGCGCCCTGGCGCTTCTGCGTCGGCAGCGTCGGGAACGCGTGGTTAGTGTCGATGGCCGCCAATGACCCCACACCCGGCGATCTGGCCGGACCTTTCGACAGGTCGATGTCGGTGCGCGTGCTCGCGCCGGGGCTTTTCCTGCTCGCGCTGGCGATCATGCTGTTCACCTTCCGCGACGGCCTGGTCAACATGGTCGCCTTCTGGGAGTCGCCGGAATACAGCCACGGCTACCTGATTCCGTTCATCAGCCTGTACCTGCTCGCGGTCCGCCTGGAGTTGCTGGACAGCGTGAAGCCTTCGGCCTCATGGGCCGGTGTGGCTGTCGTCCTGTGCGGGCTGGCCGGTTTTTTCCTCGGTGAACTCAGTGCGCTGTATGTGATCGTGCAGTACGCCTTCGTGCTGACGGTCTGGGGACTGGTCATCACCCAGGTCGGCGGGCGCGGCCTCCGGGTGCTGTGGCCGGCGCTGATATTCCTGCTCTTCATGGTGCCGCTGCCGCGCTTCATCCAGTGGAACCTGTCGAACGACCTGCAGCTGATCTCCTCGCAACTGGGTACCAGCTTCCTGCGGCTGGCCGGAATACCGGTGTTCCTGCAGGGTAACGTCATCGACCTTGGCAACTACAAGCTGCAGGTCGTCGAGGCCTGCGCCGGGCTGCGTTACCTGTTTCCGCTGATGGCCTTTGCACTGCTCTGTGCCGTGATGTTCCGTGGCGCGGTCTGGCAGCGGGTATTGCTGTTCTTCTCCAGCTTGCCGATTGCCATCGTCATGAACAGTTTTCGCATCGCCGTGACCGGCGTGCTGGTCAACAGCTACGGCACCTCGGCTGCCGAAGGATTCCTGCACTATTTCGAGGGCTGGGTGATCTTCACCCTGTGTCTCGCCCTGCTGTTCATGGAGATGTGGGCGCTCGCGCGCTTCAGTGGCCGCAGCCTCGACGAGGTGTTCGACCTGGATCTGCCGGGCCGTACCGCCTTGCCCGGACTCACGGTGCTGCTGTCGCCAAACCGTCCGCTCCTCGCTGCGGTACTGTTGCTGGTGCTGGCTGCACTGGGTTCCTTTGCCATCGCCAATCGTGTGGAGCAGGTGCCGGCACGCACCCCGCTCACCGCCTTCCCGCTCAAGCTGGGCGAATGGCGCGGCACGGAAGGTGAGGTGCCACGCGACCAGCTGGAAGAACTCAAGCTTACCGACTACATCATGGCCAGCTATGCGCGCCCCGGACTGGACCAGTCCGTCGAGCTGTACGTTGCCTACTACGCCTCACAGCGCAAGGGCGCATCCATCCACTCGCCCAAGGCCTGCCTGCCGGGCGGTGGCTGGGTGATCGACGAATTCAGCCAGGTACGGGTCGACGGTGCGGGGCCTGAAACCCCCGCCGGCGATGCGCTTGAGGTCAATCGCTCGCTGATCAGCCTCGGCCCCCAGCGCATGCTGGTCTATTACTGGTTCGAGCAGCGCGGCCGCCACATCACCAACGAGTATCTGGCCAAGTGGTACATCTTCCAGGACTCCCTGCTGATGAATCGCACCGACGGTGCGCTGGTACGCGTGATCACGGTGCTGCCGGAAGGCAGTGATGTCGAGGCCGCCGACCAGCGGCTGCAGGAGTTCATTCGCGTGGCTGCGCCTCGCCTTGACTACCACATACCGGGGATCGCGCCCGTAGGAGCGGCTTCAGCCGCGATCGATTAATGATCAACTGGCTGACGGTCGGGTACTTCGCGTTCCTGTTGGAAACAGTGGCGGCGTTCGCGATCTCGATACTCGTCGTGCGTGGCCTGAGCGTCGAGGACTTCGGTGCCTACAAGCTGGCCGGCTCGATCATCATGCTGGGCTCATATGCGACATCCTGCGGTCTAGACGCGACCCTGCAGCGGTTCGGGGCGGAGCTCCATGCAACCCGGCGTTTTGCGCATCTGTTCAAGCTGCTGCGCTATGTGCGGCTGGTGCGGGTTGCGGCGCTGATCGCCTTTTGTTCGTTGCTGTTGCTGTTCCGGGATCCGCTCGGCCAGGCCTTCAATTTCACTGACTCCCTGCAGCAGGTGCTGCTGATTGTCTGTGGTGTGCTGATTGTGCAGAGCACGGTGCAGATGAACGGATACACGTTCTTTGCGGTTCGTGGTTCGCCGGTCGATTCGAGTGTCCTGCGCAGTCTGGCGGCATTGTTGCGCCTGGCGGGAATCGGCATCGCCGTGATGGCCTCTCTGGGGCTCGGTGGCATTCTTGGCGGAACCCTGGCTGCAGGATTGCTGGCACTCGCCTATGTGCTGTTCCGGAACTGGCAGTGGCGTCGCTCGCTGCCCGAGGCCAACAGCACGCCGCTCGAGGGCGGTGGTACGGCTTACCGGGCACGGATCACCCGGTACTCGCTGGTCGGCTACCTGGCAGTCAACGTCAATGTCTTCCGCGATCTGACCATCGACCTGCTGATCATCGCCTGGTTCCTCGGTGCGCAGGATGTCGCCATCTATGGCATGGCGACGACGCTGATCATGTTCGCCAATGCGCTGAATCCGGCGGCGTTGCTGCGCGGTGTGATCAATCCGCTGGTGGTCGCCGAGCATGTTACCGGCAAGGACGACTCGTATCTGCCGGGAACCTTCCTGTTGTTGAGCAAGGCGGTCGTGAGCCTGTACTTTCCGCTGGTCGTGTTTCTGATCGTGCTTGGTGATGCCGTCATCCGCGTGTTCTATTCCGCCGAGCTGGCGCCTGCGTACCAGTGCCTGGTGGTGATGTGCGTGTTCGGTTTTTTCCAGGCCATGACCTATCCCTTCGGTCCGCTGATTGCCGCGCTGGAGAAGAACACGCTGCTGTTTCTGTCCTCGGCGACGTCGATATTCAACCTGGGAATGAGCATCTGGCTGGTGCCGAGGATCGGCGTGGTTGGAGCAGCCGTGGCCACGGGTCTTGCCAGTGTCATGCACCTGGCACTGTACTGGCTGGTGTTTCGTTATGGCGTGCGTCTCAGGCTGGTATTCCCCTTCAGGGCTGTCTTGCGCACGGCTGTCAATCTGGTGCCGGCCGTCGCGATTGCGCTGATCCTGCGGCCGTATCTGGATGACGGACTGAATTTGCTGGCTGTGACGTTGGCCGGTGCCGGGTTGTATGCGGTCGCCATGTACTGGAACCACGATCTCTCGCCTGAAGAACTCGGTCTGCTGCGCAAGGTGACCTCGCGGAGGGCTGCCTGAGTGCCAGGGTCAGGGGGATCTGCAGTGGCGGCCAATCGCGCGATGACTGCACCCTGGGCGCCGTCGCGCACTGCGCGCCGTCTGCTCGTTGCGCTGATCATCATCCAGTTCTTCCCGATACCACCGCTGCCTGGCCTGGGTTTTGCGCCGGAAAATGTGTTCTTCCTGATTACCGGCCTGTACATGCTGCGTCGCTTTGTGCAGATGCTCGGCAAGGACAGCAGGGTCATGCAGCTGACTGTGCTGTTCCTGGTCTACGCGCTGCTGCGCATGTTCCACAATCTCGTGCATTCAGTCTCGCCTTTCCTGCCCTTTGAGCATTTCCGCATCGTCATATTCATTCTTGCCCTCGCACAGATCTGTGCCGATGACATCATGCTGCGAAAGGTCATCAAGCTGTTGCTGGTGATCGCGGCCATACAGATCGTCTTCGGACTGCTGATCTACGTGTTTGGCTCGCCGTTTGCCGACATACGCAACTGGATGCTGCGGGTGAATGTCTACGAGGCATTCATTTCCAAGGGCAGCCAGCTCGCCGGGCTGTATGGGCCACCGCATATCTTTTCCTACATGCTGGCCGCCGTTCCCGTCCTGTCGGTCACGATGTATCTGCTTGAACGGCGACTGGTCTGGCTGGGCTGGATGCTGCTGATGCTGCTCGGCCTGTTCATCAATGCGGAGCGGGCCGCGATGGCCGCGCTGACGGTTTGTACCCTGCTGCTGGTGTGGAAAACCAGTCGGGCCCTCAGCAGCGTGCTGATCGTCGGGGTGGTGGGGCTGGGGCTGGTAGGCGTGCAGCAGGTGGTCGGTTATCTCAGTGCCAGCAATGAGCAGCAGCTCGGTTCGGCCTATGCGCATGGCACGCTGACAGAGCGTCTGGGTGAGACGAGTGTCGAGGAGGTTATCAGCCGTATCGGCTACTCACTGGGCGGCGTGTCGAGTGTAATGAAGCACCCGCTGTTGGGGCCGTCGAAAGCTGACTATGCGCGCGAGGCGCTGGGCAAGGATTCCGGCGAGTTGCTCGCCGGCGGTGAAGTGAAGGAGACACTGGCCTCCCACAATCACTACGTGAATATCGGCGTCAATGCCGGTGTGCTGGGCTGGGTGGTGGCGGTATGGTTCTTCGCGATCCTGAGGCGCATGCACCGGATATCCGTGGAACGCTACCGGCGCAACCGGCCTGCCTATATCCGGCACTGCGGTATTACGCTCGCCCTGCTGGCGGCACTGATGAACGCATTCTTCCACAACTCCGGCGTTTTCAGTCCGGATCTGATGACCTGCCTGCTCATTGGACTGCTGATCGCCGACTATCGACTGGCGCTTCGCGAACCGCAGTTGCGCGACACGGCAGATGAGGGCGAGGCCGGGGGCGAAGAGGAGGGCGCAAACAGCAATCCGCGCCGATCAGCATCCAGGGGCCCGGCCATGGCGGATCAATCAGGCAAGCGGCGCCTGGCGCCGCGCCCAGTCGGGTAGCGCAGGTGTTTCAGGGGATGCAGACCGGTTGGTTGGCAAGTGGACTTCTGTTCGCGATCGTCGCGGCACTGCATGTATTTCGGATCGTTCGCGTCAACAACGGTCCGCATAGCGGCGATGCCTTTACCTATCTCCGGCTGGCCAGGGAGATAAGGCGGCAGCGAAGGTTATTCCCGGAGATGGTCTTCTATCACACCGGCGAACGGGAGGTCCTGCAGCTGCCGCCGCTGATGATGGCGCTGCTCGTGCCGTTTGCGAAACTGCCTTACTCGCTGGTGCTCAATCTCGCGGCATTGCTGGATGTCGTGATTGCCGTAATCGTCGTGGTTGCCGGCATGTCCGTCTTTGATCTGGAACCCTGGCGTGCGGTACTTGCCGGGGCGATCTTCCTGCTCACGCCCATCAACATGGTGACGGCCGCATCGCTGACGCCACGTGCTCTCGGTCTGCTGTGGTTGGTGGTCTTCGTGCTGGGCGCGACACTTCATGCAAGTGATCCGGGTGCGTTCTGGTTCGTGGTATCTGCCATGGCCGTCATGCTCGCCTTCCTGTCGCAGCGGATGGTTACCCAGATCATCCTACTGCTGGTACCGCTTGTTACAGCGGGGTTCTGGGCAGCAGGGGTGTCGGGTTACGGCTCCATGCCGCTGGCGGTGTTCGCCGGATTCTCCGGCGCATTGTTTCTGAGTGCCGGCGGCTACTGGCGGGTAATCACTGACCATATGCGGCGCGTCGTCGTACACATGAAGGTTGGGCAGCAGCAGCGCTTTCGCCGCGAGTTTGGCAATCCACAACACATCATCAAGGCCAATCCATGGTTGCTCGTTCTGGCAGCCAGCCTGATGGCCGGTGCACACCTCGATCCCCGGTTGTGGCTGAGCGCGGCCCTTGTTGCCGGGATGCTGTTGCTGGCGATTGTCTGGGTGATGGGCAACAGCGTGAATCACATGTTCTTTGCCAGTCCATTCATGGCCTGGCTGGTTGCAGCGACCCTTGCTGATCATGCGGCGTGGATTGCGGCGGTGGTCGTTGTCGGAGTGGTGAGCGGCGCACTGGTGTTGCGTGAGTACCGGATGCTGGGTGCAACACAGATTCCAGCAGAATGGCTGGACTGCTTTTCATTCATTCGCGAACAAGGCCTCGGAGGGCGGGCACTGGTCGTGCCGATGGTCAGTTTTCCTCCGCTTATCTATTACACGCCGCTGGTGATGGTTTCATCCGGGCATGGCAGCAAGGCGGTGACCTTTGATCGCATGCAGATCAGGCACCAGCTGAACGCGCCGGGCTTTCTCGCCGGGCTGACTCGTGATCTCGATCTGCGCTACGTACTTGTCGATGTGCGAAATGCAGGTCCGGAGCTTCTGGCTGAAGGTGGTGTTCTGAGGGGGGCAGGGTACAGGGAACTGTACTCAAATGGACGTGTGATCCTGTTCGAGGCCATCCCGTCATGACTCATGTCTGCTTTGTGTCGATGACGGTATATCCGGTGCTCCATGGTGAGACGCGGATATCTGAGGTTGGCGGCGCCGAGTTGCAACAGGTACAGATTGCCCGGTTGCTGCTGCGTATGGGGCACCAGGTCAGTTTCGTGACACTGGATCACGGGCAGCCGGACGGCGAAATGATTCAGGGCTGTCGGGTCTATAAAGCCTACAAGCCCCATGCAGGTTTGCCGGGCCTGCGTTTCATTTTCCCGCGCTGGACCGGGGTATGGAGCGCGTTGCGACGGGTAAATGCCGATATTTACTATACGAGGGCGGCGGGCTTCATGCCGGGGATGCTGGCGCTACTGCGCCTCGTGCAACCACTTCGCTACGTCTATGCAGCAGCACACGATTTCGATTTCACGCACGACAAGGTGCAGATCGCCTTTGCACGTGACCGTTGGCTTTTCCGCTTTGGTTTGCGTCGCGCGGATGCAGTGATCGTGCAGACGGAGGTGCAACGCAGCCTGCTCAAGGCCAACTATGGTCGCGATTCGGTACTGATAGCAAACTTCCTCGACGCAGAACCGGTCGATCTGCCAGAAGCATCGCGGACACGGGTGCTATGGGTCGGGAAGCACCGCGCAATCAAACGGCCACTCATGTTCGCAAGGCTGGCACGGGCGTTGCCGGAGCTTTCTTTCACCATGATCGGTCCACACTTCCAGGATGACAGCGCTCTCTATGATGAGGTCAGGGAGGCGGCCAGGACACTGCCCAATCTGGAGATTCTCGGCTTTCAGCCACTTCAGGAAACGGAAAAGCACTTCGATCGCGCGAGCGTATTTGTAAGTACCTCCGAGAAGGAAGGTTTCCCCAACGTTTTCCTGCAGGCCATGCGCCGGGGCGTTCCCATTGTCTCGTTCGTGGACCCGGACGGCATGATCGGCAGGAATCCGGAGCTTGGTGCCGTCGTCGACAGCGAGGAAGAGCTGATCGCGGCGGTCCGGAAAATGGGTAAACCGCCATTGCGGCCTGCCAGGGCGATACAGGCCTGTTTTGCCCGCCATTTCGGCGCGGAGTCGGTGGCAGACAAATACCGTGAGTTGCTGGAACGACTGCAGGCATGACCCCTCCGCGAGCCATCATTTTCGTCGGCGCCGTGATGCTGGGCATGCTGTACGGAGCTGCAGCTCTTCCCCGGGACATTCATGTTGACCCTTCGCGCAGCAACGGCTGCCCGGGTTCGGGTACCCCGGATGATCCTTATTGCGACTGGAGTCATGTTCGACAGTTCGCCGGTGGTGATCGCTACCTGCAGAGGAGTGGAACGCTGTCGCATGCTTCGCTGAAGATCGTCGGGACGACCCATGCATCGGCGCAGAAGCCCGTGTTCATCGGTGCGTATCAGGCCGGCCCCAGACCGCGAATACGGGTTGAAAACCCGCTTGCGGGCGGACTGAATCCCGATGCCTGGAAGCACGTTCGTGGCAATGTCTGGATGTTCAGTACCCATGGCTTTCGCAGTGGTGATCCGGAGGTCCTGCTGCTGGACGGACGCCGGGCCTTTGGCAATGCCCGAACGGAGCTGGATCTTTGCGAGAAACCCGGTGCGCAACTCATCGAATGGTTTTACCGCGATGGAGCCCTGTTCCTGTGCTCACCGCAGGGCAATCCGGCTGTCGTTTACTCGGTGATTTCCGGGATGCAGCAGTTTGACAGGGGCGACCCCTGGGCCCCGATCTTCATCGAAGACCAGCAGCACATCATCATAGATGGCCTGGCTGTAGAGGGGGGCAGCCTTGGTGCAATAGAGATCAGGGGTGCGTCTGCGGATATCGAGATTCGCAACTCCGTGATTGGTCTGGATAGCGCCAGCGGTATACGTGCGCAATCGTTTGGAACGCCAATCAGCCGGCTGGATATACACGACAACCTGATCGACAGCGGTGTTCGCTGGGGTATGGCCGGGTATGGGCCATATGTGTCAGGCGAAGGTGTGCACTTCGTTGCGGGTGTCCAGGATTCAAGGATCTACCGGAACCAGTTCATCGCCTGGCCGCATAACGGTGTTTATCTCGATGCGCACTGGCCGGAATCGCCGGGGGTCAGGCGAAACCTGATATTTGACAACGAGTTTCACTGCGGGCCTGGCAGCAGCTACTTTGACTACTGTCGGCCTTACGGGCTTGACGGTTTTGCAGCGGACTTCGTGCGTGACAACGTGGTGTTTCGCAACCGGATGCACGACTTCTCGGTGGCTGCGCAGGTCAATGGCAACAACAACTACATGGTTGGCAATATTTGCTACAACACCGTAAACAGCAAGGCAAAGCAACGTCCGACCGGTCAGTGTTTCAGTCTGCAGCCCTATGTCTGGAGCCGTGACAATCTGGTGGCGAACAACACCATGGTCAACACGGCAGATGTCGCCGTCCAGCTGTCTTCCGGTGAATCTGCCGTATCGAGCGGCCATCGTATCGTGAACAACATCATGTATGGCTGCGGGCGGGCGACGGTGTCTACGCGACGGGGTGCCTGTATTTCGGTTGCACCACATGCCTCGGTCGGGCCACAGGAGATCAGCAATAACCTGATGTACAACCCTGATGGTCCGGTGAGGGTCCTGTATCGCAGAGACTGGTCAGACGATTTCGGGCGGTTGAAGGCGAGGTCAGGTGATGTTGTCGAAAACAATCGCGTCGCTGACCCGCTGTTTCGGGATCTGGCCCGGAATGACTTCGATGTCCTGTCCGATAGTCCTGCCATCGGTGTCGGCAAGATCGTGGAGATTCCCGGCCTGACGTTCTCCGGTGTTGGCATGAATGCAGGCGCCGGGCAGTCGTCGACAGGTGCGCGCTGGGAGTTTGCCCAGTGAGCGCAGTGTCCGCTGGCGAGTCTGCTTCGCACGACCGTATCCGGTTGCTTTTCGTGACGCCGTCCCTGTATGTCGGCGGGGCAGAGCGGCAACTCGTGCAACTGGTGCAGAACCTTGACCCGGCGCGCTATCTGATCACGGTTGCGGTATTTGTTGCCGCGGAAGTGGCTACCCAGGAGGGGTTCTACAGGCAGGTATCCGGGTTGCCGAACGTCACCTTGGCAACGCTGTCCAGGGGTAGCCGATTTGACCTGGTCGGTCCGCTGTTTTCCCTCGTGCGTCTGATCAGGGCACGACAAATCCAGGTAATACATACGTTTCTGAGTCTGCCCAGTACCTTCGGTGTAGTAGCCTCGCGGTTGACCGGTGTGCCGATTGTTGCCTCGGCAATCCGCGACAGCCGGGATATCGGCCTGGTCTACCGTATATGCCGGATCCTGCAGGCCCATACCGCAAATATCCTCGTATCGAACTCGGGAGCCGGATTCGACAACCGGTTTCGGCGTCGTCGGGCAAATTTCCGGGTAATCGGCAATGGACTTGATTTGCGGCGTTTCGACGTCCGGCCCGAAGCCGTTGCAAACCTTCGTCGTGAGTTGGGGCTGTCGCGTTTCACGCAGCTGGTAGGCATGACGGCTACCCTCTCGGGGTTCAAGGATCACGAGGCCTTCCTGCGGGTTGCCGAAAAGGTGGTGGCTGAGCGTCCCGAGACCGGGTTCCTGGTTATCGGCGATGGTCCCAACCGCACGTCTCTTGAAGCCCTGACCGCCAGACTCGGCCTCGCCGGCAATGTTGTCTTTACCGGCTACCGTTCCGACGTCGATGTTCTGACTGGTATGCTCGACGTGGCCTGTCTGTTCACGAATTTTCGCGTGATCTCCGAGGGATTGCCCAATGCTGTCATGGAGGCGATGGCGTGTTCTGTGCCGGTAGTTGCCACCAGGGGCGGTGGTACGGTCGAAATCGTGCATGATGGTGTGGAGGGGTTTCTCGTGGCAGAAAATGACGTGGGTATTTCTGCGCAGCTCGTTCTTCGGTTGTTGAAGGATGAATCGCTCCGGCGCAGGCTCGGAGCGCAGGGACGGGCGTCCATCGAGGCGAATTTCAGTCTGGCTGCGTGCATCGCCCGGTACGAGGAACTTTATTGCCAGGTTCTCGGCGCATCCCCGGAAAAACTCAGTAAAAGCGGCCTTCCCGGTAGGTAGTCATGAAGCAGTTGTCCCAGAGGCTCCGTGATGGAGCGATGAGCGTGATCGATGTGCCGTTGCCGCTGCTCGAGCGTGGCATGGTGCTGGTACGCAATCACTATTCGATGATCAGTGCCGGTACCGAAGGCAGCACTGCAGCGTCTGCACGCAAGGGGCTTATCGGCAAGGCCCGCGAGCGTCCGCAGCAGGTACGCCAGGTGCTGGAGGTGGTGGCCCAGCAGGGGCCCATACAGGCCTATCGCGCCGTACAGAAGAAGCTCGAGGCCTGGTCGCCGATGGGCTACAGCTCCGCCGGGGTTGTCATCCAGGTGGCACCGGATGTGCAGGGCTTCGCGGTGGGTGACCTGGTCGCCTGTGCCGGAGCCGGCTATGCCAATCACGCGGAGATCGTCGCGGTGCCGATCAATCTGTGCGTACCGCTGCCGGCAGGCGCCGATCTCGGCCGTGCGGCCTACAACGCGCTGGGTGCAATCGCCATGCAGGGCGTGCGCCAGGCCGATCTGCGCCTGGGCGAAACCTGCGTCGTCATCGGCCTGGGTTTGCTCGGGCAGCTTACCGGACTCATCCTGCGTGCCAGCGGCATACGGGTGATCGGTGTCGACATCAATGCGCGTTCGATTGAACTGGCACAGGACCATTTTGCCGAGCTGTGCTTCACGATGGGTGCCGCAGGTGCGGAAGCAGAAGTGGCGCGCCTGACCTCCGGTATCGGGGCCGATGCGGTAATCATTACCGCCGCTACCGACAGTCTCGAGCCAGTGAACCTGGCCGGGCGCCTGTTGCGCAAGCGCGGTACCGTGGTGATTGTCGGCCTGGTGCCAACTGCTTTTGATCGTGACCCGGACTACTACCGCAAGGAACTCTCGCTGAAGATGTCCTGCTCCTACGGGCCAGGCCGCTATGACCCGGTCTATGAGGAAAAAGGTCTCGATTACCCGGCTGGCTTTGTGCGCTGGACGGAAAAGCGCAACATGCAGGCCTTCCAGCAGATGATGGCCAGCGGTGTCATCGATATCGGCTATCTGACCACCCACCGCTTCCCCCTTGACCAATCAGCCGCAGCCTACGACCTGATCCTCAACAAGACAGAACCCTATCTCGGCATCCTGATCGAGTACGACCAGAGCCGTGAGTTGCTTCGTGACCGGGTAACGGTGGCCGCAGACCGGCAGCCGGCCGCGGTGCCGGTGCCGGGTATCAGCTTTATCGGTGCCGGCAGTTATGCGATGAGCCATCTGCTGCCCAATCTGCCCGCTAACGGCAGTATCACGCGCCGTGGCATTGCCACATCCAGCGGGACGAGCGCCCGTTCGGTTGCCGAGCGTTTCAGCTTTGCGTTCTGTGGTGCCGATGTCGCCGATGTCCTCGGTGATCCGGAGACCGATGCCGTGTTCATTGCCACCCGGCACGACAGTCATGCCCGCTACGTACTCAGCGCACTTGAGGCTGGCAAGCACGTGTTTGTGGAAAAGCCCCTGGCCCTGAACGAAGGGGAACTCGAGGCAATTGCAGCAGCCTTGCCCGCAGCCGGCACCAATCTGATGGTGGGTTTCAACCGCCGTTTTTCGCCGCTGGTCAGCGAGATCCGCAGCCAGTTTGGCACTGGCCCGATGGCCATGATCTACCGGGTAAACGCCGGCTTCATTCCTGGCGACAACTGGGTGCAGGATGCCCAGGTCGGAGGCGGACGCATCATCGGTGAGGTGTGTCACTTCATTGATACCATGACTTACCTGTGTGGCTCGCTGCCCGAGAGGGTACACGCCTTCGTCATGGCCGGTGCCGAGCAGCTTGCTGATACCGTGGTCATAAACCTGCGTTTCGCCAATGGTGCAATCGGCAGTCTCTCGTATTTCGCCAATGGCCCGAAGCGCATGCCCAAGGAGTACATCGAGGTGTACAAGGGCGGCCAGTCGGCGGTATTGACGGATTTCCGCGAATTGACCACCTACGGCGCGAAGGGCACGAAGCACCGCAAGCTGTTCAGCCAGGACAAGGGTCAGGCGGAGATGGTCCGCAAGGTCGTGCAGAGCATGCGCGAGGGCGCCCCGGCACCGATTCCGTTCGGCGAGATCCGGGCGGTTACGCAGGCGACATTCGCGGTGCTCAGGTCGCTGCGTGAACGGACCGACTTGCCGGTGGGTGATGCTGATCTGTCATGAGTGACGCGAGGCGGTCCTTCCGTCGGGTACTCGTGATTGGGCCCGGCAGGCATTGCAGGGGCGGGATCACCGCCGTGATCAACAACTATTCCAGAACAGCCTACTGGACTGCTTTCGGTTGTACGCATTTTTCTTCCGCGAGTGAAGGCTCTGCGCTGTTCAAGGCTGTCTATGCGCTGTACAGGTACCTGGTTTTTCTGCTGACCATCCTGTTTTCCCGTCCGACCGCAATTTCACTCCATACCGCCTCAGGGGTGAGCTTTCGCCGGAAGTTCCTGTATCTGGTGGCCGCCCGTGTACTCGGGATTCCCGTCATTCTGCACATACATCCGGCGGAATTCATTCGCTTCTACAGTTCCGGTTCTCCACTGAGACAGTGGCTTATCCGGTTCTCCGGGGCCATCAGTGAGCGCGTGGTTTTTCTTTCGGATGGGCAGAAGCGCGACTTTGAGGGCATTTTTCCGGCGAACAAGCTGGAGGTCGTCAGTAATCCTGTCGATGTGCAGGCATTTGGCCTGTGGCGGGATAACTGGCGGATGGAGTCGCAGCGAATCCTTTTTATGGGCTGGCTTGTCCGCGAGAAGGGTATCTATGACCTGGTGGATGCCATACCGCACGTTCTCGGGGAATTCCCGGACGCATCGTTTGTGTTTGCCGGGCCAAAAAATGCAGATGAGCTGCGAAAACGCATTATCGAAACTGGACTGGATCACTCGGCAAGTGTGGCGGGCTGGGTGGAGGGTGAGGATCGTATCCGCCTGCTGCGAACCTCCAGAGTGCTGATTCTTCCCAGTTATACCGAGGGCGTACCCAACGTCATTCTCGAGGCCATGGCCAGTCGGCTGCCGGTCATTACAACCCCTGTTGGCGGGATTCCGAGTGTGGTTCAGGATGGCGTCAGTTGCATCTTCATCCAGCCGCGGGATGTGGCTGGCATGGCTGCAGCCATCTGCAGGCTGTTGCGCAATCAGCAGGAGTGTGAGTGGCTGGCTGAAAATGCGTACCGGGAGGTTTGCAGGAGATACGCCCTGGATGTGGTATCGGAACAGTTGTGCCGGATATATGGTGCAATCGACCCGGCCCGGAATTCCGGGAGGCAGTCTGGTCACGATGACGAGGGCTTATAGGTGAATTCCCAAAGGCTCTACGATATTTCTCCTGTCTGGGTCCAGAATCAGTTACTGAGCCTTTACGGTGCAAATCTGAAGCGACGCCGGTATGGCGGGGCCTATCCGGCACTTGAGCGTGAGGTGTTTGCCCGCGACAAGCTGGCGCCGGAAGAAACAAGAGATCTTGCAGGCCAGCGACTGCATCGAACCCTGAAACTTGCGCAGGAGCAGGTACCTTACTACCGGCGCCTGTTCCGCGAACTGGGGGTGGATGCACGTGACATCCGCCAGGTTGAGGATCTTGCTGGTTTGCCCCGGCTGCGACGTACTGACGTGCAGGAGCATCTGCAGGACTTCTATATCGACGGCTGGTCGGGCTTGCCGCACAGCATGGTCAAGACGAGCGGAACGACCGGTACCGGCCTGGTTTTTCCGATGACGCTCCGTGCCGAGCAGGAACAGTGGGCGGTCTGGTGGCGCTACCGTGGGCGTTTCGGCGTTGATCGCAATACCTGGTACGCGCACTTCTACGGGCGGGGTATCGTGCCGGTAGAGCAGGGTCGTCCGCCATTCTGGCGCATCAACCGGCCGGGAAGGCAGATCCTGTTCAGCGGGTACCACATGAAAGATGCTTTCATGGGGGCGTATGTCGATGAGCTGAATCGACGGCGGCCGCCATGGATCCAGGGCTATCCCTCGCTGCTTTCGCTCCTGGCCGGTTACATGATCGAGCATGGCAGGACACTGGATTACCAGCCGATTGCCGTAACACTTGGCGCAGAGAGCCTGCTGCCACAGCAGAAGGGTCTCATCGAAAAGGCATTTGGTATCCGGTGCCGGCAGCACTACGGCACCACTGAAGCGGTCGGAAATATTTCGGAGTGTGAGGCCGGCAGGCTCCATGTAGACGAGGACTTTGGTTGCCTGGAGTTTCTTCCGAATGGCGATGGTACTCACCGGGTTGTCGCTACGGGGTATGCAAACGATGCATTCATGCTGATCCGGTACGAGTTGGGTGACGATGTGTCATTGCCCGTTGAGGGGACTGCATGCTCCTGCGGCCGGTCAGGCCGTATCGTCGAGAAGATCGACGGTCGCATAGAGGACTATGTCGTGACGCCGGGCGGCGTGCGAATTGGGCGTCTCGACCACATCTTCAAGGACATGACCAGCGTGCGCGAGGCGCAGATCTTTCAGGCAGACGTTTCGGCAATCGAGATTCGTGTCGTTCCCGCCGCAGAGTATTCCGATGAGGATGAAAGACAGATCATCCACGCAACCCGTCAGCGACTGGGTCCTGAAATTGGAATCTGCATAAAGAGGGTTGCCGAGCTGGAGCGGAGCCGTACGGGGAAGCTTCGTTTCGTGATTTCAAGAATACCCGGCGGACATGGTCGGTTGGTCGGTGCCGACAGGAGTACGGATTGACTGCGCGGCATAGCCTGAAGATTGATCAATGAATGTCGTTCGGCGTTTGTCGTGGCTATGGCGCCGCCTGCGTCTGATGTCAGCAGACGAGATTGTCCATCGACTCCGGTCAGCGATCGATGACGGATTAACAGGGTTCGGTGAGCGGTTTCAGCCAGTCGGGTGGCCGGTACTTCCAGCTGTACGATCGGGCTGCAGCTTTTTCACTGCCAGGCAGTCCCGGCTTTTCCTGCCGCCATACCAGCGCATTCCGGCCGATGAGCAGCGACTGCTGGCCGGGGAAATACCGGTTTTCGGGCGCTGGGTGCCGGTAGGCGACAGTCCGGCGTTCTGGCATGCGGACCCGTTCTTTCCGGCGGCCTGGCCCCGCATCCCTTACCGGCAGATCGATTACCGGCCCGGCAACCCGACTGGCGACGTGCGTATCGTCTGGGAGTTGAACCGCCTCCAGCATCTGCATGCACTGGCCGTGATCGCCAGCGAAGACCCGCCGCAGCGTGACGTGGCGCTGGGACGCATCGAGAGCGATCTGCATGCCTGGTACGCGGCGAATCCGCCGGGTATCGGCGTGAACTACCTCTCCGCGATGGAGGAGGCGCTGCGCCTGATCAGCCTCTTTCATGCATTCGACCTGGTCCGGCAGTGGGCCTCTGCTGAAACCCGGCAGATGATTGCCGGGATCGCTGCGCAGCATGCGCCGCATATCGCACGCCGCCTGTCGCTCCATTCGTCCGCGGGAAATCACACGATTGCGGAGGCGACCGGGCTTCTTTACGCGGGAATTCTCCTGCCGGAATATCCGGGGGCTGCAGGCTGGCGTGAAACCGGCCGCCGGCTGTTGCGGATCGAGGCGGCCCGGCAGATCGATGCCGACGGTGGCGGTATCGAGCAGGCCACCTGGTATCTGCTCTTCATCACGGACCTGCTCGGACTTGCGCAGGCACTGCTGGCGCATGCCGGCGAGGCGCCGGAGCCGGCCGTCGATGCAGCCCTGTTGCGCAGCCGCGGGTTTCTCAATGCGCTGGCGAGTGGCCCGGACGAGCTGCCAAAAATCGGCGATGCCGATGACGGCTTCGCGCTGTCGCCGGGTCTGCGGCTGTCCTGGCAGGCTGGCGCGCAGATGCGCATCGCCCGGTCATATCCGGTCGCCGGGCTCAGCCTGGTGCATGACCGCGGGACGAATGACCGGCTGATCTTCCTGCACAACCCGCTGGGCATGGCGCCGGGTTACGGGCATGGTCATGCCGATTGCCTGTCACTGGTCTTTCGCCATGCCGGCGCGGATCTTCTGATCGATCCCGGTACCTTCATGTATGGCGGCGGCACGGAGTATCGCCGCTATTTCCGTTCGGCAAGCGCGCATAACACGGTGACGGTGGATGGCGTGGACCATGCAGAACAGGCTGGCGCCTTTCTGTGGAAAGGCGCGTACCGCCCCGAACTTCGGCAGGCCGATTTTGCCGCAGATGGTTGTGTGCTGCTGGCACGCCATGATGCCTACCGCGCAACGGGAGTCACGCACTGCCGTGGTGTCGTTTACCGGCCGGGCCGGTTCCTGGCGGTGTGGGATCATTTCAGGGGTGCCGAAGGGCGCGATGTGCGCCTGCACTGGCATCTGGGCCGCCGGCTCGCATCCAGTGATCTCGCCGCCGGCCGTGTTGAAGTGGAGTCGGGCACCGCGCGAGTCGTGATCGAGGTCTTCGGCGGCACGGTGAGTCTGGTCGAAGGGCGCAAGGCGCCGTTGCTGGGCTGGCAATCCGGGCACTATGCCCGTCTGGATCCGTGTACCACCCTGGTGGTCGATGCAAGTCAGGCGGCAGCGTCGGGCCCGTTGCTTACTGTTCTCTGGCTCGGTGAACCAGAACCAGGCGAGGTGATTGAGCGGAGTTGTGCCGGCTTTGCAGCCCGGGTGATGGACTGATCAGTCAATGCTTCGGCGACGAATGACGACAGATGCAGGGCTTCGCTGCGGCTATCGCTTGTACAGGGCCCAGTGCCGGAGGCCGAGCGCAGGCTTTTCGACATAGAACCACGACAGTATTGCAAGGCCGATGGAGATCGCCAGGGATGATGCAAATGCGGTCCAGCCGATGATGTCGTTATGCACGAACATGTTGAGCACCGGTATGTGGAAGATATAGACACCGTAGGAAATATCGTTTCGCTGCAGCAGCCGTTCGGCCAGGTTCTGCCACGAGTAGGCAACGGCCAGGATCAGGGCGCACATCGCCAGGTAATTGATGATGCCCATTGAATTGGAGTCGCCGTTCAGCAACGGGTAAATGGGCAGATAGTGCGACGCCACTGCGGTGAGCACATAGATGGCAATGAAGATGGGTGCGCGTCCGGCGACCCATGGATGGATTCGCGGCAGGTGGCGTTGCGCGATCACGCCGCAGCAGAACATGCCCACCCAGGGCAGGGGCGATTTGGTGATCAGTTTCCAGGCCAATACCGGAATCTGGTCCTGAAATCCGTAGACAGCGTACTGGAGGCCGAAGGACAGCACGATGGTCCCGAGCAGGATCAGCTCCACCCCCCCCCTCAGCTTTTTCCCCGCCCAGTAGATGATCGGCGTGAATGCATAGAACGACAGTTCGACCGGAATGGTCCACAGGCTACCATTCATGCCGCCGATGCCATAGCCGCGCATGAAGTCGGGAATCCAGTCCTGCAGGATCGTTACCTGGCTCAAACTCCACAGGATCAGCTTGCCGACATTGTTGCGCAGAATGCTGCCGTCATAGAACAGCAGCAGGGTGAGTATGGAGAAGAAGAGGACCGCCCACAGGGCCGGGAAGATCCGCAGCGCGCGGTTGACGCAGAAGGTGCGCAAATCGGAGTTGCGCTCCCAGGAGGCCGAAATCAGGAAGCCGCTGACGAAAAAGAAGGCTGGTACGCCGGGCAGATAGCCCACGACGGTCTTGAGCCCACCCACCGGGACTTCCGTGTAATGCATGGTGTGGAACAGCATTACCTGTGCTGCAGCCACCAGTCGGATCAGGTCAAAGTTGTTCGTCTTGAAGTAATCCGTGCCCATCGATCATCCCACGTTCAAACCTGATATTCCGGCAACTGTTCCCCGGGCCGGGCTGGTCGTATTGTCGGGCCCGTGGGAAATCTCGAAAACATGTTGTCGCCAAGGTGAGACAGTTGCTGCCTGTGCTGTCAATTGCTGACGTAGACGTATCGATCGAGCAAAGCCAGTCTGTCGGCAACAAACGATGCGCGCAGATGGGTCTTGTCCTTGTACAAAGGCCATCCTCTGCCATCGACGACGTTGCAGGTCCGGGCGTCACACAGCCAGTCAAACGGGTCGATGAATTCAGCCCCGGCGCTCACTGCTGCCTGCCGGATCCGCGTGTCGACATCGGCGACGGTCCTGTAAAGTTCATCGCGGCTTATCGGTGCAATTCGGGCCTCCTGCCAGCTGAACCACCGTCGGTCAATTCTTCGCATGGGATCAGCGAGCGGTCCCCGCGGGCTCGATCCGACTACTACCACGTGCTTGCCAGCCTGCTTCAGTTTGCGCAGTCGGTCCTCCCAGTGTTCGAAGATCCAGTCATTTTCAGGTGCGAATGGTGCGATTGGCTGTTTGTCCGGATCGCTAACCCGGTAATAGTCATCACGTGTTGAAAAGCCATACCATGATGCAGCGATGACTACTGTCGTGACTGTTGGGTCCATCGCTTCCGCGAATGTTTCCGTGACGAGCTGATTGCAGGCAGTGCTGTGGCGCTCGATTCCCGCGAGAGGTGCACAGCCGCCCCTTGTCCTGAAAAACACGCTGTATACCGGCGCCTGGTGGTTTTTCATGATTGCTTCTATGCGCGGCAGGTACTGCTGCATGTGGCTGTCGCCAAAGAACAAGATGCGTTCCTTGCGGTCACCCTCCAGTTCAATGTTGTCGATATCGCGCCAGTCTGTTTGAGCTGCAGCCACGAGTCGCACGGGAGGTGAGCTGGCAGAACGCGGTGCAAGCCATGTCATCCATGCCGTGAGTCCGCACAGGCCAAGAACGATTGTCGCGGTCCATAGCCAGGCTGCGTCACGGGCAGCAACGTTGATTGGTTTCGACGCCCTGAATGGGCGCTCGATATAGCGCCATGTCAGCCACGCGAGTGCGACTGCCAGCAGTGACAGGCCGGCACCGACCGCCACTGACATGGGCTTGTCGAGCAATATTCGCGAGAAGGCAAACAGGGGCCAGTGCCACAGATAGAGTGGATAACTGATCAAGCCGATTCCCACAGCCAGCCGGCTGGACAGAAGCGTTCTGTTGAGTGGCGCGGTTGGCCCGGCTGCAATCATGAATGCTGTGCCAGCGACAGGCAGGACGGCCGCTCAGCCGGGGAACTGCGTTTGCCGATTGAACGCGAACACGGAAAATCCGATCAACAGCAACCCGAGCATTGAAAGTGCATGTGTATGCCACTGCAGTGCCGTGCCTGCGTTGCCGACAGGCTGTCGGGTGCGTTGGATCGCCAGCCAGGCCAGCATGCCGCCGACCAGTAGTTCCCAGAAACGGGTTACCGGCAGATAAAAGGCCAGCGTTGGCAGGCTCCCGGTCCAGTAAACGTTCAGTGCAAAGGAGGCAGTTATAAGTCCTGTGGTTACATACAGGAAAGTGCGTCCCCAACGCGCGATCACGAAGACGACCAGGGGCCAGATCAGGTAGAACTGCTCTTCGATACCCAGCGACCAGAGGTGCAGCAGGGGTTTCAGTTCCGAACTGACATCAAAGTAACCGACTTCACGCCACAGGACGATGTTCGATACAAAAGCCGCGCCAGCCAGCACGTGTTTGCCCAGCAGTTCGAACTCCAGGGGCAGCAGGCAGAGCCAGCCAAACAGCAGCACGGCGAGCAGTACCACGGAAAGAGCGGGAAAAAGGCGCCGGGCCCGACGGATATAGAAGCGCAGCACCGAGAATCGGTTCTGGGCAATTTCGCCGAGCAGGATGCCGGTGATCAGGTAGCCGGAGATGACAAAGAAGACGTCCACGCCGACGTAACCGCCGGGAACCAGCTCGGGGAAGGCGTGGAACAATACGACTGCCGATACAGCGATGGCCCTCAGGCCATCAATATCCGGACGGTACTGCTGCATCGTTGTCGCTCTGGGAGTAATCCATGCCCGTCAATCATCGCACGTTCAAACCTGATATTCCGGTAACTATTCCCCGGGCCGGGCTGGTCGTATTATCGGACCCGTGGGGAGTCCGGATACTGCCGGGCGAGTGGTCGAATATGTGCCATAACGTATACAGCCTGTTGCTCGTGGTGGCAGGGGTCTGATTGCCGATGACTTCACCGCGGCGAGTCACCGTGCTGGGAGTCCCTGTCGATTGTGTGGACATGGACCGGGCGCTGTCGGCAGTCGACGATATGGTCGCCGGGGACCAGCCGCGGACCATCCTGGCGGTAAATCCCGAAAAGGTCATGAAGGCCCAGAATGACCCGGTGTTGAGCCGCGCCCTCAATGATGCAGGCCTGCTGATCCCGGATGGCATCGGCGTCGTTTATGCGGTACGTACGCTGTGGGGCGAGCGGATCGCGCGGGTACCCGGTTCCGAGCTGATGCCCGCGATCTGTGCGCGGGCGGCAGAGCGCGGCTACAAGGTCTTCCTGTTCGGTGCCAGCCGCGAAGTCAACGACCAGGCAGTCGTGAAACTCCGGGCCCAGTATCCCGGCATACAGATCGTTGGCCATCACGATGGCTACGTGGATGAGGCCGGGATGCCGCGCCTCATCGAGGCCATCGACATGTCCGGGGCGCAGATCCTGTTTGTCGCGCTCGGCAGTCCAAAGCAGGAACTGTGGATGGAAAAGTACCTGCCACGTTTGCATCACGTACGCGTGTGCCAGGGGGTCGGGGGTACTTTCGATGTGATCGCCGGCCGCGTGCGCCGTGCGCCCGCCCTGTTCCGCAACGCGAATCTCGAATGGTTCTATCGCCTGATCACCGAGCCGAGGCGTGCGCTCCGTCAGGTGGTCTTGCCGCAGTTCACCCTCGCCGTGTTTCGTGCCAAGCTGTCCAGCCGTCCCTGACGCTGCCGGTACAGACTCATGAGCAATCTCCCGACGTCGGTGCTTGCCGGCGATCTCCTCGCTGGCCTTGCCGGCATTGTCGGCAAGGATCACCTCCATACCGACGACGAGTCGCGGGTGTTTTTCTCGACCGACGTGTTCCGCCAGGCCGATGTGCTGGCGGCCGCGGTGGTCACGCCGGGCAGCGTCACCGAGTTGCAGGAAGTCATGCGGCTCTGTGCCCGGCACAGGATCCCGACCGTGGTCCGGGGCGGCGGGGCCTCGTACACCAACGCCTACCTGCCCATTCGGCCAGGTACCCTGACGCTCGACATGTCGCGGCTGACGCGCATCGACATCAATGCGGAGGACCTCTACGTCACCGTCGAGCCGGGCGTGACCTGGGCGCAGCTGTACGAGGCGCTGGCGCCACGCGGTCTACGCACGCCGATGTGGGGGCCGTTCTCGGGGCTGGTGGCGACGGTCGGCGGCGGGATGTCGCACCAGGCGGTGAACTACGGTTCCGGGCTTTACGGGGTCTCGGCCGATTCACTGCTGTGCATGGACGTGATCCTGGCCAATGGCGAGATGCTGTCCACCGGTTCCGGCGGTGGTGCGAACAGCCTGCCGTTTTTCCGCTATTACGGGCCGGATCTCGCCGGGCTGTTCGTGGGCGATGCCGGCACGCTGGGCGTGAAGGCGCGCATCACGCTGCGGCTGATGAAGAAGCCGGAGGGCTTTGCCGGCTGTTCCTTCGGCTTCCCGGATGGCGAGAGCTGCCTGCGCGCCCTGATGGAAACCGCGCGCCTCGGCGTGGTGGCGCAGAACTTCGGACTCGATCCGCGCCAGCAGAAGACCGCGCTGACGCAGATGGCTTCGGCCAATCCCTTCGATGCGGCGCGCTCGGTGTTTTTCTCGGCGCGCAATCCGCTCGACGGCGCGCTGCAGGTGGCGAAGATGGGGCTGGCAGGGCGCAACTTCCTGCGCAAGGCGGTGTATTCCGCACACTTCGGCACCGAGGGGCTGACCAATGCCGAGGCGCGGCTGAAGCTGGCCTGCGTGCGCGCGATTGCCGCGCAGTACGGCGCCGAGGTGGCGAACTCGATACCGGTTTACTTCAACGCCAATCCCTTCATGCAGCTCACGCCGATCCTCGGCCCGAACGGCGAGCGCTGGAAACCGACCCACGGCATCCTGCCGTTCTCGGCGGTGCTGAAGCACCATGCCGATTTCGAGGCCCTGCTGCTCGAGTACCGTGACCGGATGCGCCAGCACCGGGTGCAGCTGACGCGCATGCTGATGACCTTCAGCACCAACGCCTTCATCTACGAGCCGACCTTCCTGTGGGAGGACGAGCGCAGCATCTATCACCGGCGGGTGTACCCGGCGGCGCTGCTGCCGAACGTGCCGGAGCATGCCGCCAACCCGGCTGGCCGGGCCCTGGTCGATGAACTCAAGGAGCGTATCCAGGAACTCTGCAGCCGCAACGGCGCCAGCCATCTGCAGATCGGCAAGGATTATCCCTGGCTGGAGAGCCGCAAGCCGGAGACCGGCACGCTGGTCCGCCAGCTCAAGGCCCTGCTGGATCCGGACGGTCTGCTGAATCCCGGCGGGCTGGGTTTCGGGTAGCAGCGCCTGGTAGGAGCGCCTGGTAGGAGCGCCTTCAGGCGCGACTGGTTTAAGATCGCGGCTGAAGCCGCTCCTACGTCAAGATCGCGGCTGAAGCCGCTCCTGCGTTAAGATCGCGGCTGAAGCCGCTCCTACGAGCCGCTCCTACGACGAACGCGCCAGGAAGCTCGGCACGCGGATGTTGTTGCTGCTGCGGGCAAAGGCGCCGGTTGGCGGCGAGTCGCTGCTGTTCAGGCGCTCACCGGTATTCCTGACGCGGACGAGTTCGGCGAACATCACCAGTATCGACAGGGTGTAGCGGCCCGCATCGGCCGGCGACATCTTGCGCACGGATACCTGCACGGCGGTTTCGCGTTCGGTCGGCGGTACGCTGTTCATGGCCTTGCGCAGCGACTCGAAGCGCGGGCGGATGGACTCGGGGATGTCTTCCGGGTGCAGGGTCTCGAGGTGGTCGACGTAGGCCGTGATCAGCCGTTGCTTGGCCGGCATGTCGGCAGTCAAGGCGCGGACAGCGGCGAAGAATCGATCCGGTACCGGACGCATGCAGTGCTCACCTGAAAAACTTATGTACAATCAACATGTAACGATAAAACTATAGCGGGCTTTCCCGGCCCGACCCAACTCCCGATGGCTGATCTGTGCAGTACTTCACGCATGAACCATGACAATGAGACGAGCGGCGCAGCAGAAGCGCCGGGCCGCGATTTCATCCGCCAGATAGTGGCCGATGACCTGGCCAGCCGGCGTCACCGCGAGATCGTGACGCGCTTCCCGCCGGAGCCCAACGGCTACCTGCATATCGGCCATGCCAAGTCGATTTGCCTGAACTTCGGCATCGCCGCCGAGACCGGCGGGCGCTGCTTCCTGCGCCTCGACGACACCAATCCGCTCAAGGAAGACCAGGCCTATGTGGATTCGATCATCGACAGCGTGCGCTGGCTGGGCTTCGACTGGGCCGACCGGCTGACGCATGCCTCGGACTACTTTGCGCAGATCCATGCCTGCGCCCTGCAGTTGATCGAGGCCGGCAAGGCCTATGTGGACAGCCTCAGTGCCGAACAGATCCGCGAGTACCGCGGCACGCTGAAGGCGCCGGGACGCGAGAGTCCGCACCGCAGCCGCAGCGTTGCCGAGAACCTCGATCTGTTCGCACGCATGCGCAAGGGCGAGTTTGCCGACGGCGAGCACGTGCTGCGCGCGAAGATCGACATGGCCTCGCCGAACATCAACCTGCGCGACCCGGTGCTCTACCGGATCCGCCGGGCCGTCCATCAGCGCACCGGTGATGCCTGGTGCATCTACCCGATGTACGACTTTGCACACACGATTTCCGATGCGCTGGAAGGCATCAGCCATTCGCTGTGCACGCTGGAGTTCGAGGATCACCGGCCACTGTACGAGTGGCTGCTCGCCCAGCTGACGCTGCCGGCCAGGCCCCGGCAGATCGAGTTCTCGCGGCTCAACCTGGCGTTCACGGTGACCAGCAAGCGCAAGCTCGCCGAGCTGATCACCCTCGGCCATGTGTCGGGCTGGGACGATCCGCGCATGCCGACCATCGCCGGCATGCGCCGACGTGGCTATCCGCCGGCTGCGCTGCGCGACTTCGTGCAGCGCACCGGCGTGACCAAGAAGGAGCACCTGATCCAGATGAGCCTGCTGGAAAACTGCGTGCGCGAGGACCTCAATGTGCGTGCGCCGCGGGCGATGGCCGTGCTGAATCCGCTCAAGGTGGTGCTGATCAACTGGCCTGAAGGCCGGACCGAGATGCTGCGCGGGGCGAATCACCCCGACCAGCCCGAGCTTGGCGAGCGGGAGATCCCCTTCGGTCGCGAACTCTGGATCGAGCAGGACGACTTTGCCGAGAATCCGCCGAAGAAGTTTTTCCGGCTGCAGCCGGGTGGCGAGGTGCGGCTGCGCTACGGCTACATCATCAAGTGCGTGGATGTCATCAAGGACGCGGCCGGGCAGCTGACGGAAGTGCACTGCACCGTTGATCCGGAGACGCGCAGCGGCCTGAGCGGCGCCGAGCGCAAGGTGAAGGGCACCATCCACTGGGTCAGTGCGGTGCATGCGCTGCCGGCGGAAGTGCGGCTCTACGACCGCCTGTTCAGCGTGCCGCGACCGGATGCCGGTGGCGACGACCAGGACTTCAAGACCTTCCTCAATCCGGCTTCGCTGCAGGTCCTCACTGGCTGCCAGCTGGAGCCGGCGCTGCGCACGATCGCGCCGGGCGCGGTGCTGCAGTTCGAGCGGCTCGGCTACTTCGTGGCCGACAGCGTCGATCACGGCGCGGCACGGCCGGTCTACAACCGCATCGTGACGCTCAGGGACTCCTGGGCCAGGCTCGAAGAAGCTGCAGGAGCGGCTTCAGCCGCGATTCCAACAACCAGTCGCGCCTGAAGGCGCTCCTACAGGCCGCTTCTACCGGGTGGTGCTGACGACCGTCACCGGGGCGCCGCGTCCAAGGCCGAGGCCATCGGCGGCGTTGCCCTCGGCGCGGGCGATTTCCAGCACGCCGAATGAATTGACCAGTGCCAGGAACTCGCCCGGGCGTGCCTCGCCGTAGGTCCGGCACAGGCCCATGCGCCGGCCACCGGCCAGTACTTCGGCCTTGCGCAGGCGGCCGAGCAGGCCGGCCTCGATGTTGGTGATCAGGTTGCCGAAATTGTCGATGGCCACCACGCTGCCGCGGATCTCGTGTTCGCCGCACAGCGGGTCTTCGAGCAGCGAGGGTACGAGTTCGCCCGCCGGCGGGCCGATGTCGCCGATGCCGAAGCGGCCTGCCGCCAGCCCCGCGGCCAGCGGCGCGAAGATGTCACGGCCATGGAAGGTGTTGCTCGGTGTGGGCCAGTCCTGCCGCGCACGCCAGTCTTCGGCGAGCCGGTGGCAGCGTGCGCCGGGCCGGCTCAACAGGGGCTGCAACAGGCCGTTGTCGGGCGCCAGGAACAGATGTCCGTCGAACTCCCCGGCGATGATGTTGCGTCGCGTGCCGACGCCCGGATCCACGACCGCCACATGCACGGTGCCGGCCGGGAAGTGGTGGTAGCTGCGGGCCAGCCAGAAGCCGGCCTCGATCGGCCAGTGTGCGGGGATCTCGTGGGTGAGGTCGACGATCACGGCCTCCGGAAGCTGGCGCAGGATCGCGCCTTTCATCACTCCGACGAACGGTCCCTTGAGGCCGAAGTCCGTCGTCAGCGTGATGAGCCGCGCCACGTGCCGGGCTGTGCCGCGTTCAGCCGGCGACATCCGCCTGCCGCTGGCTGGTATCGCCGGCAGCGGCGCGCCGCCGCTGCCACCGGCGACCGAGGTTGGCCTGCATCATGAGGATGCTCGGGGTCAGTATCAGCGTGAGTATCGAGGCGAAGGTCAGGCCACCGATGATGACCGTGGCCATCTCGGCCCACCACTGGCCGCTCGGGCTGCCAAAGGTGATGTGCCGGTCGAGGAAGTCGATGTTCATGCCGAGCGCCATCGGCAGCAGGCCGAGGATCATCACGATCTTGGTCAGCAACACCGGGCGCAGCCGCTGCGCACAGGTGCGCAGCACGGCCTCGCGCGCCTCCATGCCGGCCTCGGTCAGCTTGTTGTAGGTATCGATCAGCACGATGTTGTTGTTGACGATGATGCCGGCCAGCGCAATCGTGCCGA